>CAXMST010000108.1:0-23989 GCA_964196325.1 uncultured Acidimicrobiia bacterium
AGAGCGCCGCCCGGTGCCACCGAGTCGAGCGCTTTCAGCATTCGCGGGTCCTGACGCGCCGGCGGGTCTATGTGTTCATCCCAGGAAGCAGGCGCCATCAGGGCTGAGAACTATGGCAGAGACCCGCCCGCGCACGCCTGCCGCCAAATCCCGACTGGAGGACTCGGAATGGCCGCCGTCAGCCCGGCGGCGGCGTGCTAGGCGGCATCCGCCACCGGGGCGTTCGCCCCCGCGGAGGCGCCCGAGCTGCTCCGCGCCCGTTTGATCGCCGCGCGCAGGGTCGCAACCGGGCTCAGGCCGACGATCCGCTCGCCCGACGGCGGCGCCAGCACCGGCTCCAACCCGAACTTGGTCGCCTCCGCGACCCGCCGCTCCGGATGGGCGACGTGGCGCAGCTCACCGGTCAGCCCGACCTCTCCGAAGCAGGCAAGCGGCCGGCCGTCAGCGCTGAGCAGCGGCTGCCCACTGCGCGCCGAGACGAGCGCCAGAGCTATGGCGAGGTCCGCGCCCGGCTCGTCCACGCGGATTCCCCCCGCGACATTGACGAAGACGTCAGCGGTCCCCACCTGGACGCCGGCATGACGCCCAAGCACCGCGAGGATCATCGCGAGGCGGTTGCGGTCGATGCCGTTGGCTGTCCGGCGCGGCGGCACCAGCTCGGTCGGCGCAACCAGGGCTTGGACCTCAACCAGCAGCGGCCGGGTTCCCTCCATGGCGCAGAGCACGACAGAGCCCGCGGCGGCGGTTGCCTCCGCGACGAACCGGGCGGAGGGGTCCTCGACCTCGACCAGACCGCCCGAACGCATCTCGAATACGCCGACCTCGCTGGTCGCGCCAAAGCGGTTCTTGAGCGCCCTCAGCGTCCGATAGCTGCGCTCGCGCTCCCCCTCGAAGAGCAGTACACAGTCGACCAGATGCTCGAGCACACGCGGGCCGGCGACCGAACCGTCCTTGGTTACGTGGCCGACGAGGATCAGCGCCGTCCCGGTCCGCTTGCTGACCTCGGCAAGCCCGGCGGCCACCGCCCGCACCTGCGCCACCGAGCCCGGGGTCCCGGTCAGCCCAGGGGCCTGCATCGTCTGCACCGAGTCGACCACGCAGACCTCCGGGCGCTCGGCCTCGATCGCTGCGATCACGGCCTCGAGATCGGTCTCGGCCAGCGCCGGCACGTCCAGCGCGCCGGCTCCGAGGCGCTCGGCCCGCATCCGTACCTGCGCCGCCGACTCCTCGCCGGTCACGTACAGGACACGGCGAGCGGCCGAACAGAGCCGGCCCAGCGCCATCGCGGTGATCGTGCTCTTGCCGATCCCCGGGGCGCCTCCGAGCAAGACCAGGGAGCCGGGCACCAGACCGCCGCCGAGCACCCGATCGAACTCAGCGATCCCGCAGAGGATGCGCGCCTCGTTCGGCGTCTCCACCTCCCGCAGGGGGGTCGAGCGCGGCGCGGCGCGGCGCCGGCCCCGGCCGGGCCGCGCGCGGGAGCCCGCGGACGCCGCGGGGGCCGAGGGCTCGAAGGGCTGCTCGGTGAGCGTGTTCCAGGCCTCACAGCCCGCACACTGGCCGGCCCAGGCCAGGGCCTCGTGACCGCACTCCCCACAGACGAAGATGCTTCTCGCTCGGGCCATCGCTCCCGATCCTTGCAACCCCGCCCGACGCCACCGCGCCCCGCCGGGCCTGCGCGCCGCCGCAGACAGGAGTAGGTTCGGCGCGGCCCAAGATCAGCAGCCGAAAGGAGCACGCCCATGGGCATGTTCAAGGACCTCCGTGACATGACCAAGACGGCCAAGCAGATCAACAAGGACAACCCGCGGCCGGGCTTCGGTGAGATGATCAGCCAGAGCAAGGACGCGCTGGCCGATGCGCAAAAACAGATGAGCGCCTCGCAGCTCACCCAGGACCCCAACTCCCGCGACGGCAGCGCCGTGATCGGTGCGATCCGCGATACCGGGGTGACGATGAACGAGAACCCGAACGTCGAGTTCGATCTGACCGTCAGCTCCGGCGGCTTCAGCTATCAGGTCACCCACACCCAGGTGATCAGCCGTCTCCAGGTGGGCCAGATGCAGCCCGGCGCCACGGTCAACGTAAAGATCGACGCCGAGGATCAGAACAAGCTGACCATCATCTGAGCGGCAGCAGCCGGCCGCGCGTGCTAGGCGGCCAGGTGACGACCGATCACCACGCGCTGGATCTCGTTCGTCCCCTCGTAGATCTGGGTGATCTTCGCATCGCGCATCATGCGCTCGACGGGGTACTCGTTGACATAGCCGTAGCCACCCAGAACCTGCACGGCCTCGATCGTCACCTCCATCGCGACGTCGGAGGCGAACAGCTTCGCCATCGACGTGTACAGCGCGAGCTGTTCGGCGCCGCGATCGGCCATCGCGCACGCCTTGTAGAGCAGCTCACGAGCCGCGGCCGTCTTGGTCTGCATGTCGGCAAGCTTCCACTGCAGACCCTGTAGCTCGATGATCGGCTTCCCGAACGCCTGCCGCTCCTTGGCGTACCCGACCGCGTAGTCCGTCGCTCCCTGAGCCAGACCCACCGCCTGCGCGGCCGCGCCCAGCCGGGTCCTCTCGAGGGTGCCAAGCGCCACTCCCAGCCCGCGACCGACCTCGCCGATCACATTGGCGGCCGGAACCCGGACATCCGCCAGCACGGGCTGCCCGGTCGGGGAGCCGTGAATGCCGAGCTTGTGCTCGAAGCTGGGCACGGAGAACCCGTCGCGGTCGGACTCGACCACGAACGCGGTGATCCGACCGGCGTCCGTGTCGGTGATGGCGAAGACGACGTAGAAGTCGGCGACGCCGGCGTTGGTGATCCAGTTCTTGGTCCCGTTCAGGACCCACTCATCACCATCGGCCACCGCGGTCGTCCTCATCGCCGCCGGATCGGAGCCGGCGTCCGGCTCGCTCAGAGCGAAGGCCGGGGAGAGCTCGCCGCTGGCGCATCTCGGCAGCAGGCGCTGCTTGAGCTCGTCCGATCCGAACAGCTGGATCGGCAGGGTGCCCAGCTCCTGGACCATCAGGATCAGGGCGCAGGAGGCCGAGACCTTGGCGATCTCCTCAACTCCCACCTGCAGCATCAGCGTGCCGGTGCCGGTGCCGCCGTACGCTTCCGGGAAGGGCAGCGCGAGGATGTCGTGGGAGGCGAGTAGCTCACGGATGTCCCATGGGTATTTATCCTCGCGGTCGATCTCGGCGGCACGAGGCGCGATCTGCTCACGGGCGAGCGCGGCGATCGTCTCGCGCAGGTCGCGGAACTCCTGTGGGAGCTCGTAGAGGTCAGCCGCTGCTGTGGTCGTACTCAAGCGATCCTCTTTCTGGTCCGTCAACTGCGCGGGCGGGGGCGCCGGCGCCGGGTAGCTATCGTCGCAGAGGTGGCCCCAGGCGGAGACAACGAGATCGGGCATCACGACCCTGAGGTCCCCAACGAGGGCGTGCCCCTGGCGGAGGCCGTCGGCGGAAAGCTCGGCGTAGCCGAGGCGACGCTGCCCTTCATCGCCTTCACCGTGGTATGGACCGCATCGGATCAGGATGTCGCCCTCGGCGCGATCGTCGCGCTGGCGATCAGCGCCACCCTGACCGCCGTAAGACTGATCCGAGGGGAGTCGACTCAGTTCGCGATCTCGGGGTTGGTCGGCGTCGCGCTCGGGGCGTTCGTGGCCGCCCGGACCGGCGACGCCAGCACCTTCTTCCTCCCCGGGATCCTGATCAATGTGGCCTGGCTCACCGCCTACCTGATCTCGATCGGAATTCGGCGGCCGCTGATCGGCTTCTTCCTCTCGAAGCTGACCGGGGAGGGCGAGAGCTGGTACAGCGACCGCGACCGTCGTCGCGCCTACTCGCGGGCAAGCTGGATCTGGGTCGGCCTGTTCGGCCTCCGGCTGGCGATCCAACTGCCACTGTTTCTGACCGACGCCGTGGCACCACTGGCGGCGGCACGAGTGGTCACCGGGCTGCCCCTGTTCGCGCTCGGTCTCTGGCTCACCTACGCGCTGCTGCGCCCGATCCTCGAGGAGGCCGGGGGCTTGCGAATCCGGCTCCCCGGGGGCGGCTGAGCTCAGCGCCTATACCAGGGCAGCGAGAGGGTCGGCGCCGCCTCGTGGGCGTAGCCCTCGACCACCGCCAGCTCCTCGGCCGTGAACTTGAGCCAGTCGCGGCGCCAGACCAACTGCAAGGGCCCGGCGCCCCCGGCTGCGGGCTCTGGCTCGCTGCCGCGCACCCAGTCGCGGACGCCGGCGACAACCTCCGCCCGCGGCGCGCCGTCGAGGTCAGCGGCAGGCGCAGGATCAACGCTCGGGCGGGCGCCTCGATCCCCGATCTCCCCGGCGACCGTCTCGAGCCGCGCAACGAGCGCCTGACCGGCGCGATCGAGCGCGGGGCTGGCGGGCATCGTCCCCGGGAACAGCTGATCGACGACGCGGATGCCGTCGGCGACGGCGTTGACGATCCGCGGCCCGTCAAGCAGGGCCATCCGCTGTGAAGCGCTGAGGTGCACGCCCGGCTCGGTCCGGTGCTGGGCAAGGGCATCGGCGGTCAGCAGGAGGGAGTCGTAGGCAAGGTCCCGGCGCTCATCGGTAGCCGCGTCGCGGCCGCCGCGGAGCGCCGCATCGAGGTAACGGGCGGCCGTCCGGTAGGCCTCCGCGGCGGTGGCGCCGATCAGCGGCAGGGCCCCGCGCGGCCAGAGCAGGACCCCGGCGAGCAGGCTGACGCCGGCCCCGATCGCGACAGTCTCGAGCCGGATCAGACCGACCTCCCAGCCAACCGGCTGAACGAGGTTGAAGAGCACGATCACGAACAGGGCGAACGCGGCCTGGCCGGCGATGAAGTTGATCGCCGGGCCGGCGTAGGCGGCGAGGAAGGCGCCGAGCGGAAGCGCGATCCACAGGCCGACCTCGCCGGCACCGATCAACAGCATCAGCGCCGACCCGATCAGGAAGCCGACCGTCGTGCCTCCCACGGCTTCGATCGCGGTTCGGCCGGTGCCGAGCGCGTTCGAGCGGAGCACCATCAGGGTCGCGAGCACTACCCAGAACCCGTGGCTCACATCGGCTACCCCCGCGATGATCACGGCCGCCGCGATCCCGATCGCGGCGCGCGCCGAGTCCTGCAGCCGGGCCGAGCCGAGATGCAGGCGCCGGCGCGCGAGAAGCGCGGCCTGGCCCACAGGGCTCGGCGCGGCGGGGGCGGCCTCGCCGCCGAGCGAGATCGCCAGGCGATCGTCGGGGAGCGGATCGCGGCCGAGGAGCAGCAGGGAGTTGGCCGCGATCGCGAGCCCGACGAAGGATGCAAGCCGCAGGGTGAAGGCCGCATCAATCGAGGCGACCACCTCAGATGGCTCGGCGCCTCGATCGAGACGCTCCCGGGCCTGTGAGCCAAGGGCGCGCAGGTGCGCGACCCGAGCCGCATCGAGGGCCGCCTCGTCCGGCTCCTCCGACCCACCGCCCAGCAGCGACCCGGCGGCCTGCAGCGCCCGCTGCAACTTCGCTTGTAAGGCCCTGCCCTCCTCGAGCTCGGCCGGAGCCAGGGGCAGCGTCGCGTTGAGCCGCACCAGCCCGGTGATGATCCGGCGCAGCGCGTGCTCCTCGGCGATCGTGCCTGAGTGCGTGAGCGGACCCTCCTCACTCTCGTCCCGGAGCTGCTCAAGCAACCCCTGAGCCGGCGCCGGCGCGGTGCCACCGATCGCATCGGCAAAGCTCGCCACCGCCGCGCCGGTGCGCTGGATCAGCCTCGCCCGGCCGTAGTGAGGCCAAAGCAGCAGCGCCGCAGCCCCCGAGACGGCGCCCGCCGCGAGCCAACCGATCAGCCGATCCCCGATCGCCGAAGGCGGCGCCTCCAGGGCCACGGCCAGCACGAAGGCAAGGGTCAGCGGGGTGATCGCGGCCGAGAGTTGACCGCTGAACCCACCGGTGAAACGGATCAAGAAGGCGATCGGCAGTGCGAGCGCCCCGGCAAGCAACGGCTCTCGGGCAAACGGGGTTCCGATCACGATCAGCAGCGCGCCGGCGATCGTGGCCGCGCCGTAGGCTGCCAGCCGCCGACGCGGGGGGCCGCCGAAATCGCTGAAGGCGAGCAGGGCGAAGGTGCCGAAGGCTACGAACACCGAGGTCTGGGGGTCGGCGTCGGCGATCTCCGCGACCCCGAAGGCCAGCGGGGTCACGACCCCGACCCGCAGACCGCGACCGAGGATCACCCGACCGGGGTCGTGGATCCGCTCCGCCAGTTTCATCCGGGGCTAGCGCTTCGGCGCGTAGATGTCGGTGGCGATCCCCTCGGCCACCTCGGCCGCGAAGCGCATCGTCTCCGAGAGCGTCGGGTGCGGGTGCACGGTCAGGGCCAGATCGGTGGCGTCGGCCCCCATCTCGATCGCCAGGGCCGCCTCGGCGATCAGCTCGCCGGCGTTCGGACCGACGGCACCGGCACCCAAAAGGCGGCGGCTCTCGGGCTCGAGCAGGACCTTGGTCAGGCCCTCGTCCCGCGCCACCGCCAACGCCCTGCCGCTGGCCGCCCAGGGGAAGCTGCCCCTGTCGACCTTGATGCCCCGTTCGGCCGCCTCGATCTCGGTGATCCCCGTCCAGGCGATCTCCGGGTCGGTGTAGGCGACAGAGGGAATCGAACGGGCATCGAGCACGACGTCGTGGCCGGCGATCACCTCGGCGGCGACCACCGCCTCGGCGGTCGCCTTGTGGGCGAGCATCGGATCCCCCGTGATGTCCCCGATCGCGAAGATGTGGCCGACGTTGGTGCGCTGCCGCTCGTCGACCTCGATCACGCCGCTCTCGGTCGCCTGCACGCCGCCGGCCGCGAGGGCGAGCTGATCACTGTTGGGCTGCCGGCCGACCGCCACCAGGACCCGCTCGTAGCGCTCTGTCCGGGTCTCGCCGCCCGCGGCCGGCTCGAGCTGGACATCGAGCCCCTTGGTGCCCGCCGCCACGGCCGTCACCTTGGTCCCGAGCATGATCTCCTCGTAGCGCCCCTGGACCCGCTTCTGCAGCGGCCGCACGAGATCCCGGTCGCACCCGGGAATCAGCTCATCGGTGAGCTCGACCACGCTGATCCGCGTGCCGAGGGCGTCGTAGACGCAGGCCATCTCCATGCCGATGATGCCGCCGCCGATGACCAGCATGCTCTCCGGAGGACCCTGAAGCGACAGCGCCCCGGTCGAATCGACGATCCGCTCGTCCTCGGGCAGGCCCGGCAACCGGACTGGTCGGGAACCGGCCGCGATGATGCAGTGCTCGAAGCCGATCCGGGTGCCGTCGACCTCGACCTCGTTCGGCCCCGTAAAGCGGGCGGTTCCGGTCACGACCTTGACCTTGCGGCGCTTCGCCATTCCCGCGAGCCCGTCGGTGAGCCGGTCGACAACGCCCTGCTTCCAACTGTCGAGGCGCCCGACGTCGAGGCTCAACTCCCCGTAGGAGATCCCGAACTCCTCGGCCTCCTCGACCTCGGCGATCACTCGCGCCGCGTGCAGCAGCGCCTTGGAGGGAATGCAGCCCACGTTCAGGCAGATCCCACCGAGCCTCGGGTAGCGCTCGACCAGGACCACCTCGAGTCCCAGATCCGCTGCCCGGAAGGCGGCCGTGTAGCCACCAGGTCCCGAGCCCACCACGAGCACCCGCCCGCCGGGCTTTGCGTCCGGGCCCGGCGCCGGCGCGCTCGGCGCCGGCCTGGCCGCCCCGGCGGCCTCACCCTGACTCTGCTCCGGCTCCTGCGCCACCACACCCTCGAGCCGCAGCACCGGGGTGCCCTCGCTGACGCTGTCGCCGACCGCGACGAGGACCTCGGTGACGGTGCCGGCGCTCGGCGCCGGTACCTCCATCGTCGCCTTGTCGGACTCCAGGGTGATCAGTCCCTGCTCGGGCTCGACCTGGTCGCCGACCGCGACCAGGACCTCGATCACCGGCACGTCCGCGAAGTCGCCGATGTCGGGGACCAGGACCTCGCCGGCGCCGCTCATAGGATGATCCTCCGGAAGTCCTCCAAGACCTGGGTCAGAGCTACGGAAAAGCGCGCGGCCGCGGCGCCGTCCACGACCCGGTGGTCGTAGGAGAGGGAGAGCGGCACCATTAGCCGCGGCAAGAACTCGGCGCCGTCCCAGACCGGCTTGATCGCCGCGCGCGTCACCCCGAGGATCGCGACCTGCGGCGCATTGACGATCGGCGTGAAGCCGGTGCCGCCGATCCCGCCCAGCGAGGAGATCGTGAAGGTGGCGCCGGCCATCTCAGCCGGGCCCAGCTTTCCCTCGCGTGCCTTGCCGGACAGCTCGATCAGCTCGGAGGCGACCTCGAGCAGGCCCTTCTGATCAACGTCGCGGATGACCGGAACGAGCAGCCCCTGTGGGGTGTCGGCCGCGAATCCCAGGTGGTAGTGCCGCTTCAGGATCAGGTCGTCGCCATCGAGGGAGGAGTTGAAGTAGGGGAACTCGCGAAGCACCGGGACGCAGGCCTTGAGCAGCAGGGCGACCATCGTCACCTTGACGTCCTGCTCAGAGTTGACCGTCTTCCGGAACGCCTCGAGATCGGTGATGTCGGCCTCGTCATGGTGGGTCACGTGCGGGATGTAGACCCAGTTGCGGGCCAGATTCGGGCCGCTGATCTTGTTGATCCGGGTGCGCTCGACCCGCTCGATCTCGCCGTAGCGGCTGTGATCGATCTCAGGCCAGGGGGCCAGATCGAGTCCGGCGATCGCCGCGGGCCCGACGGCTCGCTGGTCGGCCGCGGGCGCCGCGACGAAGCTCTCGACGTCAGCGACCGTGATCCGGCCCTTGCGCCCGGCTCCCGTGACCCGGGTCAGGTCAACGCCCTCTGCGCGGGCGAGGCGCCGAACGGAGGGCGAGGCATAGACGGGAGGAGTCGAAGCGTCGGCGGCGCCCGTTTCGGCTGCCGCCGCGCGAGCTGCGACTTGTGGGGAACTGTCAACCTTTTCTCGCACCTCGTCCGTAAGCGTTGCCGCATCGGAGCCCCCGCCCTGCTCGGGGCCCTCGCTTCCACCCTCGAGCAACTGGAGCCGCACCACTGGGGTCCCCTCGCTGACGCTGTCGCCGACCGCGACGAGGACCTCGGTGACGGTGCCGGCGCTCGGCGCCGGCACCTCCATCGTCGCCTTGTCCGACTCCAGGGTGATCAGGCCCTGCTCTGGCTCGACCTGATCGCCGACCGCTACCAGGACCTCGATCACGGGTACGTCGTCGAAGTCGCCGATGTCGGGAACCAGGACCTCGGATGGCTCACCCATGGGGCTCAGCTCACCGCTGGATCGGGTCGATGCGGGTCGATGCCGTATTTCTTGATTGCCCCCTTGACGGCCGAGCGCGGACCCTGGCCCGCGTCCGCGAGGGCGTCGAGAGCGGCGACCGCGATGTAGCGCCGGTCGACCTCGAAGAAGTCACGCAGATGGCGGCGATAGTCGCTGCGCCCGAAGCCGTCGGTCCCCAGCACCTCGTAGTGGCCGGGGATCCAGGGCCGGATACCGTCGGCGAGGGCCTTGATGTAGTCGCTTGCCGCGACGACCGGCGGGCCCGGATCGCTCCCCAGGCACTCGGCGATCCAGGGGATCGGGGCAGGCTCGCCGAGCCGGGTCGCGCGGTCGGCCGCGAGGCCCTCTCGGCGCAGCTCGGTGAAGCTGGTGATGCTCCAGACTTCGGCGCCGAGGTCGTAGTCGGCCTCGAGCAGCTCGGCCGCCTCCAGCGCCTCGCGCAGGATTGCCCCGGCACCGAGCAGACGCACCTTGGGCTCGCCGCCGGTCGCCTCGCGCACCCGATGCATGCCGCGCAGGATGCCCTCCTCGGCACCCTCGGGCAGCGCCGGATGCGTGTAGTTCTCGTTCTCGAGGGTGAGGTAGTAGAAGACGTCCTCCTGCTCGCCGACCATGCGCCGCAGGCCGTCCTGGATGATCACCGCGATCTCGTAGGCATAGGCGGGGTCGTAGGAGATGCAGTTGGGGACGGTCTGGGCGAGCACATGGCTGTGGCCGTCCTCGTGCTGCAGACCCTCGCCGTTGAGCGTGGTCCGCCCCGCGGTGCCGCCGAGCAGGAAGCCGCGCGCCCGCGAGTCGCCCGCGGCCCAGGCGAGGTCCCCGACCCGCTGGAAGCCGAACATCGAGTAGAAGATGTAGAAGGGGACCATCTGCGTGTCGTGGTTGGAGTAGGAGGTCGCGGCGGCTATCCAGGCCGACATCGCCCCCGCCTCGTTGATCCCGAGCTGCAGGATCTGCCCCTCCTGGTCCTCCTTGTAGAACATCATCGAACCCGCGTCCTCGGGCTCATAGAGCTGGCCGACGTGGGAGTAGATGCCGAGCTGACGGAACATGCCCTCCATCCCGAACGTGCGCGACTCGTCGGGCACGATCGGGACCACCCGCTTCCCCAATCCCTTGTCGCGGATCAACGCCGCGAGCACCCGCACGAACGCCATCGTGGTTGAGATCTCACGCTCGCCGCTGCCGTCGAGCTGGCTTTGGAACAGCTCCAACGGAGGAACCGGCAGCGGCTCGTCGACCCGCTGCCGACGCTGCGGCAGATAGCCGCCGAGCTGCTCGCGACGCTGCTTGAGGTAGGCGATCTCCGGCGAGTCCTCGGGCGGGCGGTGGAAGGCGACCTCCTCGACCTCGCTGTCGCTGATCTCGAGCTCGAAGCGATCGCGGAACGCCTTCAGCGCCTCGACGTTCATCTTCTTCTGCTGATGGGTGATGTTCTGGCCCTCGCCGGCCTCGCCCATCCCGTAGCCCTTGATCGTCTTCGCGAGGATCACCGTCGGCTGGCCGCGATGCTCGGAGGCCGCCTTGTAGGCAGCGTAGACCTTGCGGGCATCGTGCCCGCCCCGGTTCAGGTTCCAGATCTCGTCGTCGCTCATGTGGGCGACTCGCTCCAACAGCTCCGGGTGGGCACCGAAGAAGTTCTCCCGCACGAAGGCTCCATCGCGCGATTTGTAGACCTGGTATTCGCCGTCGACCACCTCCTCCATTCGCTCCAGGAGCAGGCCGTCGGTGTCCCCGGCCAGCAGGCTGTCCCAGCGGTGCCCCCAGATCACCTTGATCACATTCCAGCCGGCCCCGCGGAACTCCGTCTCCAGCTCCTGGATGATCTTGCCGTTGCCGTGCACCGGCCCATCGAGCCGCTGCAGGTTGCAGTTGACGACGAAGACCAGGTTGTCCAGGCCCTCGCGTCCCGCGAGCGAGATCGCACCGAGCGACTCGGGCTCGTCGGTCTCGCCATCGCCGAGGAAGGCCCATACCTTGCGCCCGTCGGTGTTCGTGATTCCTCGATCGCTGAGGTAGCGCATGAAGTAGGCCTGATGGATCGCCATGATCGGTCCCAACCCCATCGAGACGGTCGGAAACTGCCAGTAGTCGGGCATCAGCCACGGGTGCGGGTAGGAGCTCAGCCCGGCCTCGGTCGAGACCTCCTGGCGGAAGCCGAGCATCCGCTCCTCGCTCAGGCGCCCCTCGAGGAATGAGCGGGCGTAGATCCCAGGTGAAGAGTGGCCCTGGATGTAGACCAGGTCGCCTCCGTGCTGCTCGGTCGCGGCGCGCCAGAAGTGGTTGAAGCCGATCTCGTACAGCACCGCCGCGGATTGGTAGGAGGCGATGTGCCCGCCGAGCTCGGAGGAGGTCGCGTTGGCCCGCAGGATCGTTGCGATCGCGTTCCAGCGGACCAGCGAGCGAACCCGCCGCTCGATCGCAGGATCGCCCGGCAGCTCGGGCTCATCAGCAGGCCGGATCGTGTTGACGTATGGGGTCGGCCCGCTGGTCGCGATCGAGACCCCGCGCCGGTGCGCCTCACCGACCGTGCGGGTCAGCAGCTGCTCGGCGCGCTCCGGTCCGTCGACGGCGATCACGGCCTCGACCGCGTCCAGCCACTCGCGGGTCTCCTCGGGATCTATATCCGCCCGCCGGGCGGAGTTGCCGCCATCGGGTTGCTCAGCCATGGTCGGTGCCCGTCATCGCGTTCAATCTAGACAATCGCTGGCCGATAGTCTCCGCGAGCGCGCATTTGGTCCGGCCGGGCCGGACCAAACATCACCACCTGTCTCGGCAGGCCGATCAATAGCGGAGGATGGCGGCGACGCCTTGGCGCTCCGCGAGCCGCTCGGCAGCCTCCGCCTCGACCGGAGTGATCGCCGCGCCGGTGGCCAGGGCACGCTCGATCAGCAGCTCCCCGGGTGAGAGCGGGGGCTCGGCTCCGCCGGCGAGGGTCGCGAGTACCGGCTCCGGCGAGCTGGGGGGCAGCTGGTCGTCGGCGATCAGCAGGTGCTCAACCCGACCCTCGGACAGCGCCGCGGCGGTGTCGGACAATCCCAGGCTGCCACGACCGCCGGCCAACGCGGCCTCCTCGGCGCGCGCGATCAGCTGCAGCTCGCGCTTGCGGTTGCAGCTCTCGATCGGCGCCGCAAGGCGCCCGGTGAGCTCATGCTCGGGGATCGGGATCAGGTTCTTCTCGGCGCTGAACGCGACGCGCTCAGGCCCAAGCCGCCGGCTCAGCTCGCTCAGATACTTGGCATCGCCGAAGCAGAGCAGCTCACCCCAGCCGCGCTCCCCGGCTACCACCCCTACCCGCTCGGCGACCTCCTCGACAAAGCGTCGCCTGTGGTCGTCGAGCCGCTGCTCGTAGAGGTCCCGACCGGAGGACGTTGGCGCCTGCCCGGCAGGGATGTCGGGGTTGCGCGGCGCCTTGCGCTCGCGGGGATCGCCGCCGGCGCTCATCTCCCGAGCCTCGATCTCGGTCAGAGCCGCCTCCTCCCACTCGAGCAGCCGGGCGCGCTCCCCGGTTACGGCGACCACGCCCCGGCAGCGATTGTCGTCGATCATCTCCAGCAGCGGCAACAGGTGCGGCCTCGCACCGACCACGGCGAGGGCCTTGGCCCGGGGAGCCGCGGCCGAGGCCCACCAGCGCTGCTCGCCGTCCTGCCGGCTGATCTCGACAAGCCCGACATGGCCGTTCCCGACCGACGCCTCGCCGCCCCCGGCAAACCTCCCCGTAACCCGCTCGGCCGTCGCCTTCAGCGCCAGGGTCAGATCGCGGTCAGCACCCCGCTCCGCCGCCGTCACCGCTTCCCTCAGGGCATCGGCCAGGGCGATCCTCCAGCCGCCACCGCGGTCGGCATGATCGACCTGCAGATAGATCGAAAGCACGCCGTGAGGCGACTCGATCCCGAGCAGCTCACGCAGCTCGTCGGAGCGGGGCAGACTCATCGCACGGCGCGGCGACGCTCGCTTGGGACCACCTCGGCCAGCGGTCTACTCGGCCTCTGCGGCAGGCTCGCCGCCGGTGTCGGCACCGGGCTCATGTGAGCCCGACCGCTTCGGCGCATCGCTCTTGCCGGATCGGGCGCCGACCCCGATCGGCTCTTTCTCGTCGCTCCCAGACTTCTTCTTCGCCTTCGCCCGCGGCTTCTTCGGCTTGATCAGCTTCAGCCGTAGGGGAAGGTCCTCATCGTCGCCCTTCTCATCCCGCTCGACCAGCACAGTCGTGCCGGGGGTGATGTTGTTCGGGCCGGCCTTGAGGACCTCATCGGCGAGCGGATCCTCGATGTAGCGCTGGATCGCACGGCGCAGAGGCCGAGCCCCCATCGCAGGATCCCAGCCCTTGTCAACGAGCAGGTCCTTCGACTCATCGGTCAGATCCAGCTGTAGCTCGTGCTCGGCGACCTGTGCCCTTACCCGACTGATGAGCAGGTCCACAACCTCCTTGATCTGCTCTCGAGTCAGCTTGTGGAAGACGATCACCTCATCGATCCGGTTCAGGAACTCCGGTCGGAAGACCTTCTTCAGATCGCCCATGATCCGCTTCTTCATCTCCTCGTAGGTGGTGCCCATCTCGTCGGTCACCGAGAAGCCCAGCGGCGTGTTGCGGGCGATGTCCTGGGCCCCCACGTTCGAGGTCATGATCACGATCGCGTTGCGAAAGTCAACGGTGCGGCCCTGACTGTCGGTCAGGCGCCCGTCCTCGAGAATCTGCAGGAGGATGTTGAAGACGTCCGGGTGTGCCTTCTCGATCTCGTCGAGCAGCAGCACGCAGTAGGGCTTACGCCTGACGGCCTCGGTCAGCTGGCCGCCCTCGTCATAGCCGACGTAGCCGGGAGGCGAACCGACCAGCCTCGAGACCGCGTGCTTCTCCATGTATTCGGACATGTCGATGCGGATCATCGCTTCCTCATCGCTGAACAGGAACTCGGCCAAGGTCCGCGCCAGCTCGGTCTTGCCGACCCCGGAAGGGCCGAGGAAGATGAACGAGCCGGCCGGGCGCTTGGGATCCTTGATTCCCGCTCGGGAGCGGCGGATCGCCTTGCTCACGGCGCTGATCGCGACGTCCTGGCCGATCACCCGCTTGTGCAGCTCGGGCTCCATCTCGACCAGCTTCTTGGTTTCGGCCTCGGTCAGCTTGAACACGGGGATCCCGGTCCACATCGAGACGATGTCGGCGATCTCGTCCTCACCCACCTCCGGGCGGGTGCCCTCCTCACCGGAGCTCCACTCGTCCTCGAGCTCGCGCTTCTTGGAGGTGAGCTGGCGCTCGCTGTCACGCAAGTTCGCGGCCTTCTCGAACTCCTGGGCCTCGATCGCGGACTCCTTGGCTCGCCGCGTCTCCTCGATCTCGTCCTCGAGCTCGCGGTAGACCGGGGGCTGCGACATCGACCGGATCCGCAACCGCGCGGCGGCCTCGTCGATCAGATCGATCGCCTTGTCGGGCAGTAAGCGCTCGGAGATGTAGCGGTCGGCGAGGTCGGCGGCCGCCGCGAGGGCCTCGTCGCTGAGCTTGACGCGGTGGTGCTGCTCGTAGCGCTCCCGCAGCCCCTCGAGGATCTGCACGGTCTGCTCGATTGAGGGCGGTTCGACCCTGACCTGCTGGAAGCGCCGCTCCAGGGCGGAGTCGCGCTCGAGGTATTTCCGGTACTCGTCCAGAGTCGTGGCACCGATCGTCTGCAGCTCGCCGCGGGCCAGCGCCGGCTTCAGGATCGAGGCGGCGTCGATCGCGCCCTCGGCTGCGCCCGCTCCGACCAGGTTGTGGAGCTCGTCGATGAAGAGAATGATGTCGCCGCGCTGGGTGATCTCTTTCATCACCTTCTTGAGCCGCTCCTCGAACTCGCCGCGGTACTTGGAGCCGGCGACCAGGGCGGCGAGATCGAGCGTGTAGATCTGCTTGTTGCGCAGCAGCTCGGGCACCTCGCCGGAGATGATCCGCGAGGCCAGGCCCTCGACCACGGCGGTCTTGCCGACGCCCGGCTCGCCCAGCAAGACCGGGTTGTTCTTCTGCCGGCGGGCGAGGATCTGCATGATCCGCTCGATCTCGGTCTCGCGGCCGATCACGGGATCGAGCTTGCCGTCATCGGCGAGCTTGGTCAGGTTGCGGCCGAACTGGTCGAGCAGCTTCGACGACTTCTTACCTTCCGCCGAACCGGTGGAATCGCCGGAGCCTGAGCCCCCACGACGGCCGCCCGGACCCGACAGCATCCGGATCACCTCGTTGCGGATCTTCTCGGAGTCGGCGTCGAAATCGAGCAGGATCCGGGCGGCGACGCCCTCGTTCTCACGAACCAGGCCCAGCAGGATGTGCTCGGTGCCGATGTAGTTGTGGCCGAGCGAGAGCGCCTCGCGCAGGGCGAGCTCGAGAACCTTCTTGGCGCGCGGCGTAAACGGGATCTGACCCGAGGTGACCTCTTCGCCCGAGCCGACGATCCGAACCACCTGGGCGCGGACCCGCTCGACGGTGATATCGAGGGACTCGAGCACGCGCGCGGCCAGGCCCTCCTCCTCGCGCAGCAGACCGAGCAGGATGTGCTCGGTGCCGATGTAGTTGTGCTTGAGCGTGCGCGCTTCCTCTTGCGCGAGCACGACGACCTGGCGGGCTCTCTCTGTGAATCGCTCAAACATTTCGCTGATCTTGCTCTTGTCTGTTGGTCGTGGGGATCTCGGTCTGGTCTCTGATTATCTTGCTGGCGGCGGTCGGACTGCGGCCTGATCCGGGGTTGCCGCGACGCCGGCGGCCTTTAATCACATGGTCGGCGGTGTCGGCCGATGGACTGGACCTCCGGTTGTCGATTGCGCCGAGCGCGAAGTATATCGGGGGCCGGCCTCCGGCCACCGAGGGCTGACGGCACCGAGTGCCTCAGCCGCGACCGGCTCCCGCGAGGCCGCTCATAGGCCCTCCGGCTTGACCTCGACGACTCGAACGCTGGGCGCGAGGCTGCCGTCGGGGGCGCGAGCGGACCCGACGGCGAGACCCTCGGTCACGATCCGACGGCCGAGCTCGAGCGTGGCCGCAACCTCCTGGGCGCCCAGCGCCAGCCGGTCGTCGCGCATCGAGAGCGCTGCGACCCCGTTCCAGGCCCCCCAGAGAAAGGTCATGATCCGGTGGGGATCGTGGCCCCGAATCTCGCCCGCGGCGATTCCCGCGGCGATCACCTCCTCGAAGTTGCCGAGGATCGACTCCAGGCCCGTTTCGAGCTGCTCCCGGATCTCTTGGTCGAGCTCATGCATCTGCAGCTCCACCCCGCTCAGCGCGATGAAGCGGAAGGCGCCGGGGTGCTCGATGTGGAGGCGCATATAGGCGTCGCCAGTGGCAAGCAGCTGCTCGATCGGACGCAGATCGGGGTCGCGAGCCGCGGCCATGTAGCCATCGAAGAGCTCGAGCGAGCGTTGGGTCAGGGCCGCGTAGAGCCCGTCCTTACCGCCGAAGTGGCCGTAGATCGAACCCACCGCCACGTCGGCGCGCTCGGCGATCGCCTCGATCCGGGCGCCCCGGTAGCCGTGCTCGAGGAAGATCCCCTCCGCCGCCGCGACGATCGCGTCCTCGGTCCGCTTGCGCCGCCGCTCCCCTCGCGAAGACCCGCCCGCCGATCGGGGTGGAGTGCCTTGACTGCCTGATGTCGATGTTTCTGACTCCACGAGCTCGGCATGATAGCTGAGGGGCGGCGGGATTTGGAGGGAGGTTCATTTCTGAACTGCCTTCTAAATTGGGGTGGGTGTGCAATGATCCGCGCTCTGCACAGCCGTCGGAAGGAGAGGCCGCGAGTGGATGCCGAACAAGAGGTGGATGTCCTGGTCGTGGGAGCGCGATGTGCCGGCTCGGCGGCGGCCTCGGTGCTCGCGCGGGCCGGCCGGGAGGTACTCGTCCTGGAGCGAGCCAAGTTCCCCTCCGACACCCTCTCCACCCACCTGATGTTCCCGTCGGGATGCGCGGAGCTGAAGCGAATCGGGCTCTGGCCGCGGATCCGCGACGAGGTCCGCCCGGCCCAGATGCGGCGCCTGCGCCTGACGCTCGACAACGGAACCGAGTGCACCGAGCGATTCACCGCTGTCGAGGGCATCGATCACGGGATCTCGATCCCGCGGATTCAACTCGACGAGATGCTGGCCGACAACGCCCGAGCGCTCGGGGCGGACGTGCGCGAGCGCAGCAGTGTCGAGGAGCTGATCTGGAGCGGCGGTCGCGTCGCCGGCGTGCTCTACAGGGACCCTGACGGGGAGCGCCGGCGGGTCTGGGCGAGGCTCGTGATCGGCGCCGACGGCCGCCGTTCGACGGTCGCCGCGCTGACCGGTGCCTGGCGCCCCTACCGGTCGTCCCGCAACGGCCGCGGCCTCGTGTTCCGCTACATGGACGACCCAGCCGCGGGCACCGATCTGGTCGAGACGATGTGGCAGTGGCGCGACCGGGACTCGCTCGCCTTCGCCTTTCCCAATCCCAACGGCCGCGTATTGGTGCTGTTCATGGCCGATCGCGCGGAGGTCGCCGACGCCCGTCGTGACCCGGATGCCTACTGGGAGCGCAAGCTCGCCCAGCACCCGGGTTGCGCCGAGCGGGTGGCCGGCGCAACCAACCAGACGAAGCTGCGCTCGACCGGCGAGACCCCGGCCTTTTTCCGCGCCTCGAGCGGGCCCGGCTGGGCGCTGGCCGGCGATGCCGGCCACTTCAAGGATCCGGTGATCGGCCAGGGTATGCGCGACGCCCTGTGGATGGGCAGGACCCTCGCCGAGGCCGTGCTCGAGGCGGGCGAAGGACCCAGCGAGCTGGACCGGGCCCTGCGGAGATGGGAGGCCGCCCGCGACGAGGAGTGCCTGCCGGCCTACCACTTCGCCAACGCCGAGACCACGGTCCGCGACTACTCACCGGTCCTGGCCGAGGCACTGCGGCACTATGGCGGCGACGAGAGCACCCCGGTGATCGGCGACATGTTCCAGCGACTGCGGAGCCCACAGGAGATCCTCAGCCTGCCGCGCCTCGGACGCTCGCTGGCGAGCGCTGTATGGCGCGGGCCGCAGCGCCGGGCCGTGTTGCGCGACGGGCTCGGCGAAGCGGCGGTTGAGCTCCGCGTCAAGCGGGAGCTGCTCCGTCACCGTTTCCGGGAGACGCGAACCGTCCCCGGCTCCGACCACGCCGGGGTCGAGTGGCCGGCCGCACCGGGTGCGGCGCGCGGCTCCGAGACCAACGGCCGCCCGCCCGGCAAGCCGGATGAGCCCGCCGTGGCCCGCGAGCCGATCGCGGCGAGCGAACGCGAGCTCTCGGCGTGAGCTCCGATCCCCCGACGGTGCGGATTGCGGCGATTCAGCCACGGATGGAGCTCGGCGCCGTCGAGGCGAACCTGGCGCGGGCCGAAGACCTGGTCCGCGACGCGGTCCGCGAGCACGACCCCGACGTAGTCGTGCTGCCGGAGGCGATCACCTCCCCGAACGTCTACTCGCGGGCCCTCCGCGACGTTGCACGGCCGATCGACGGCCAGCCCCTGCAGCTGATCGCGCAGCTCGCTCGCGAGCTCGACCGGGTGGTCGGCGGCGGCTTCGTCGCCCTGCGGGGCTCGGACGCCTATGGCACCTACGTGCTGGCCGAGCCGGACGGCACGATCAACCTGCACGACAAGGATCTGCCGACGGTCTGGGAGAACAACTACTACCGGGGCGGCGACGATGACGGCGTGGTCGAGAGCGGCCGGCTGGGCCGAATCGGGATCGCCAACGGCTGGGAGTGGGCCCGCAGCCGCACCGCCAGGCGCTTGCGCGACGGCGGCGCCCGGCTCCTGCTTGGCGGCATGTGCTGGCCCTCCTTCCCCAACGATTGGCGGGGGCCGCCGGGCCGTCTCATGCGTCGCGAGCGCGGCGTCCAACGACAGCTGGCGCGGGAGCTTCCGCGGCAGATGGCGAGGATGATCGGTGCCCCGGTCGCGATGCCCTCACACGTCGGCGACATCGAGTTCGACTCGCCGCTGATGCCGGGCATCCCCTGGCGGACCGAGATGATCGGGGAGACCCAGATCGTCAGCGGCAAGGGCGAGATCCTCGCCCGGCTCAGCTACGAGGACGGCGAGGGGCATGTCAGCGCGGAGGTCACGCTTGCCGATCCCGCGCCGCTGGACCCGATCCCCGACCGCTACTGGATCCCGATGATGCCGGCCGCGATCCACGCCGTGTGGAATCCCCTGAACATCCACGGCGGGCTCAAGTACCGGGGAATGCGACTGCTCGGTCGTCACCCTTGGCAACCACACGAGGAGATCGACCTTCCCGATCGGATCGAGCCCGACCCCGACGCGCCCTCCCCCGTCGGCAGCAGCTGAGCGCCGCAACCCGGACCGCGTGGCGCGGAGGCAAGTAGCGCCTAGCGCATCGCGGGGAACAGCATCACCTCGCGGAGGCTGCTCGAGCCGGTCAGGATCATCACCAACCGATCGATGCCGAGGCCGACCCCGCCGGTCGGCGGCATCCCCTGTTCCAGCGCGAGCAAGAACTCCTCGTCATGCGGCTGCGCCTCCGCGTCGCCCGCGGCCAGCTCCGCCGCCTGCGCCGCGAAGCGCCGCCGCTGCTCGTCGGGGTCGTTGAGCTCACTGAACGAGTTCGCGATCTCGACCCCACCGGCGAAGGCCTCCCAGCGCTCGACCAGGCCCTCGGTCTCGCGGTGGGCCCTGGCAAATGGGGAAAGCTCAACGGGGTAGTCAAAGACGAAGGTCGGCTGAATCAACTTCGGCTCGACGTGCTTGGATAACAGACGGTCGATCAACTTGCCCCAGCTCTGCTCCTCCGCTCCCTCGCTCCCAAGCGCAGCGGCGAGCTCTGCGGGGCTTGGGCGCGCGGCCAGGTCGACTCCCACGTGCTCACGCAGTGCCTCGGTCAGGGTTAGGCGGCGCCACGGCGCACCCAGCTCCAACTCGGTCCCTTCGCGATCGACCGCCGTCCCGCCCAGAACCCGTTCCGCGACCTCGGCTACGAGCTGCTCGAGCCGTGCCGCGTTGTCGTTGTAGTCGGCGTAGGCCTCGTACCACTCGAGCATCGTGAACTCGGGGTTGTGCTTGTGCGAGACGCCCTCATTGCGGAAGTCCTTGCCGAGCTCGTAGACGCGGTCGATGCCGCCGACGATGCAGCGCTTGAGATAGAGCTCGGTGGCGATCCGCAGGTAGAGATCGCGGTCGAGCGCGTTGTGATGGGTGGTGAACGGCCGCGCCAACGCACCGCCGTAGATCGGCTGCAGGACCGGCGTCTCCACCTCGATGAAATCGCGCTCGTCGAGCCAGCTTCGGATCTCGCTGATCGTGCGCGCCCGGGTGACGAACCTCTGCTTCACCTCGGGGTTGGCGATCAGGTCCAGCTCGCGCCGCCGGTAGCGAGTCTCGGTGTCCTCGAGCCCGTGATGCTTGTCGGGCAGCGGCCGCAGGCTCTTCGCGAGCGGCAGCCATGAATCGACCCGCACGCTGAGCTCGCCGCGGCGGCTCTTGAAGACGGTGCCCTCGACCCCGATGATGTCGCCGATGTCCATTTCAACCAGAAGCTCGTGGGAGTCGGCCCCGAGCACGTCGGAGCGGGACTGCAGCTGGATCTTTCCGCTGCCGTCCGCGAGGTCGAGGAACGCCACCTTGCCCATCCCCCGGCGGGCGAGGATCCTGCCGGCTACGCGGTAGCTGCTGTCGGTCTCCACCCCGTCCTCGAGTTCTTCGTGCCCGCCGCGCACCGCGGCAATCGTCGTTCGATCCGCAAACGCGTGCGGGAACGGCTCCAGCCCCGCGTCGCGCAGCCGCTGCAGCTTGGCCCGCCGCTCAGCGATCAGGCTCGACTCGGTGGGCTCTGGGTTGTCGTCGTTGGGCTCGCTCATCTGCGGCGGGCCAGCCTATCTACGCTGCCGCGAATGAGCGCTGCGCCGATCACGACCCGTGCGGCCCTGGGCAACGATCTCGAGCGGATCTTCGAGATCTACAACCATGAGGTCCTGCATCAGACCTCGACCTTCGAGACCAGCCTCGCGACCAGGATTCGGATCGCGGCTGGCTGAGCGAAAGGGAGAGCCGCTACCCCGTGGTCGTCGCCGAGCGGGGCGGTCGGGTCGTCGGTTGGGGATCGCTCTCGCCGTGGTCGCCGCGGGGTGCCTACGGCCGGACCGCGGAGGTTTCGGTCTACGTCGACCGCACCGCTCGCGGCTCGGGGATCGGAGGGCTTCTGCTCAGCGAGCTGATCGAGCGCGCGCCGATCGACGGGATCAGCGTGTTGCTGGCCCGGATCGCCGGTGAGAACCCGGCCAGCATGGCCCTGCATCAGCGGCTCGGGTTCGAGCTGATCGGGATCCAGCGGCGGAGCGGCGAGAAGCGCGGCAGGCTGCTCGATGTGGCCCTAATGGACCTGCACCTGGATCGCGGCACCGGCGAGTAGGGCTGAGGCGCCCGAGGCGAACCTAGGGGGTCTCGATCTTGGTGATCTTGAGCTTGCGCTTGGGCCCCTGCGGAACCTCGACCTCGACGACCTTGTTGCGCTTTTGACCCATCAGCGCCCGGCCGATCGGCGACTCATGGGAGAGACGCCCGGCGGTCAGGTCGGACTCGGCGGAGCCGACGACCTGGAACTTCTTCGAGTCGCCGGTCCGCTCGTCCTTGACGTGGACCCTGACGCCAACGGCGACGGCGCTCCCATCGAGGTCCTTGGCGTCGATCACCCTGGCCTCGCGCACCCGCCGCTCCATCAGAGCGATCTTCTGCTCGAGCATCGCCTGCTCGTTCTTGGCGTCGTCATATTCGGAGTTCTCGGAGATATCACCGAACTCACGGGCCTCCTTGATCCGCTCGGCGACCTCGCGGCGACGCACGGTCTGCAGCTCCTCGAGCTCTGCCTTCAACTGGACCAAGCCCTCTGGTGTGATCAGTGACTCACGCGGCATCTCTGGAATCCTTCCTCTGCTCTGCCGGGGTGGACAACCCCCCGATTCTCACCCGTATCAAGACCGCAAAAGACCCGATCGCGACCCGCGTTTCGGGCGCTATTCGGGCTGGCGAGCGCGCAACTATAGCAACGGCCCGAGCTCGGCCCGGGAGGCGCCCGAAGATGCCGCAAACGGCGCAGAAACCGCCGCCGACGGGGTGGCGTCGGACGCCGCCCGGAGGGTCAGACGCTGACCGCGAGTGGCCCGGCGGCCAGCGCCCGCAGCTCCCCTCGGACCTCGTCCAGATCCTCGATGCGCTGGAGCCGGTTCGCCACCGCCTTGTGCGCTTCGAGCCGGTCCAGGTACCAGGGGTAGAACTTGCGCAGGTAGTGACAGGCACGGTGGCCGAGATGCTCCTCGGCGCGATCGATCACCCAGAGCAACTCGACGACGGTCTCGTGCTCGCTGGGTGGTTTCGGATCCTCTTCGAGCAGCTCCTCGAAGATCCAGGGATTGCCCAATGACCCACGGGCGATCATCACGGCATCGGCATTCGAGGCCTCGTAGGCGGCCCGAGCCTGGTCTGGGTCGGAGAGCCCGCCGGAGACGATCACGGGTACGGGAACGGCCTCGGCCAACTCGCGGACCAACTCGTGGCGCGGCTCGCCCTTGTGTTGGACCGATGCCGGGCGGGGATGCATGGCGATCGCAGCGACCCCGGCCTCGGCGACGAGCCGCTGTCCCAGCTCGACGCCAGATCGATCGCCCGGCTTCAGACCTGAGCGGAGCTTTACGGTGACCGGCAGGCCCGAGCCCTCGGCCGCCGCCCGGGCCACCTCGAGCGCGCGCTCGTGGTCGGCGAGCAGGCCGGCGCCTGCCCCGGTCTTCAGCACCTTCTTGACGGGACAGCCCATGTTCAAGTCGATCAGGTCAACACCGGCGCCCGCCGCGATCCCGGCGGCCTTGAACATCACCTCGGGGTCGGCGCCAAAGAGCTGCATCGAGACCGGGTGCTCTTCCGGGTGGACCACGAGGATCTGGCTCTGAGTGCGCGGGTTGCCGTAATAGAGAGCGTGACTGGAGACCATCTCCGAAACTGCCATCCCGGCCCCGTGCCGACGGGCCTGTAGACGCACGAACCAGTTACCGATGCCGGCCAGGGGCGCCAGCAACACCCGGTTGGAGATCTCGACCCCGCCGATCTCGAACGGGTCGGTGAGCGCCGGCCTCACTGGTTGCGCCCCCAGACCACCCGAAGCCCGGTCAGCGTGAGCAACTCATCCACCTCGTCGATTGCCTCGGCGAACGGGGCGATCGCCGCCGCCTGGCCGCCGGTCGCCACCACCGGAGTACCTGCCCCCAGCTCGGCCCTGATGCGCGCGACGACGCCGTCGACCTGGGCGGCGAAGCCATGCACGATCCCGGCCTGGATCGACTGCTTCGTGTTGCGGCCGATCGCCGCCTCAGGCTCGGCCAGCTCGATCACCGGGATCTGGGCGGCACGCGCCGCGAGAGCCTCGATCGAGATCTCGATCCCAGGGGCGATCACGCCGCCCAGGTACTCGCCCTGCTCGGAGATCGCGTCGTAGGTGATCGCGGTGCCGAAGTCGACGACGATGCAGGCGCTCGCGTAGCGCTCGTAGGCCGCGACGGAGTTGACGATCCGATCGGCCCCGACCTCGTGCGGGGTCTCAGTCCGGACCGGCATTCCCGTGCGAATCGCGGGACCGACGACGAGACACTCCCGCTCCAGGTAGCTGCCGCACATCCGCGTGTACTCGGGGCCCAGGCGCGGCACCACCGAGGAGACGATCGCCGCGTCGATCTCCTCGAAACGGATCCCCCGCAGGGAAAACAGCCCCGAAAGCAGGTGCGCGAG
>CAXMST010000109.1:0-24643 GCA_964196325.1 uncultured Acidimicrobiia bacterium
CGGGATCGTCGGCGATCGGCCACAGGTCGGGCGCGAGCTTGCGCTCGACCCTGATGTGCTCACCGATCGACGAGCGCAGGAAGCCGTCCAAGCCGGCGATCATCTCGTTCAGCCCGAACACGGTTACCTCGCCATCCTCGCGGCGAGCCAGGATCATCAGCTGGCGGACGAGGCCGACACCCCGCTCCGCGGCCCTGCGGATCTCCTCGACATCGGCGTGTGCGTGGGAGTCCGGCGGGACGCCGCCCGCCGCGAACCGGGCATAGTTGATGATCACCCCGAGGATGTTGTTGAAGTCGTGTGCAATGCCTCCGGAGAGCTGGCCGATCACCTCCAGGGGGGAGGTGTCTGCCGGCGTCCTGTGCTGGTCCTGCTCGTCGCTCACTCGAGCAGGCCTCAGCGCATCGCCGTTGCGACTGCGGCGGCCCGATCGGAGACGCCAAGTTTTTCGTAGAGGTTCTGGAGGTGAGTCTTGACCGTCGCCTCCGGGAGGTGCAGCTCTTCGGCTACTCGCTTCGCCGTGCCGCTTTCGGCCGTCAGCCTCAGGACCTCGACCTCACGTGCGGTCAGAGCAGGCCGGTCCTGAGCCTCACGCAGGCGGATCTCGCTGGCGATCCCCGCCGAGAACTGAGGGGCGATCACCGTCTCACCGCGGGCGGCGGCGACGATTGAGTCGAACAGCTCCGCGTTGTCCGAGGTCTTCGAGACGTAGCCGGCCGCCCCGGCCGCAAGCGCCCGATAGGCGGCCCCCGAGTCCTCGTGCCCGGTCAGCAGCACGACCTTGGTCCGGATCCGGTCCCGCTGGATCGCAGCAAGGATCTTGAGCCCGTCCAGACCCGGCATCCTCACGTCGATGACTGCTACATCGGGCTCGGCGGCGCTGATCTGCTCGAGCGCGTCGCGACCATCCTCACAGGCGGCGATCAGTTCCAACTCGGGCCGCTCTCGAACCGCTCGCTCGAGGCCCTGCCGATAGACAGGGTGATCGTCGGCGATCAGCACGCTCAGACGACTGTTCCGCGTACTCACACCGGCGATTCTGGCAGGCGGCTGGGTCGCCATCTCTGGCATCGCGGCCGGGATCCTCCGATCGGAGGAGGAGACGTTCATCCTTGTGTCCATCCGTTCTCACGATCAAGTGATCAGCCCTCGCCGCCGATCTCATCGGTGAACGGAATACTCCCCGACACGATCGTGAGCCCGGACTCCCCGTGCCCAACCTCAGACAGGCCTCACTTTCCCCTGCGGGGCTTGGAACGGCGGAGAAGGCGGCGCAAAAGCGGCGCCTTCTCCCTTGCCTGGAACCGGCTCGGGGGCTCGGGGGCGAGTCCGAGCCGGCGGCTAGACGCCGTAGCTGCGCCCGATCACGTCGAGCATGATCTCATCCGAGCCTGCGCCGATCCGGTTCAGGCGCGTGTCACGGTAGAACCGCTCGACGTCGTACTCCTTCATATAGCCGTAGCCGCCGTGGATCTGGACGCACTCGTCGGCGACCTCGCAGGCGACGCGGGCGGAGTAGAGCTTCGCCATCGTGATCTCCCGGACCGGGTACTCGCCGTTGTTGAAGCGCCAGGCGGTCGAGTAGACCATCTGCTTGGCCGTTTCGATCTTCATCGCCATGTCAGCGAACTTGTGGCGAATTACCTGGAACTTGCCGATCGGTCGGCCGAACGCCTCGCGTTCCTTGGCGTACTCCAGCGTCTTCTCGAAGGCGCGCTCTGCGCCCGCGACCGAAGCGACCGCGCCAACCAGGCGCTCCCCCTGCAGCTCCCAGGAGATGTGGTAGAAGCCCTTGCCCTCCTGGCCAAGCAGGTTCTCGGCGGGTACCCGGACATCCTCGAAGGCGAGCTCGGCCGTGTCAGAGGAGTGCATGCCCATCTTCTCCAGCGTCCGTGAGACGCTGAAGCCGGGCACCGGATTGCCGGACTCGTCCTTGAGGTCGACGATGAACAGCGTGATTCCCTCGTGCCGGGCGCTCGGATCTGTCTTGGTGACGAGCACGATGAAGTCCGCGCGGGCGCCGTTGGTGATGAACATCTTCGAGCCGTTGATCACGTACTCGTCGCCGTCGCGGATCGCGCTCGTGCGGATCCCGGCCACATCGGAGCCGGCTCCGGGCTCGGTGATCCCCAGCGACCCGATCTTCTTGCCCTCGATTCCGGGCTTCAGGTAGCGCTGCTTCTGATCGTCGGTGCCGAGCATCTCGATCGGCGGCAGGACCATGTCGGTGTGGACCGCAAGGCCCATGTTGAGGCCGCCGGAGCCCGAGTAAGAGAGCGCCTCGGCCCGCACCAGCGAGTAGTAGTAGTCGCCGCCCTGTCCGCCGTACTCCTCGGGGAAGCAGAGGCCGACGAAGCCGAGCTCGGCCATCCGGTGCAGGGCCGAGTCGGGCCACAGCGTCTCCTCCCACTCGTGCGCGTGGGGGGCCAGCTCCTTCTTGACCCATGCCTCGATCGACTCGCGCAGGTCGTCGTGCTCGTCGTTGAAGATCAGGTGCTTGCGGCTGGCCTGGAAGTCGGGCTTGAGGACCTGATCGGCGGCGGCGGTGGGCATCTGCGCTCTCCTCTCGGTGCTGGGCGGCGCGGTTTGGTCTGAGACCGCTCGAGAAGTGGACAGTAGCACTTCCTACTTCACACTCGATCCTGCCTCGGAGCACCGCAGCGCCTCTGGTCGCATGAGGGCGATTCTGCAAGCGCTCGCGCAGCGCGATCGGCACCATTGCCGGTGGGTGTCGCTTCGACTACCCTGAATGTCCGCTGTATCCGTCCCCGAGTCTGAGCAAGGGGAGCAGCCGAATGGGTAAGACAGAAGCATCGCCGGCCGAGATCCGGGTGCTCGACGACCAAGTCGAGCCGCACGTCCCGCCTGGCTCCCGACTGCCGGGGGCAGCTCAGTCCCTGCAGTGGTTCCGGGACCCGGTGCGGTTCATGCTCCGTAACCAACGGCGCCACGGGCCGAACTTCTCGGTCAAGCTGGGACCGCTCAGTCGATGCAGCTTCGTTGCCGAACCTGAGCTAGAGGTCGACGTCGACTGCTCCGCTGATCAAGCTCAGCAGCGCTAGCGTCACTCCGATCGAAAAACCCGCGAGCAACAGAGGTAGGGCGGCCGCGAGCGGCGAGCGGAAGAGTCCGAGCAGCAGCAGGAGCAGCAGGGCCGCCGCGAACAGCTCGATCCGGCGCGTGTCCTCCTCGGTCTGCACGCTGATCTGATGCGCTGCCACAGAGATGCCCCCGCGCGCACCTTCGGGTCATCGGAGAAGGCCTCGTCGACGGCGTCGCCGACCTCGGGCCGCTCCGCGCCTGCCGCGATCCGGCCGATGACGAGGGCCGCAAGCCGATCGGTCGAGACCGGCTCGTCGTCGTCTGCCGGCGTCTCGACAGCAGCGATCCCGTCGACGGTCGCTAGTCGCTCTGCGACCGCCTGCACCTCCGCGCTCCCCACCGCGCTCGCTGCGCCCGCGGCCGGCTCCACCAGCAAGACGACCTCCGGCTCCCAACCGCGTCCACTCGACTCCTCGAAAGCCGCATAGGCCCGCTCGACCTCGGAGTCTGGGTCGGCGATGTCGAAGGGCTCTACCCGGTCGAAGACGGTGAACGCCAGCGGCGCCGCTAGAACCATGACGGCGACGGCAACCATCACGACGGAGCGCGCTCTCAGATAGGTGAGGTCGGCCAGCCTCCTCACCGCAAGGCTCTCCCGACCCCCGACAGCATTCCCCGAGACTATTGCGCCTTCGAGCGCGCGGGCGTCCGCTCGCTGCGGAGCCGGTCGTCCCCGGTTCTCGCTGAAGTAGACAGCGTCACTTTCTACTTACTGCAGTGGTAGCCTCAGCCGAGTGAGCTATGGGCAGCTGATTTATGAGGTCTCCGAGGGCGTCGCGACGCTCACCCTGAACCGGCCCGAGCAGCGCAACGCGCTCTCATCACAGCTGCTCGAGGAATTGGTGGACGGCATGCGGAGCGCCCGCGACGACGAGGACGTCAAGGTGGTGGTACTCACCGGTGCCGGCGAGAAAGTCTTCTGTGCCGGTGCCGATCTCGGCGGTTTCGCCGCCGATCTTCCCCTGATCGAGAAGCACCGTGCCAACGATCTCTTCCTGGAGTATTTCCGGCTGATGCCGCGGCTCGGCAAGCCGTCGCTGTGCGCCGCCAACGGTCATGTGCTCGCCGGGGGCCTGGGCCTTGCGCTCTGCTGTGATCTGCTGATCGCGCGGGAGGGGATCACCTTCGGTACGCCCGAGATCAACGTGGGCGCGTTCCCCTACATGATCATGGCGATCATCTACCGCAACGTGCCCCGTAAGCGGGTCAACGAGATGCTGCTGTTGGGCGAGCGGATCTCGGCCTCCGACGCCGTCGACTACGGCCTCGCAAACAAGGTTGTGGCGGCGGATGAGTTCGAGGGGGCCGTCGCGGACTGGGCGGGGAAGCTTGCCTCGAAGTCGCCGCTTTTGATGAAGCTCGGCCACGACGCGATGTACCGCCAGCAGGACATGGCCCTGGACGACGCGCTGGAGTTCCTGCGCGGCCAGCTCTCGCTCACGCTCTCCACGGAGGACCTCGTCGAGGGGGTGTCGGCCTTCTTCGAGAAGCGGGAGCCGCAGTGGCAAGGACGCTGACAAGCCATCACGCCCGGCTGGTCTGGGAAGGGGGCAAGCAGGATCTGCGCGCCCATCGGATCGAACTGGGTGAGCAGCGGATCGCGGCTTCCTGCTCTCCCGAGTGGGGTGGGGATGCCGAAAAGGCCGATCCCGAGGAGGTGTTCGTCGCCGCGATCAGCTCCTGCCACATGCTCTGGTTTGTGGCCGCGGCTCGTGAGCGTCACCTGCGCGTGCTCTCCTACGAGGATGCGGCCGTCGGCACCCTGGACGGTGTGCGGATCACCCTGGTCACGCTGCACCCCGAGGTCAGCCTTGTGCCCGACCCGGACCCAGGGGTGGTCAGCGAGCTCCACCGTGAGGCCCATCGTCGTTGCTTTCTGGCCAACTCGGTGAACTTTCCGGTCGAGGTCGCACCCGAGGCACTCGGATGAGCGGGGAGCCTCGGCGATTGAAGATCAGCGAGCTGGCGGACGAGGCCGGCGTGCCGGTCGCGACGGTGCGCCACTACCTACGCGAGGGCCTGCTGCCTGACGGCCAGAAGACCTCACGCAATATGGCTTACTACCCGCCCGAACTGGTCGAGCGGATCCGGCTGATCAAGCAGCTCCAGGAGGAGCGCTACATGCCGCTGCGGGTAATCGGGGAGCTGCTGCGGCGAAACGGTGGCGATGCGGGGCGGCTGAGGGCCTCGGTCGAGGCCGAGGAGCGCGTATTCGAGCTGCTGTTGGGAGATGAGCGGGACCGGACCGGCGAGCGAGAGCTCTCGGAGCGCTTCGGGGTCCCGCTCGAGGTCGTGCGGCGACTCGCAGGGGTCGGGGTGATCGGGCCTGACGACGACGGCTACTCACCTTCCGACGCGAGGATCATCGAGGCCATCGCTGGCTTCCGTGAGAGCGGCTACGACGAGACGATCGGGTTCACCGTCCACGATGCGGCCCGATTCGTCGAGCCGCTCGAGCAGCTGGCCGAACGCGAGGTCTCGATGCTGACCGAGAAGCTCGTCGGCGGCCTCGAGGGGGAGCGGGCAATCGAGCTCTATGAGGCCGGGGTCGAGCCATTGCGAGCCCTGATCGCGGCGATGCACACGAAGCTGCTGGCGCGGGAGGTCGAGCGCCGCAAGCCTCCGAAGGAGGCCCGATCTCAGTCGAGCTGAGAGCGAGGGTGCTGAGCTACGGCGCCATGGCCGGGCTCGCCTTGACCCTTGCGGGGCTGCTCGGGGTGCTGCTCGGCGACGGGCCCTATCTGCGCTTCTCGGCGCTGAGCCCGTGGCTCGTTACCTACGCGGTCGGACTGCTGCTCCTGCTCGTGGTGCTGCCGTTCGCGCTGCATCGACGCCTTGCCCGCCGCGGGACCGACCGCGACCGTCGTTGGGAGCTGGCGGTGGTGAGCTGGGGCGGCCTGGCCCTGGGCGCGCTGGTCAGCTTCGGCATCGTCGCCGTCCTGCGGAGCTTCGATACCGGCGACGCCTTGGGCGCTCTGGCGATCGTCGGCCTGCTCCTCTGCGGCCTGGTCGTGGGCTCGATCCTGCTCTTGATGATGACCACGGGATAGCCGCAGACGCCCTCCACGAACTTGGCTGCGAGCCGTATCTAGGCTAGATTGACTGGTCAATCAACCAGTCGGAAGCAGTAGCGGAGGGTGGTAGTCAGGACATGCGGGCAGCCGCGGTACAACTGAACTCAGGCCCCGATCGCGCCCAAAACATCGAGCGGGCCGAGCGACTCGTCCGGGCCGCGGCCGGCCAGGGGGCCGAGTTCGTGGTACTACCCGAGAAGTGGGAGCTGCTGGGCGACGGTGAGATGCTGGCCAAGCGGGCTGAGCCGCTCGATGGCGAGGCCGTCCGCGCTGCGCGCGAGTGGGCGCGTGAGCTCGGCGTGGTTGTGGTTGCCGGCAGCGTCAGCGAGCGGCTCGAGGGCAGCGACCGACCGGCCAACACCTCGCTGGTGATCGATCGGGACGGCGAGATCATCGCGCGATATCGGAAGATCCACATGTTCGACGTCGATGTCGGTGGGGTCGCCTATCGCGAATCAGAGCACCAGCAGGCGGGCGCGGAGATCGTGCTCGCCGACGCCGACCTGGAGCTGCGGCTTGGTCTGACCGTCTGCTACGACCTGCGCTTTCCGGAGCTGTTTCGAGTACTCGCACTGCGCGGTGCAGGTCTGATTACGGTTCCCGCAGCGTTCACGGCGTTCACCGGCGAGCCGCACTGGGAGCCCTTGCTCCGGGCTCGCGCGATCGAGAATCAGCTGTTCCTGGTGGCCGCGAATCAATACGGTGCCGCCGACCCGCACTTCGAGTCCTGGGGCCACTCAATGATCGTGGACCCCTGGGGCCGGGTACTGGCGTCGTGCGGGTCAGAGGAGGGCGTGGCGATCGCCGAGCTCGATGCCGGCGAGTTGTCGCGGGTCCGCCGCGAGCTTCCCGCGCTGGCCAACCGCCGCCCCGCCGCCTACCTTTGGCCACCTGATGACGCGACGGTCGGAGCCCATGGCTGAGATATCGCCCCAGCAATCCGCGGTTGTGGACAAGCGGCGCGCGATCCTCGATGCCGCGGTTAGCGTCTTCGCTCGCCAGGGCTATCACGCGACCCGGGTCTCTGACATCGCGGACGAGGCGGGGGTTGCCTACGGCCTGGTCTACCACTACTTCAGGAGCAAGGAAGCGGTGATGAACGAGCTTTTCACCGAGCGCTGGTCGCTGCTGCTGGCGGCCGGAGATCAGCTGATGGACGGTGAGCAAAGTCCGCAAGACAAGCTCGATTCGATCGCCCGCTTCATCATCGATTCGTATCGCCACGACCCCGACCTGATGAAGGTGATCATCATCGAGGTGACCCGGGCGGCGAACTCGTTCGGTCGCACCCACCTGCCCGAGATTCGGGAGGCCTACGATCAGGTCGCTCGGATCGTCATCGAGGGTCAGCAGAAGGGGGTGTTTCGTCAGGACGTCGACCCTGATTTCGTCGGGATGGCCTACTACGGAGCGATCGAGGCGATGCTCAGCGGCTGGGTCTTCGAGCTGATGCCGTCGACCGCGGAGGAGTTCGCCGGCGCCCGCGAGATGGTCGTCGGTTTGATCTGCCAGGGGCTCGAGCGACGGGCCTAGCGGGCGCCTGGCTCCGGCCTGCAACCGAGCGCCCGCCCGAGCGCGGTATGGTCGCCCCCGTCCAGCGGCCAACAGAGGGACTTGCGATGGAGAACGAAGTTGTCAGAAGATTGATCTGGTCCGGCCTGCTCGCGGCCAGCGGCGCGCTCGCGAGCATCGCGGCGCATCGGCTCTCGACGTTCATCTGGAAGCGGGTCTTCGACGAGGAGCCGCCCGAGTAGTGGCCGGCACCCCTGACAACAGCGGCCTGCCGACGCCGGATCCGGACGAGGACCGCACCGTCGGGGAGCTCGTCCTCGACGTGACCGAGCGCCTCACGATCCTCGTTCGCGAGGAGATCGAGCTGGCCAAGGCCGAGGTGACCGAGAAGGCGGGCTCCCTTCTCAAGGGCTCGGTGGTCGGGATCGTAGCCGGGGTCTTCGTCCTGCTGGCCCTCGCGATGTTGATGCAGTTCGGCGCTTGGCTGATCAACGACCTGCTTGGAATCGAGTCGGCGATCTGGGTCGGGTTTGGTCTGATGGCCGTGCTCTTGCTCCTGCTGGCCGCACTGGCAGGCTTCCTGGCCTACCGAGCGATGCAGAAGGGCGCGCCGCCCGCGCCCACGATGGCGATCGAGGAGGCCAAGGTGACCAAGGAGACTTTGGGAGGCGAGGGATGAGCGCCGCGAACCCACCCGAGCAGCCGCGCCCGGGCGCACCGGACCGCTCGGCCGAGGAGATCAGGCGTGACATCGTCGCTCAGCAGAGCGAGCTGGCCAGCTCGGTCGACTCCCTCCGGGGGCGGGTCGGCGAACTCACCGACTGGCGGCAGCATGTGCGGGACCATCGCGAGCAGTTGATCGCCGGAGCCGCAATCGCCGGCTTCGTAGTCGGCGGTCTGATCGCGCTGCGCCGACGTCGGCGTTAGCGTCCGCGCAGAGCCCCTTTGCTAGGTGATCCGCTCGCGGCTGACGCCGCCGATGCCGAGCAGGCCGGGGCCCGTGTGGGCGCCGATCACCGGGCCGATCTCGGAGATGAAGACCGGGTCGGAGCCAAAGACCTCGCGGCCCGCCGCGGCGAGCTGCTCCGCTCGCTCGGGGTCTTGGATGTGCTGGACGATCCAGCCGTCGCGACCGGAGGCTTCAAGCTCACGCCCCAGCTGCAGCAGGCGCTCGTAGGCCCGCCGCCGCGTGCGTACCCGCTCGACCGGCTTGATCTCTTCCTCGAGGCTCAGGATCGGTTTGATCTGGAGCGCGGTGCCGAGCAGGGCCCGGGCGCTGCCGATCCGGCCGCCCTTGCGCAGGTACTCCAGCGTGTCGAGTCCAAACCAGAGCTTGAGCTCCTCGCGGGTGGCGGCGGCGGCCGCCAAGCTCTCGGCGGCGCTGGCTCCCTCGCGGGCAGCGTTGCTGGCGGCTAGCACGACGATCCCCAGGCCGGCGCAGGCTGAGCGGCTGTCGTAGATCTGGATCGCGTCAGGCTCGGCCCCCTCCTCCAACAGCTGGGCCCGCGCCTGGCTCGCCGATTCGAAGGTCCCGGAGATGCCGGCTGAGAGATGGACGGAGATGATCTCGCGTCCGGCTTCGAGGTGTGGGCGGTAGACGGCCAAGAAGTCGCCGACAGAGGGCTGTGAGGTGGTCGCGCCGTCGTCGCTGGCGAGCAGTTCGGAGTAGAACGCGGCGTAGTCCTCGATCTCGGTCTCCTTGCGCTGCACCCCGTCCAATGTCACGTAGAGACTGACCTGCTCGACCTCGCGCTCCGCGAGCGTCTCGGCCGGCAGATAGCTGGTGCTGTCACAGATCACTGCGGTGGTGGCTGTAGCGCTCACCGGGCCTTTGTATCAGCGGGGGCGCCGTGGCGCTGGTCCGCTGGGCTCGCAGGCTGCCGTCTGGGGCGGATAGGATCTCCGCGGTGAGCGCCTACGACCCCGCTGCCTGGTCCGACCTGTTCGTCGCCGCTGCCGGTGCCTCGGCGGCCCTCGCCGGGCTGGTCTTCGTTGCGGTCTCGATCAACGTCGACCGGATCCTTGCGCTTCCCGGTCTCCCCGACCGGGCCCTTCAGGCCCTGGTCCAGCTGCTCGCGGTTGTGGTCTTCTCACTGTTGGTCTTGGCCCCCGGGCAGGCGCCCGAAACGCTGGGCGTGGAGTTTGTCGCGCTCGCGCTGCCGCTGACCGTCGGCAGCCTGGCATTGATCCATCGGTCGCTGGCCGTCGGGGAGCCCCAGATCTCGCCCGCCGTGAAATGGCTCGTCGTGTTCGCCGGTACCGCCCCGTTCGCCGTTGCCGGGATCTCCTTGATCGCGGAATGGGGCGGCGGTCTGTATTGGGTTCTTGCCGGAGTGGTGCTGGCGCTGATCGGGGCCGTTATGAACGCCTGGGTGCTGCTGATTGAGATCCTGCGTTAGGGCACCGCGATGTGAGCGGCTGCGGTCATCGATACGGCGATTGACCTGACTGAGAAGCTGACGCTCCTGGACGAGTACTACACGCCCGGTGTGGTCGGCCACTACAACGACAACAAGCTGGTCGTGGTCAAGGTCAAGGGTGAGTTCGTCTGGCACACTCACAAGGACACTGACGACTTCTTCCTCGTGCTCAAGGGCCGCCTCACGATCGAGCTGCGCGACCGGGACGTGGAGCTTGGCGAGGGCCAGTCTACGTCGTGCCCCGCGGGGTCGAGCACTGCCCGAAGGCCAACGAGGAGGCGCATGTGCTGCTGATCGAACCGGTCGGCACGATCAACACCGGCGACGCCGGTGGCGAGATGACGGCACAGCCCCGCGAGATCTGACCGGGGTCTGAGCACCGCCTGGCGCATCCTCTGGCTCCCCGATCCCGCGGCCGTCGAGAAGGGGTGGCTCGATGGCCCGTTTCTCGGCGGTCGTCCCACCTTGGCCAGCCTCCCCCACTAGCATCAGTTCCGCTGATGACGAAGACACTTGTAACCGGAGGAACCGGGTTCATCGGCTCGCATCTGGCCCGGGCGCTGGCGGCAAGGGGGGACGATCTGCGCCTTCTGATTCGCTCGGCCAACCCGGCCGAGCACCTGGCCGATCTCGAGTTCGAGCGAGTCAACGGCGACATCACCGACCGCCGCGCGGTGCGCCGTGCCGTGGCCGGGGTAGAGCGCGTCTTCCACGTCGCGGGCACGACGTCGATGCGGGCGGGGTCGGCTTCGAGGGTGATCGCGACCAACGTCGGCGGCACCAGGATCCTCTGCGAGGAGGCGCTGGCGGCGGGGGTGGGCCGGGTCGTGCACTGCTCCTCGGCAGCCGCGATCGGGCCGGCTCCCGCGCACGGGCGCGCTGATGAGACCCAGGCCTTCCCGGCTTCGGCCCGCGAGATCACCTACGTCTACTCCAAGCACGAGGCGGAGGGTGAGGCGTTGCGGGTGGCGGCGCACGGGCTCGATGTGGTGATTGTCAACCCGACCTTCGTGCTCGGGCCCGAGGACCCCAGTGGAACGTCGATGCGGCTGGTCCGTCGCTTCCTCTTGCGGGAGATCCCGGTCTACATCGAGGGCGGCATCAACGTCAGCGATGTGCGGGACGTTGCCCAGGGGCAGATCCTCGCCGACCAGGTAGGGGTGCCCGGAGAGCGCTACCTGTTGGCAGGTCGCAACTTCACCCTGCAGCGGCTGTTCGCTGACCTCGAGCGGATCTCGGGCGTGCCCGCTCCGGTGCTGAAGCTGCCTGCCGGTCTGGCACGGGCCGGCGCCGACGTGGTTGAGCGGCTTGGCCTGCCGGCCCCGAACTCGCCCGACGAAATCCGTTCCGCATCGCTTTGGTGGACTTACACCCCGGCCAAGGCCAAGCGCGAGCTTGGCTACAGCCCGCGCCCCCATGAGGAGACGCTCACCGACGCCGTGAACTGGCAGGCGGAGCAGCTTGGGGACCGGGTCGGCCGCAGTCCCGCCTTGACCGATCTGGCGCTGGGGGCGGCCAGGAGGGCAGGGCGCTTGGCCGGCAGGTTGAACCCGCTGTGAGTCCGCAGGGATCGGAGCGCGAGCCGGAACTCGTCCTCTACCGCTGCCCAACGCCGACCGACTTCCTCTGTCCCTGCGGCGCGGTCGCGCGGCGGTTGCGCAAGCTGGACCTACCCCACCGGGTCGAGCGGGTCCCCTACCGACGAGGCAGCTCCCATCGGCCTGAGATCGAGGAGCTGACCGCTCAGCACCGGGTCCCCGTGCTGATCGACGCCGGGGAGATCGTGCACGATTCAAAGCGCATCCTCCAATACCTGCAGTGGCGCTATGAGTCCAAGCAAGGTAGCCCGGAGCATCCTCGGGAACAGCCGTCAGAGGCCGGTGCAGGAGCCTCGGACGGGTCAACCTGAGCGTGCTATACAATCTGAAGCCTGATGGAAGCAACTGAGGCCGCAATCAAGATCAGCGATGTCGCCGCCGCGCAGCTAAAGCAGCTGCTCGCCGGCCAAGAGGATGGCGAGCAGGCGCTTCGCATCGCCGTCAAGGGCGGTGGTTGCTCCGGATTCCAGTACTCGCTGGCGCTCGATAAGCGCAAGGACGAGGACATGGTCTTCGAGCACAACGGCGTCTCCGTAGTCGTCGACAAGACCTCGATGCAGTTCGTGTTCGGCTCCGAGGTCGACTACGTCGAGGGACTCCAGGGCGCCGGCTTCGCGGTCAACAACCCGAACGTGGTCGCCGCATGTGGCTGTGGCTCTTCATTCCAGGTCCGGGACGAAGAGCAGGCGCCGGCCGGCGCCACCGCCTAGCTCGACCGCCGTTTCGACTCCTACCCGGGTTCGGCTCAGGTCTCGATCTGCATTGGCGGGCTCTGATGCGGTCCGTCCGCAGCAGCCGCTCCTGCCGGCTCGGGACTGCCCGCCAGCGCCTCCTGGGGCTGCTCGACGCCGAGTAGCTCCGCCAGCTCGCCCGATTCGAACATCTCCTCGACTATGTCGCATCCACCGAGCAACTCGCCCTTCACGTAAAGCTGGGGGAAGGTCTCCCAGTCGAAGCGCTCCGTTGTCACCTCGCGCAGCGGCTGGAGGACCGGCAGCACGTCGATCGCGCCGTACTCGGCGCCGACCTGCTCGAGCACCCCGACGGTCCGCATCGAGAAGCCACACTGGGGAGCTTCAGGGGTTCCCTTCATCAGCAGCAGGATCTCGTTGCGCTCGATCGCCTGGTCGAGTTGCTCGCGTAGTTCGGGGTTGGCTGGCATCGTTGACGCTGCCTCCTGGTGTTGATTGCTCGGGTCCCCTTCAGGGTAGCCACCTCGGCCCCTGGCCGACGATCCCGGGGTTTCAGCTCGGGGTTGTCGTGCGAACCGAGAGCGCGTGGATCGTGCCGTCGTCGAAGCGCGGCTTGACCGCCGCCTTGACCATCCGATGCTGATTGAGCCGGCTCTCTCCCTCGAACTGAGTAGCGGAGACGACCGCCCGGAGATGGTCGCCGCCACCCTCGTCGAGCACCTCGACCGCTGCTCCGGGGAGCGCCGCCTCGATCATCGCCTTGAGCTCCGCCAAGTCAGCCATGCCGACATCGTAGATAAGCGCGCGTCGCTGCCCCTCGAGGCCGCGATCATGCCGAGCTGGGGCCGACCGGTCTCGGCTCGCCGAGCAGAAAGCCCTGGGCGTAGTCGACGCCGAGCCTGCGCAACTCAGCCAAGACATCGCGCGACTCGACACCCTCGGCAACCGTCGCCAGGTTGAGCTCCCCGGCGATCATCACGATCGAGCGCACGATGCCCCGGTCCGTCTCGGAGCGGAGCACCCCGCGCACGAACGACATGTCGATCTTGAGCTGGCTGACGTTGAGGTTGCGGAGATGCGTCAGCGTGCCGAAACCAGCGCCGGCGTCGTCAATCGAGAGCTTGCACCCAAGCCGCTCGACGCGCTGGGAGAAATCCTGCAGAATCTCGATCGTTGGCGTGGTCACCGTCTCAGTGATCTCGAAGAAGAGCAGCGCGGGGTCGACTGAGCGCCGTCCAGGCGCGGGCGGCCCCTCAGCGGCGGCGGGCCGCCTCGATCAGATCCTTGGTCGAGGTCAGCTTCAGACGCGGCCGCCCCAGCGGCTCGCCGCGCTCGGTCTCGATCGCGTCGATCGCGCGCCAGCCGTCGTATTCGATGTAGTCGACTTCGCGCTCGCTGAGCAGGGCCGGCAGTCGGCCGTGCCCGTCGGCCGCCGCGGGTGGGGGGCCGCCGGCGACATCCTCGAACACTGCTTTGACGGTTTCGGCCGCGTCTTTCTTGTTGGTTCCGATCACGCCGCTTGGCCCACGCTTGATCCAGCCGACGACGTACTGACCGGGGATCGGCTCGCCGTCCGCTCCAAGCACCCGACCCCGCTCGTTCGGGATCACGCCTCGGTGGCCGTCGTAGGGGACCCCGTCAACGCCGGTGCCCAGGTAGCCGATCGAGCGCAGGACCAGGCCACATTCGACCGTCTCGACGGCGCCTGTATCGCGCGCCCGGATCGCGCCCGAATCGTCTCTGTAGAGCTCGTTGACCGCGAGCTCGATGCTCTCGACCCGCTCGCCGCCGCCGATCGCTGTCGGGCTGCGAAGAAAGCGCAGCTCGACCCGCTTCGGCTTGCCCTGCGGGGGCCGACTCGCGAGCTCGGTCAGCGTCTCGACGTTCTTGCGCTTGGTCGCGTCCGCCCGATCGGACTCCAGAAAGGCGGCGCTTGCGGCGTCGAGCTCGATCTGGCGCGCGTCGATCTCGATATCGGCGTCGGTCAGCTCTCCCAGCTCACGGACCTCGGGATTGGTGAACGCCGCCTGCGCGGGGCCCCGACGCCCGAGGACAAGGACCTCGCGGATCGAGCTCTCCGCCAGCGCCTCGATCGCCTCGGGACTGGTGTCGGTCGCCTCGAGCTCCTGCCGCGGCAAGACCAGCATCCGGGCCAGGTCGGCGGCCACGTTGCCGTTGCCGATCACCACGGCCCGCTCGCAGTCGAGGTCGAAGGTTCGGTCGGCGTGATCGGGGTGGCCGTTGTACCAGGCGACGAACTCGGTCGCTGCGTGCGAGCCGGGTAGCTCCTCGCCGGGGATCCCCAGGCGGCGATCCGCGCTCGCCCCGTAGGCCCAGATCACGGCGTCGTAGATCGAACTGAGCTCGCTCGCCGAGATCTGGTCGCCGACCGTGACGTTGCCGAAGAAACGGAAGGCCTGATGCCCGGCGGTCTTCTCGTAGCGGCGAATCACGTTCTTGATCTTCGGGTGATCGGGGGCGACGCCGGCCCGAACCAATCCGAAGGGGGTGGGCAGACGATCGATCATGTCGACCTCGCAGTCGATCTCGGGATGGGCGAAGAGCGCCTCGGCAGCGTAGAAGCCGGCCGGTCCGGAGCCGACGATCGCCACCCGAAGCGGGTTCTCGGAGGTGGTGGAGGAGTGCAACGTGGTGGGCTGAGGTCGTGGCCGTTAGGCCAGGGCGGGCTCGGTGCGCGCTGTGGCCGCCCCGTCGAGCGCATCCAGCGCATGTGCCACCGACATCGAGACGCAGCTGAAGATCGGCGTATCGCGCAGGGTCCAGGCGCTCGACTCGGTCCCGCGTAGCTCTTGAACGAGATCGAGGAAGTCGCCGGGCTCGTCGCACTCGAATGAGACGACGAACTCCTGATCGTCGATCCCGAAGGAGTAGGCGGTGTTGATCGTGATCTGCGGGTAGCGCTGCCCAGTCTCGATGTGCTCGCGCATGATCTCCACGCGCCGCTCGGCCGGCAGCCGGAACCACTCGCGCTTCTTCTCCATCGGGTAGATGAAGGCGTAGCGGCGCTTGCTGACCATCAGCTCCGGGCGCGTCTCCGACTCCGAATAGGGGGAGGGCTTGGTCATCGCCAGGTAGGAGTACGGGGTCGAGGACCATTGCGCGAGGCCGCTCTGGGCGAGGACCACGTGGAAGGTATGGATCTCCTCCAGCGACGGGCTCTGGCTGACCAGCAGCAGATCGACGTCCCCACGGGTGCCTACAGTCGAGTACGCACGCAGGGGGCGGTCGGTCGCATAGTTCTCGCAGGCGGCGAGGAACTCGCGTTTATCCTGGGCCCGCTGCTCGCCTTCGCGGCGTTGCCAAGCGGGGTCGATCTGCAGAAATGTGAACTTGATGAAGGTCCGATCAGCCATTGCAACGATCCTAGCGCTCGCCGCCGCGTGCGCGGCATCGGCGCAGGCCGTGGCGGCCGAGGATCCCGGCCCTGAGCTTGGCATCGGGTCACGGGTGACGATCGTCACGTTGCCCCGCGGCACGACGCTCACCGCGATCGCCGCGGAGTCGCCACGGATCGCTGTGGGAACGATGAGCGCCGGCCTCGGGACCGTCTCGCCAGGCCAAACCTATCTCGATGTCGGCCAGGGAAACCGGCTGTTCAACTCGCTTTACCCTCGGCCCCTGCCGCCGCTCGCCTTGGTCCCGACGGGAGTTCCAGCGCGGTCTTGGGCTGAGGTGCTGGATCGGGCGACCGACGCCCCGGCACAGATCGAGCCCGGGCTGCTCGGGAGCATCCTGCGGGAGGCCGGGATCACGAGCGCCGCGCTGCCCGAGCCTGGCCAAAAGGGGCTGATGCTGATCGATCGGATGGGCCGTCTCGAATCGGCCGTCGACTGTGAGCTCGGAGCATGTCCGGGCGTCACGCTCGGTCGGGCGAATCCCTCGGAGATCCCAGGTCTGATCTCACGGCTCGCTGAGCAGGACATCCTGATCGCGATCGAGAGCCCGCCGCCGCTCGACCGCACGCTCGCGATCGGGATCGCCGGGGCCGACTTCGAGGGAACCCTGGAATCGCCTACGACGCGAACCGATGGGTACGTGGTGAGCACCGACATCGCGCCGACGATCCTCGAGCACTACGGGCTCGAGATCCCCGACGAGATGACCGGACGGGCGATCGGCTCGGTGGAGGGTCGCGACCTCGAGGGGCTCAACGCACGCTTCGAGCGGATGTCCGAGATCACGGCCCGACGCCACCCGGTGCTCGGCGTGAACCTGATTGTCTGGGTCGGACTGACGCTGCTTGCGGCGCTGCTGTTCCGGGCGAGGGGCGCCGCGGTGGCGGTTCGCGCGCTCGCGGTGGCGGTGGCCTGGGTTCCGGCGTTGCTTCTGCTCACGGCCGCGATGGCCCCGGGCCTGCTCGGCGAACGACTGCTGGTCGGGTTTGGAGCGCCGTTACTCGCTTTCGCGACGATCGCGGTCGCACGGCGCCCCTACGGTGAGCGCGCCGGGTTCGCCGCGTTCGCGCTGGCCGCACTTGTCAGCGTGCTCGCGACTGCCGTCGACGTGATTGCCGGCTCGCCGCTTACGGCGCTCTCGGTGATCGGGCCGAACCCTGATGCCGGTGTGCGCTTCTTCGGGATCGGGAACGAGCTCGAGGCGGTGGTCGGTGCGTTGCTCGCCCTCGGCTCGGGGGCTGCAGTCGCCGCCGTTAGGCCGGCCGATCCCCGCCGCGCGGTAGCGATCGTCGCGGCAGTCGCGGCAACGATCGCCGTGCTCGTCTTTGCTCCCGGGCGCTTCGGGGCCGATGTTGGAGCCGCGGTCACCTTCCCAGCCGGCGCAGCAGGGGTGATCGTCGCCGCGCTGGGCGCCGGGCGCCGGCGGATCCTGCTGCTCGCCGCCGTTCCCGTCGGCACCGTGGCCGCTCTGATTGCCGTGGACCTGGCGATCGGCGGCGACGCCCACCTCTCGCGCTCGGTTCTCGACGCGGGCGGACTGGAGGAGCTCGGCCAGATCGTCGAGCGGCGACTGCGGCTCGGTGCCCGCAGCTTCACTCGCTTCTTCGACTCGACCTTCTTTGCCGCGTCGCTGGTGGTGATCGTCGCCGCGGTTGTTTGCCGCCGCCGAATCGCCGCTTGGTTCAGCGGTCGGCCGGCGGCCCGCGCCGGCCTGATCGGTGGGATCAGTGCCGCAGTGGTGGGTGCCCTCGCCAACGACTCCGGCGCGCTGCTGCTGATGGTCGGCACGGCCTACGTCACGGCCCTCGCCGCGCTTGCCTGGTCGGCCCAATACTTCACATTGGAAAGCGAGTCCGGCTAAGGTGGCGCTGTCGTATGCGCATTGCTCTCGTCACTCCCTATTCATGGACTTATGAGGGGGGCGTAAACCGGCATACCCAAGCGCTGGCCGAGCATCTGATCCAGCGTGGGAACGAGGTTCGGGTCCTCGCTCCCTGGGATCCGCCGGATCGCCTCAGCCGGACCCTGCACCGTGGAGCTCCGCCGCGGCCTCGCGCGATGCCCGATTACCTGGTTCCGCTCGGCCGCACGATCGGGATGCCGGCGAACGGCTCCGTCTCGAACCTCTCGGTCTCCCCGGACGGTGTCAGCGCCCTGCGCAGCGGCCTCCGCGACGGCGGCTTCGACGTCGTCCACGTTCAGGAGCCACCCGCGCCGAGCCTTGGCTGGGCGGCTTGCTCGTTCCCGGACGCCCCGGTGATCGGCACGTTCCACGCCTATTCGACGAACCCCTGGACCAACTCCCTGGGGAGAATCTGGGGCGGTCGGCGCCGGTTCAACATGCTCCATGAGCGGATCGCCGTTTCGGAGGCCGCCGCCTGGACCGGGCGGCGCTGGTTTGGGGGGGAGTACGAGATCGTCCCCAACGGGGTCGATCTCGCCGCCGCCGCCGCCGTCAGGCAGTCGCACCGCGAGCGCGGCGGCACACGGCAACTGCAGGTGCTGTTCGTCGGCCGGGCTGATGAGCGCAAGGGTCTGCCGGTCCTCCTGCGCGCCTTCGAGGCGCTTGCCGAGCATGTGCCCTGTCGTCTGGTCACGGTTGGCGTCTCATGCGATGAGGTCGGGCGGCACCTGGCCGACGCCGAGGTCCTGAGCAGGATCGACGTCCGCGGCCGCCTGCGCCAGGGCGAGTTGCTCGAGGCCTACCGCGACGCCGACGTGCTCTGCGCCCCTTCGCTCTCCGGCGAGAGCTTCGGGATGGTCCTGACCGAGGCCTTCGCGGCGGGGACACCGGTTGTAGCGTCGGCGATCGTCGGCTACTCCGATGTGGTCAGCGACGGCGTCGACGGGCTGCTGATCCCGCCCGCCGACCCGCAGCGGCTGGCCGAGGAGCTGCAGCGCCTGTATCACGAGCCCGCTCGTCTCGAGGCCCTCGCCGCGGCCACCGGGCGTTCCGCGGAGCGCTACGCCTGGCCGTTGGTCGCCGGGCGGGTCGAATGCGTCTACGAACGGGCGCTCGCGGCGCCGGGCCCGCAGGGATCGGCGGAGCGGTTCGCTCGGCGCGTCGGACTGATTCCCGCCGGGGGAGGTGCGCGGACCCCGGCCCGGCGGCTGCCCTCACTGGAGCCGGCGCCGAGCACAGGTTCGCGCCGCCGGCGTACCGCGCGCCACATCGGGCTGCTCGCGGCCGCGGCGGCGGGCGCGGGCCTCACCTACCTCGCCGCCCAGCGGATCGGCTTCGACAATGTCGTGCACAGCGCCGTCCGCTCCGACCTCGCCTGGGTTCTGATCGCCACGGCGCTGATGATGAGCTCGCTGTTCTTTCGCTCCGGAGCCTGGTATCTGGCGGCCCGCTCGGCCCTGCCCAAGGCGCAGCTCCGAGTCCGCGACTTCACCTCCGCGACGATGATCGGGGTCTTGATGTCGGCGACGCTCCCGGCCCGGCTCGGCGAGCCCGCTCGCGCGATGATCATGGCTCGCCGGATCGGCCGGGTGCGGGAGTCGTTCCCGGTGTTGTTGGGCACGCTCGTCTCCCAGACAGCGCTCAACATCGTCGCCCTGGTCCTGCTCGGAGTCCTGATCGTCACCTCGACCGATCTGTTCAGCCGCAGCTCGGAGAACCTCTTCCTGGTCAGCATGGCGCCGGCCGTTCTGCTGCTGGTCGTCTTGGTTGCGCCGGCGCTGGTGCGGCGTACCGGCTCGGGTCGTGTGGCTCGCATGGCCACGCTGCTGCGCGAATCGCTGCTCAAGGTGCGGAGCGGCCTGGCCGTGTTTCGAGATCCACGCCGCGGCCCACTTGCAGCTGCCGCCCAGCTCACCGCCTGGGCGATCCAGGTGAGCGCCCTGTACGCGCTCGCCGTTGCGATGGGCCTCGAGCCTTTGATGGGCGTTGGGGGAGCCGCCGCCGTCCTCTTCGCCGTCAACGTCACAGCCGTCGTCCCAGCGACACCATCAAACATCGGCATCTTCCAGCTGGTCGTGATCAGCGTGCTGACCACGGGCTACGGGGTCGGCGCTGCCGACGCACTCGCCTACGGCGTGATCCTGCAGGCGGTGGAGATTGGCACTGCTGTCAGCCTCGGGCTGCCGGCACTGGTTCGTGAGGGCATGACCTGGTCGGATGTGAAGCTACGTACGATGAGCGCCTCCCCGGTCAGGCTGCAGCCCGACCGCGGGGAGTCGGGCAGCACCGGCCGGATCTACGGCTAGCGCAGGTCCGCCTCCGGATTCGGGGGCTCCGTTTTCGTCCCGCTATCCTTCTCGGAACCATCCAGAGCGGCTGAGGGACCCGGACCGCCGATGCCGCCGCAACCGAGAAGGCTTTCAGGAGCCGGGCTCGGTGCGACAGCCGGGAACGATGGAGGTGAACGACCAAATCCGATGAGTGCACCACGCGACATCCTCGCTGCCGCGCGTGAGCGGGTGGTTGTCTACGACGGTGGCATGGGGGCGACGCTGGAGCCGATGGAGCTGACCTCGGCCGACTACGGCGGCCTCCAGGGCAAGTGCCACGAGGCCCTCATCCTGAACCGCCCTGACGTGATCGAGCAGGTGCACGCCTCGATGCTCGAGGCCGGCGCCGAGGTGCTCGAGACGGACTCCTTCCAGGGCTCACGGCTGAAGCTGGACGAGTGGGGGCTTGCCGAGCACACGGTCGAGATCAATCGCAAGGCGGCCGAGATCGCCCGCCGCGCTGCCGGTCCGGAGCGTTTCGTCGCCGGCTCGATCGGGCCGACCGGGTTCCTGCCCGCCTCCAACGATCCCACCCTGGGCGCGATTAGCTTCAAGCGTCTCGTCGAGGTCTTCGACGAGCAGGCCGGGGCGCTGGTCGAGGGCGGCGCCGACCTGCTGATCATCGAGACCGCGCAGGACATCCTCGAAGTCCGTGCCGCGATCGTGGGCGCCCGCGAGGCGTTTGGGCGTCTCGACCGCTCGGTGCCGATTCAGGTCTCGGTTTCGCTGCTCCCGAACGGGGGCAAGATGCTGTTGGGCACCGACATCGAGGCCGTGCTGGCGATAGCCGAGGGCATGGAGGTCGACATCCTCGGCCTGAACTGCTCCACAGGTCCTGAGGACATGCGGGACGCGATCCGCTATCTGGGCGAGCACTCACCCTTGCCGCTGCACTGCATCCCCAACGCCGGGCTGCCGCTGCAGGGCCCCGATGGCGAGACAATCTTCCCCGAGGGGCCGGAGCAGATCGCCTCCGTTCTAGGCGAGTTCGTGGAACGCCATGACGTCGGCATCGTCGGTGGTTGCTGCGGCACCACGCCGGAACACATCGCCGCTCTGGCCGAGCGTGTTGCCGGTCGGCGTCCGGCCCAACGGCCAGAGCCCGGGCCGAGGCGCCTGGCCTCGATGATGACCGCGCTCGACCTGGTCCAGGAGCCGGCGCCGACCCTGGTCGGCGAGCGCGTCAACTCGCAAGGCTCGCGCAAGGCGAAGGAGTTGCTGCTCGCGGACGACTACGACGGCCTGGTCGGTGTCGCCGAGGACCAGGTCACCGGCGGCGCCCATTTGCTCGATGTCTGCGTGGCGCTGACCGAGCGCGAGGACGAGGATGTCCAGATCAGCGAGGTCGTCGAGCGGATCTCGCTCAGCCAGCCGGCCCCGATCCAGATCGACTCGACCGAGCCCGAGGTGATCGAGGCGGCGTTGGAGCGGATCCCCGGTCGCGCGATCGTCAACTCGGTCAACCTCGAGGCGGGCCGCGACAAGCTCGACCGGGTGGTTCCGCTCGCTCGCCGGCACGGCGCCGCCCTGATCGCCCTGACCATCGATGAGGTCGGGATGGCGAAGACGGCGGATCGCAAGGTTGAGATCGCCGAGCGGATCGCGGAGCTGGCCTGCGGTGAGCATGGGCTCGACCCCGAGCTGTTGATCTTCGACGTCCTGACCTTCACCCTGACCACCGGCGACGAGGAATGGCGCCCCTCTGCGGTGGCGACGATCGAGGGGATCAGCGCGGTCAAGCGGGCGCTGCCCGGCGTCAAGACCTCGCTCGGTGTCTCGAACGTCAGCTTCGGCGTCTCACAGCCGGCACGGGCTGTGCTCAACTCAGTCTTCCTCCACCACTGCGTCGAGGCCGGGCTCGACTTGGCGATGGTCAACCCGAACCACATCACGCCCTACGGTGAGATCTCCGACTTCGAGCGCGAGCTCGCCGACGATCTGGTTTTCAACCGGCGTGAGGACGCACTCGAACGGTTCATCACCCACTTCGAGAGCAAGGGCGAGGAGCCCGAGGAGGAGGTCGGCGATCCGACCGAGGGGATGGAGCCTGAGGAGGCCCTGCACTGGCACATCCTGCGACGCAAGAAGGATGGGGTGGAGGTGTGGATCGAGCGCTCGGTGGAAAAGATCGGGGCGGTTCCCACGCTGAACCAGGTGTTGTTGCCGGCGATGAAGGAGGTCGGGGACAAGTTCGGTGCCGGCGAGCTGATCCTGCCGTTCGTCCTGCAGTCGGCCGAGGTGATGAAGCGCGCGGTGGCCCGGCTCGAGGACTTCCTCGAGCGCAGCGAGGACACGAGCAAGGGCAAGGTTGTGATCGCGACCGTGTTCGGCGACGTCCACGACATCGGCAAGTCGCTGGTGAACACGATCCTGACCAACAACGGCTACACGGTCGTCGACCTCGGCAAGCAGGTTCCGATCGATCAGATCATCGAAGCCGCGGTCGCCGAGGAGGCCGACGCGATCGGGCTCAGCGCGCTGCTCGTCTCGACCTCGAAGCAGATGCCCGCCTGCATCGGCGAGTTGCACGAGCGTGGCCACGGGTTCCCCGTGCTGCTCGGCGGCGCCGCGATCAATCGTGACTTCGGCCGCCGCGCCCTCTATCCGAAGGGCCGCGATTCAGACGAGCTCTATGAGCCCGGGGTCTTCTATTGCAAGGACGCGTTTCAGGGCCTCGACACGATGGACGCCCTGGTTGATGGGGAGGCCCGCGAGGCACTGCTCGAGAAGATCCGCACCGACGCCCGCGCGCTCCGCGAGAAGCCGGTGATCGTCGACGACGGCCCGCCCCTCGATGACTCGAGCGCGCGCTCCCCGGCCCGGACCGACATAGCGATCCCGGCGCCTCCGTTTTGGGGGGTACGCGATCGAGAGATCGACCTCGACGAGGTCTTCCCCTACCTCGATCGTCACGTCCTGTTCAAGCTGCACTGGGGCGGGCGCGGCAACAAGGGTGAGGACTGGCGCCGGATCGTCGAGGGCCACAACGGCGACGAGGGCTTCTCGGCGCGGCTCGCGCGTATGTGGAGAGAGCAGGACTACCTCCAGCCGCGGGTCCGGAGCGGCTACTTCCCCTGCAACTCAGATGGCAACGAGTTGGTGATCTTCGATCCCAGCGACCACGATCGGGAGATCGAGCGCTTTGGGTTCCCGCGGCAGCCCCGTCACGACCGCATCTGCCTGGCTGACTTCTACCGGCCCCTCGAGTCCGGTGAGCGCGACGTGGTCGCCCTGCAGGGGGTCACCGCGGGCGCCGGCGTCACCGAGCGGATCGGGCAGCTTGAGCGGGATGGCGAGTTCGCGGAGCAGCTCTACGTGCATGGTCTCGGGGTGCAGACGGCCGAGGGGTTGGCGGAGTGGAGCCACGCCCGGATTCGCGAGGAGCTCGAGCTCCCTGCGGGCCAGGGCCGGCGCTACTCGTGGGGATACCCAGCCTGCCCGGATCAGTCCGAACACCGCAAGCTCTGGCCGCTACTCGACCTCACAGCGGTGGGGATGGAGCTCTCAGAGGGCTATGCGGTCGAGCCCGAGCAGTCGACCGTGGCGATCATCGCCCAGCACCCTCAGGCGGTGTACTTCGGGATGAAAGCCGGCCATATCCCTGAGGCGCCGACCTCCGACGAGCTGATCGCCGGCACCGATCGCGGCGGCGAGCTGCCGTCCGACACCGACCTCGAGGGCGACGGGACGATCGAGTCGGAGGGCGCCGGGGCGGTCTAGATGACTGCTTCCGAGGGGTGCTCGTAGGCACCCGGAAACTCGAGCAATATCTGGGCCGTTCGCTCCGGCCGCTCGACCTGAGGGCAGTGGCCGCAGTCGGGGATCACCTCGATATCGCTGTACGGAACCGTGCGCAGAACGCGCTCGGCGCCGCCTGTGTAGACCATCCGATCGCGGTCACCCCAGACGAGCAGCAGGGGACAGGCGATGCGTTCGAGCCGGTAGGGGCGCACGAGCTCGGCCAGCATCTGCCGACCGATGTCGAGGATCTCGCCGGCTCGCTCGACCGTCGGGATGTGTCCGCTGAACGACTCGACCACATCGGGGCTGGCGCGCCCGGCGGTCGAGAAGGCGAGGCCGGCGTAGACCCTGCCCACGACCTGGCGGACCAGCGGCACGGGAAGCGGCACGGGGGAGTGGCGCAGCACGCGGATCAGCCACTCGCGCTCGATGATCGCCAGCCAACGCGCCATCTCCAGCCCGGCGGGGGCGATCGGTACGACTCCCGCGATCGGCAGCTCGTGGCGCTCGGCCGAGCGCATCGCCAGGCACCCTCCGAGCGAGTTGCCAACAACGTAGACGCCCGCCTCGTGTTCCTGCGCCTCGCACAGCTCCCGCACGGCCTGGTTGACCATGCGATCCCACTGACCCAGCAGCGGTGAGGTCGAATCCAAGCGCCCGGCGGCGCCAAAGCCGGCCAGGTCGATGGCGACAGCCCGGCGCCCGGCGGCACCTAGGAGCTCGAGCAGCGGGCGCCAGGTGTCGGCGCTATCGGCGAAACCATGCAGGAGCAGGAACGGGGGGCCCTCGCCATCGACGGCGAGGCGCCGCGTGGCGACCCCGCCCAGGCGCGTCCGTTCCTCGGTGAGCGCGATC
>CAXMST010000110.1:0-40221 GCA_964196325.1 uncultured Acidimicrobiia bacterium
CCCTCCTCATGCCGGTCTCGCGCGCCCACTCGAGCAGGCGCAGCGTGTTCGGCACGACCAGCTCGTCGATCCGCTGGAAGCGGTACGCGCCCTCCTCGGCGCGGCCGGCCTCCGCCAAGAGCCGGCCGAGGCCGGTCTCGCGGGTCCCGGTGGCGTACATCAGATCGACCACGACCAAGCAGGTGCTGCTCGGATCGAGCTCGACGCCACGGGTGTAGACGGATACGTAGTCGTCGTCTTCTCTCATCAGATCTGCTCCTGTCCTCCGAAGGTCTACGGAACCAGCAGGACCTTGCCGGTCTGCTCGCGGCTCTCGATGATTCGGTGCGCTTCCTTGGCATCGGCGAGTGGGATCTCTGCATAGACGTCTGCCACCAGCCGGCCCTCCCCCATCAGCCGCGTCGCCGTCTGCATCTCCTCGGGCGTGCCGATCCGTGACCCCATCACCCGCCACTCGTTTCGGAACAGCTCGACCAGATCGATCGGCGGCGTCTCACCCGCGTGGCCGCCGCAGGTGACCAGGCGACCGTCCTTGCGCAGAGCCGAGAGGCTCTCCATGAAACGGTCGCCGCCGACGTGCTCGATATAGAGGTCGGCCCCGACCCCGTCGGTCATCTCCAGCACCCGGTCGGTGATCGAGTCGGTGTTGTAGTTGATCGTTTCGGCGGCGCCGAGCTGCTTGGCGCGCTCCAGCTTCTCGTCGGAGCCGGCGGTGGCGATCACCGTCGCCCCGGCCATGCCCGCAATCTGGATCGCCGCGTGACCGATGCCGCTGCCCGCGGCCTGCACGACGACGGTCTCCCCGGGCTGGGCTTGACCGCGGTTGGCGACCATATGCAGTGCCGTGGAGAAGATCACGTTCCCCGCGGCGGACTGCTCATATGTGAGCGCATCGGGAAGCATGTGCGTCGAGGCGGCCGGTGCGAGAACGTACTCGGCGTAGCCGCCCGGGAGCTGCACCCCGAACATCTGGGCGTCGAGGCAAAGATTCTGGTTGCCGCGGCGGCAGTAGAGACAGGTGCCGCAGGGCGTCTCGTACTGAGCCCAAACGCGGTCGCCGGGCTTCAGGTGCTCGACACCGGCGCCGACCGACTCCACGTCGCCGGCAAACTCGACCCCGAGTTGATGGGGCAGTGGCAACGGCCAACGCGAGATGCCGGCGCGCACATCGACGTCGAAGTGATTGACGCCGCAGGCCCGCATCCGGACCAGAACCTCCCCGGCCCCCGGCTCCGGTACCTCGACGTCGTCGTATGACAACACGTCGGTCGGCCCGTAGTCATGAAATCGGACTGCCTTCACTTCAGCTCCTTCTCGGTCGCTCTTCGTTGTTCTATGGGCGCTGCGATCACGCCCGCCTGCACAAGCTCGCTGTAGCGCTCCGCGTCGATCGCGAGCACCTCGCGGTAGATCTCCTCGTCGTGCTGACCGATCTCCGGTCCAACCCAGGCGATCGAGCCCGGTGTCCGCGAGAGCTTCGGCACCACATCGAGCATCGTGAACCGCCCAAGGGCCGGATCCTCAACCTCCTGCAACATCCCGCGGGCCGAATATTGGGGGTCGGCCAGCATCATTGCCGCATCGAAGATCGGCCCGGCCGGAACCCCGGCATCGCCGAGAGTCTCGGTCAGCTCATCCGAGGTCTTCGTCGCCACCCACTCGGCGACCAGCTCGTCGAGTTCCTCCATGCGCTCAGCCCGAGCCGCATCGGTCGCGTAGCGCTGATCGTCGGCGAGCTCAGGGCGCCCCATGACCTCACAGAGGCGACGAAACGGACTATTCGAGTTGGCCCCGAGGATGTACCACTGCTCGTCCTTGGTCAGATATGCGTTCGAGGGGGCGAACCCCGGCAGCGTGCTCCCGCTCCGCTCCCGCGTCACCCCCGCCCGCGAGTAGTCCGAGATGGTGCTCTCCATCATCGCCGCCACCGCCTCATATATGGCGACGTCGACAACCTGCCCGCGACCGCTGCGAGTGCGCTCGTGCAGGGCCGCCAGTGTCCCGACCGCCGCGAAGATCCCGGCAAGCATGTCGCCGATCGAGACTCCCACGCGAGGTGGAGGTCGGTCCGGAAATCCGGTCACGTAGCGCAAGCCACCCATCGCCTCGCCGACGCTGCCGAAGCCGGCGCGGTCGCGGTAGGGGCCGGTCTGGCCGTAGCCGGAGACCCGAGTCAGAATCAGGCCGGGATCCTCGGCGGCGAGATCGTCGGGGCCGAGGTCCCACTGCTCGAGGCGGCCGGGCCGGAAGTTCTCGACGAGAACGTCGGAGCGACCGATCAGGCTACGCGCTATCGCCTGCCCATCCGGGACCCGAAGATCGAGGCTGATGCACTTCTTCCCCCGAGCAATCTGCGACCACCAAAGACCCCGCCCCTCGATCCGGGCCCGACCCATGACGCGCATTGAATCGCCGCGACCCGGCGGCTCGACCTTGATCACCTCAGCTCCGAGGTCCGCGAGCAGCTGACCGCAGAAGGGCCCCGCGAGCATCGAACCCAGCTCAAGCACCCTGACCCCGACGAGCGGGCCGGATTTGGCGCGAGGCTCGCTCATCAGTCCACTGGGGGATCGAGCCTGAGCTTCTCGACCAGCACGTCGCGGCCGAAGTTGATGTGCGAGCGCCAGCACGCCTCGGCCGAGGCGGCGTCACGTGCAGTGAGGTAGCGGAGCATCTCCTCGTGATCCCGAGCAGACCGCTCCTTGCTGCTCTCGTCGTACCAGAGGTACACCTTGTAGATCACCGGAGTCTGGACCACGTGGGTCATGATCCGTTCGAGCGGGGCGCTGCGGGCAGCCTGCACCACGATCAGGTGAAAGCTCTGGTTGATGTGCGCGAGCGACTTCGACCAGCTCAGGTCGTCCTGCGATCCCTCATCGAGCTTCGCAACCATCGCCTGCTGAATCTCCCTGAGCCGACTCAGCTCATGCTCTTTGATCCGCTCGGTGGCCAGCCGCGCCGCGTAGCTCTCGACCTGGGCGCGCAGGTCGTAGATGTCGTAGACCTCGCTCGCCGAAAAGCTTCGAACGACCATCCCCCGCGGCGAGCGGGCGACGAGGTTCTCGCGCTCCAGGCGCAGCAGGGCCTCGCGGACCGGAGTCCGGCTGACGCCCAGGACCTTGCCGATCTGCTCCTCGACGATCCGCTCGTCCGGCTTCAGAGTGCTCTCGATAATCTCCTGCCGGAGCGCCTCGTAGACCATCTCGGCCGCGGAACGCGTCGGGCTGCTGGCGAGCGACGACTCGAGCGACCCGGTCTCCATCAGCACGCCCGGCACCTGATTGAAACGCGGGGCCGCGAACTGCATCGACACTGCTCTTGGACAGCTGTATACAGTCGCATACAGCAAGTGTACGCCGCCCTGACATTACGTGTCAGGAGGGCGCTGGTAAGGCTCGCGCTACAGCGGCAGCTCGGGTTCGCCGGCGGTCCAGCCGCCATCCACCGGAAGCATGTGCCCGGTCACATGCGAGCCCGCATCGGAGGCCAGAAACAGCGCGGCGCCGGCGATATCCTGCGGCCGGCCGATGCGGCCGAGCGGGATCCTCCGGACCGCTGCCGCATGCACCGCCTCGTCCTCGAGCATCGGCGCTGACATCGGCGTCCAGACGAAGGTCGGAGCGATCGCGTTGACGTTGATCCCATGCCGCGCCCAGTCGATTGCGAGGCTGCGGGTCAACGCCGCGACGGCACCCTTGGTCGTCGTGTAGATGGACTGGTTCGGCAGCGAAACGATCGCTGCCTGCGAGGCGAGGTTGACGATGCTCCCGCCACGGCGCTCGATCATGTTCTCGGAAGCGGCCTGCGCGCACGCGAACGTGCCCTTGACGTTGATCTGCCAGAGCCGGTCCATGTCCTCCTCAGACGCCTGCTCGGCCGGCAGGTTCTCGCAGAGCACTGCGGCGCAGTTGACGAGCACGTCGACCTGGCCCAGCTCCGAGACGATCCGATCGAAGGAGGAGAAGACGGCAGCGCGGTCGCCGATGTCGACGGCAACCGGCAGCGCCCGCTGGCCGGCGGCCTCGACCAACCCGGCGGTCTCCGCCATCCGAGGCTCGTCCAGGTCGACCAGTGCCACGTCGGCACCGGCATGTGCGAAAGCGGCGGCGATCGCCTGCCCGATGCCCTGGGCCGCCCCGGTGACGACGGCCGCCCGGCCCGAGAGGCCGAAGTCGATCGAATAGTTGGAGTCCGTGGGCATGGCTGTTCCTCTCCTCGCGCCTGGCAGAGTCGGACTTACGACCCCTTTGAGGGCGGAGTCTATACACGGCGCTGCACCCGGCGAGAAGGCGCATGACCATGCCCCCGATCACCGGGGCCGGACGGCCGGCTCCGCGGCCGCGATGTTCCGAGCTGCCCCTCGGTGGTAGAAAGTGTGCATGTCCGCCACAGCCGATCCAGAGCTGCAGCGCTACCAGATGTGGGTCGGGGGGGTGTGGTGTGACGCGTCAGCTGCGGCCACGATCGAGAGCGCCAACCCCGCTACGGGTCAGACCTGGGCGTTGATCCCCGACGCCTCGGCGAGCGATGTGGACCGGGCGGTGAACGCAGCGCGTACAGCGCTGACGGATCCGGCCTGGGGGGGCCTGACGCCGAGCGCCCGCGGCCTGCTGTTGCTACGGCTTGCCGATCTGATCGAGGCCAACGTCGAGCGGCTCGCCCAAGTCGAGACGCGCGAAAACGGCAAGCTGCTGAAGGAGATGCGCGCCCAGGCCGGGGCGCTGGCACGCTGGTACCGGTTCTTCGGCGGGATGGCCGACAAGATCGAGGGGACGGTGCCGGCGATCGATCAACCGACGGTGCTCAACTACACCCTGCGCGAGCCGGTCGGCGTCGTCGCGGCGCTGGCACCGTGGAACTCGCCGCTGCTACTCGCCACCTGGAAGCTCGCTCCGGCGCTCGCGGCCGGCAACACGATGGTCGTCAAGCCCAGCGAGCACACGTCGGCCTCGATGCTCGAGTTGGTGCCGCTGTTCGAGCAGGCCGGGTTCCCCGCGGGGGTCGTCAACGTGATCACCGGCGCCGGCGCCGGCTGCGGGGCTGCCCTGACCGCTCACGCGGGAATCGACCGGATCGCCTTCACGGGTGGCCCCGAGACCGCGATCGCGATCGCCCGCGCGGCGGCCGCCCAGCTCGTGCCGGCGACCTTCGAGCTCGGCGGCAAGTCGGCCAACATCGTCTTTGCCGACGCCCCCTTGGAGGCCGCCGAGGCCGGCGTGCTGGCCGGGATCTTCGCCGCCTCGGGCCAGACCTGTATCGCCGGCTCGCGGCTGCTCGTGCAGCGTGAGATCGAGGCCGAGTTCGTGGCCCGCATCGCCGAGCGGGCCAAGGCGATCCGGATCGGGGATCCGACCGACGCGGAGACCCAGATGGGTCCGGCTGCCACCGCTGCGCAGCTCGACAAGATCGAGGGCTTCGTCAGCGAGGCCGTGGCCGACGGGGCCGAGGTCGCCGCCGGCGGGCGCACCCCCGACGGCGCTGACCTGGGCGGCGGCTACTACTACGAGCCGACGGTGCTGACCAACGTCACGCCTGAGATGAAGATCGCCCAGGAAGAGGTCTTCGGCCCGGTGCTCGCGGTGATCCCCTTCGACGACGAGGAGGATGCGGTGCGGATCGCAAACGGCACCGCCTACAGCCTCGCGGCCGGAGTCTGGACCAACGCCGTGAAGCGGGCCCACCGCGTGGCCCGCGAGCTGAACGCGGGCACCGTCTGGATCAACACCTATCGCGCGGTAGCTCCGATGTCCCCGTTCGGTGGCTCCGGGATGAGCGGCCATGGGCGCGAGAGCGGGGTCGAGGCGATTCGCGAGATGACGAAGACCAAGAGCGTCTGGGTCGAGCTCTCCGACGCCGTGCAAGATCCCTTCACGCTCAGGGTTTGAGGGTATGAGCGGGGCCGTCGGGGCCGACGATGGGGGCCAACCGGTGCGACTGGGGCTGTTCCTCTCAGGTCAGCATCCGCCTTCGGTCGCGGCGAGCGCGGCGCTGCGTGACCACCTCGAGCAGGTCGCCCTGGCCCGCGAGCTTGGCTTCGACTCGATCTGGGCGGGCCAGCACTTCCTCTCCGAGCCGTTTCAGATGTTCCAGACGATCCCGTTTCTCGCCCGGGTCGCGGCCGAGGCCAAGGGCATGACGCTTGGCACCGGAATACTGCTGCTGCCTCTGCTCAACCCGCTCGAGGTCGCGGAGAACGCGGCGACCCTGAACGAGATCGCCGACGGCAACTTCATCCTCGGCCTCGGGGTCGGCTACCGCGCCGTCGAGAACGCGGCCTTCGGGGTCCGCGGCGACCGCTTCGCGCTGTTCGAGCGCAAGCTGGAGATCGTCCGCGCGTTGCTCGCCGGCGATGCTGTGAGCGCGGCGGGGGACGGCTTCGAGCTCGATCAAGCCCGGCTCACGCTGCGACCGAGCTCGCCGCCCCCGATCTGGATCGCGGCCAACGCCGACGGGGCCGTGCGGCGGGCGGCCCGGCTTGCCGACGCCTGGATGATCAACCCGCACACCAGGCTCGAGCAGCTGCAGCCCCAGGTCGAGCTCTTCGAAGCCGAGCGCCGGGCCTGCGGCAAGCCCCCGAGCGAGGCGGTGCCGATCATCAAGGAGGTCTGCGTAGCCGAGACCGACGCGGCGGCGATGGAGACCGCTCGCCCGTTTCTGGCGGCCAAGTACGAGGCCTACGTCAACTGGGGCCAGGATGAGGTGCTCCCCGAGGGCGACACGCTGCAGCGCGAGTGGGAGCAACTGACCGGCGGCGGCCGCTTCATCCTCGGCTCGCCCCAAACCTGCGCCGCGCAGATTCGCGAGCACGTCGACCGCCTCGGCGTCAACCGGCTGATTGTCCGCGCCCAGTGGCCAGGAATGCCGCAAGCGGACGTACTGAGGACCCTGCGCCTGCTTGCCACCGAGGTGCTGCCCGCCGTCTGAGGGGCTAGTCCGGCGGATCCGGCTCCAGGCTCGGGAGGGGCGCCTGCGGTGGCGCCCCCGCCGGCCGGCCACGCCCGCCACCACCCAGCTGGCCGTTGACGAGCGCCACCCCAAGCAGGATCAGGGCCAGGCCGACGAAGTTGAGCAGCCGTAGCTCCTCGCTCAGGAGCAGCGCTCCGAGGCCGATCGCGACGATCGGAATTAGATAGGTGACGGTCAGCGTGCGCGTCGCCCCGAGCCTCCGGATCAGCTCGAAGTAGATCAGCAGCGCCAAGCCGGAGCTGGTGGCCCCGAGGACCAACATCGCCGCGAGCGCGCTCACTCCGGGTGGGTCGGCGATCCAGCCCGCAACGCCCAGGGGGAAGGCGATCACGGCGCCGATCACACTGGCCATGATCGCCGCCGCCAGCGTCGGCGCCCCCCCGAAGGTCCGCTGTGCATAGACCCCGCCGGTGCTGTAGACGAGCGTCACCCCAACCACCAGGAGCTGACCCTGGACCTCCATCGACGAGGGCGCTCGGCCAACCAGCAGACCAACCCCGAGCACCCCGATCAAGAGGCCGGCGACCTGTGCGCGGGAGAGCCTGCCGGCCGCGCCACCGATCACGATCCAGGTGAGCAGCGCGGTCCACAGCGGCGCCGTGGCGTTGACGATCGAAGCGGTGCCGCTCTCGATCTGCTGCTGGGCGACCGAGATCAACAGGCCCGGGATTACGGCGGCCAGCAGGGCCAGCACGATCCCCGGCACAAACCACGGCCTCAGGGCTGAGAAGCTATGGGCCTCGCGGACCCCGCTGCCGAGTATCCCGACCACGGCGACGACGACGACCGCTCCGACCAACAGCCGCGTCCCAATGATGGTCAGCGGCGAGGTCTGCTCGAGGGCGAGCTCGACCCAGAGAAAGGTCGAACCCCAGAACAGGACGAGCAGGATGTAGAGCAGGGCCACGCCGAGCGCGCCCTGCGGTAGTCGGCTACGGATCGCGCTCACCCCTTCCGTCCCGAGTGGACGGTGCCCGACGATTGGAATAGGGTGGTCCGATCAGCGACTCCGACGCCCATCGCATCCACACCGAACCCGACCCGTTCGAGGCCTTCCGGATCTCGCTCGGCTACCGGATTGGGAATCTGATCCTGCTCTCCGGCCAGGCCGCGATCGAGGAGCACGGAGGGATCGTCGGCGAGGGCGACTTCGATGCCCAGGCAGCGCAGACCTTTGCCAACATCGAGCGTGTGCTCAGCGCCGCGGGCTCGAGCATGGAGCAGATCGTCAAGGTCACGATCTACCTCACCGACATGGCCAACTTCCCGAAGATCGTCGAGCTCCGCGGTAAGCACTTCACCCCTCCGTATCCGGCGGACACGATCGTCGAGGTCTCGGCACTCGGGCTGCCCGAGCTGATGATCGAGGTTGACGTGACGGCCCTCCTCGACGGCCACACCGTCGACTGACCGGCGATGCGCCGTCATCGGATCGCGGTGATTCCCGGCGACGGGATCGGGGCCGAGGTGATCGCCCAGGCTGTGGCAGCGCTCGAAGCCGCCGTCGAGGTCGACGGCAGCTTCGCGGTCGAGATCGAGACGCTGGAATGGGGCACCGAGCACTACCTTGCCGGCGGCAGCCTGATGCCTGAGGACTGGGATCAAACGCTGTCGCGCTTCGACGCGATCCTCTCGGGACCGGTCGGCGACCCGCGGGTGCCCGACTCGGTCACGGTCTGGGGACTGATCCTGGCGATCCGTCAGCGCTTCGCTCAGTACGTCAACCTGCGCCCGGTCCGGCTGCTGCCGGGGGTCGAGTCGGTGCTCAGCACACCGCGGGCCGAGGAGATCGACATCGTCTTCGTGCGAGAGAACACCGAGGGTGAGTACTCCGGCATCGGCGGGCGCGTCCATCGGAACCGGCCGCTGGAGGTGGCGATCGAGTCCCTTGTCTTCACCCGCTCCGGGGTTGAGCGGATCATGCGCTTCGCCTTCGATTATGCGCGTGAGCACGGCCGGTGCAGGGTCGACAGCGTGACCAAGTCGAACGCCCAGCGGCATGCGATGGTCTTCTGGGACGAGGTTTTCGAGGAGGTCGCCGCGAACTACCCCGATATCGAGTCGGGATCGCGGCTTGTAGACGCCGCCGCCGCGGCGCTCGTCACCGACCCCTACGACTTCGACGTCGTCGTCGCCAGCAACCTGTTCGGCGACATCCTCACAGACCTGGGCGCGGCGATCACCGGCAGCCTCGGTACCGCCCCGAGCGCCAACATCGACCCAACCGGCGAGCATCCCTCGCTGTTCCAGGCGATCCACGGATCGGCCCCCGACATCGCCGGTCACGGCGTCGCCAACCCAATCGGCGAGATCTGGTCGGTGGCGATGATGCTCGAGCATCTGGGCGAGGCCAAGGCAGCCCGGTCGCTGGAGCGGGCGATCGCGGCGGCCCTCGCCGAGCCCGCTCATCACACGCCCGATCTCGGCGGGACGGCGACAAGCGCCGCGCTCGGCGCAGCGGTGCGGGCGGCTCTGGACAACGGCTGAGGCCGCTCCGCCGAGGACGGTGCTGGGGGGGCTCACTCGAAGACGTCGAGCGGGAGAATCGCCGAGACGAGGGCGTTGGGGACGTTGACCGCCTCGGAGATCCGCAGGTCAGCCGCGACGCTGCTCAGCACATAGGCCTGCTCTGGCGTGAGCCCACGGGTCGCGCAGAGCAGGTCCACGAGCTCCGCGAGCGCCCGTCGAGCGGCGGTCGTGATCTCCAGCGACCCGTTCCTGCCGTCCTCGCCGACGCAGATCCCCGTGGTGGCAAGGAACTGTCGCCCCGGCCCCGCGTTCGGCGGCGTCCGGAACTCGTAAGCCGGGAAGCTCGGGACCCAGGCCGCCACCGCGGCCTTGCGCAGGCCGACCCGAATCCTGGCAGTCGCCTGGATCTCGATCGCGGTGCCGCAGGACTCGCCCTCGCCTTGGGCGAAGTGCGCGTCGCCGACCGAGAGCAGCGCACCGTCGACGTGGACTCTCAGCAACAGCCGGCTGCCGGCGGTGAGCTGCGGAATGTCGAGGTTGCCGCCGTTCTCACGCGGCGGAATCGTGCGCAGCCCACGCGACGCATAGGGCTCGAGCCGGGGAGCTGCGCCCTCAGCCTGTGGCAGCAGCGCCATCTCCCCCCGATCGGTGACCGCACGCTCGCGCTGATCGGCGCGGGTCAGTAGCTCGGCCGAGGGCGCGACCCCAATCGTGCCGAGAAAGGGGGCGCCCCGGATCGCGACCCCTGGGAGATCCGGTGAGCGGGCGATGCCGTCGGAGATCTCCCAGCGAACCAGGAAGGGATCCTCGAAACGGTCGCCGAGTAGGCCGAACCCCGGAATCACCGCGGTGGCCCCATAGCCGGCGGGCTCGACCTCGAGCACATCGACCTCGAGCACATCGCCGGGCTCCGCACCGGCGACCGCGACCGGCCCGGTCATCGCGTGGTTGGCGTCGAGATTGACCGAGCGCAGCGACGCGCTGCTGGCCTGGGGCCCGAGCTCCCCGTCCATCCCGTCGCGCAGCTCGAGCACGAGCTCCTCTCCGGGCTCGACCTCGGCGACCGGGTCGAGGTCCGGAAACCAGCGGTTGTGGCTGTTGGTCGCATCGACGGTGATCGACACCGAACCGTCGATGCTCAGTCGCCGGCTCATCGCCCCGGCCCCGCTATCGCGCCGACCATCTCCGCGGCACCCGCCGCGAGGTCGGTCTCCTCGTCGGTCCATCGGCGGGGGCCGTCGAGATGGTGCAGCGAGATGATCGCCCGCAGGTTCTGGGTCTGATCGTGCACAGGGGTGACGATCTGGGCTCCGAGGCCACCGTAGACGTCGAGCATCCGCTGAAAGGCTGGGTCGTCGAACGCCGTGCGGCAGTCGTGCTGGACGACCTGGGTCCCGTCCTCGGTGATCTGTCTGACAACCGGCTGGCCGCGCAGATCAACCGTCGCCTCCCCGATCAGGCTGCCCACGTCGGGCCCCAGCGCCTCGAAGACAACGGGAAACGTCTCCCCAGGCTGCTCCATTCGCAGGGTGCAGCGCCCGATGTCGAACATCACCCTGAGGCGCTCGACGATGGCCTGAAGAGCGGCCGCTTGGAGACCCTCGATCCCCGTTTTATGGCTCATCGATTGATCTCCTCGAACGCGGGAGCCGAAAGTCTAACTAACCCCGTATTGGACATTGACTCACGATCGTGCATACGATGGCCCCGAAACCCGGCGCCGGCAATCGCGTATATGGCAGCGGCCGGCGGCGAGTCGTTTTTCGATCACAATGGAGGAGGAGCGCAAGATGCCGTTTGCAACGGTCGGTGAAACCCGACTCTGGTACGAGTTCACGGGGCCCGAGGACGCACCGCTGATCTTCCAGTTCGGCGGCTCGCTGTTCGGGCGGCAGAACTTCAACTCGGTCAACGACGGCTTCCGGGAGAACTTCCGGCTGCTGTCCTACGACGCCAGCGGATACGGTCGCTCCGACCAGCCGCTCGAGCACTACTCCGTCGAGGGTTGGGCCGACGAGGCAGCCGGCCTGCTGGACGAGCTCGGCATCGACCAGGTTCTGACCCACGGCACCTCGATGGGAGGGATGGTCGGGATCGCATTCACCGCGAAGTACCCGGAGAAGACGATCGCCTCCTGCGCCGACTGCGCGTTTGCACGCTGCGACACCTACCGGCGGACCATGTTCCGCAACTGGCGCCGGCAGGCCGAGGGCCTGCCGCTCGACGAGCTCTCCGACCTGGTCACGATCCAAGCGGTCAGCGCGACCTTCATCGAGGACAACCCCGACATCTTCGACAACGTCCGCAGCGTGATCAACGCCAACTCCCCATACACGGTCCGCCAAGCCTGCCTGGCGATGGAGAACATGGATCTCGAGCCGCTGGTCAAGGACCTCAGCCGTCCGATCCTGTTCACGAACGGGACCAAGGACATCATGACCCCACCTGACCTGGCCCCGTCCGGGTTCAGTGCGCGCCAGATCGTCGCCGCGGTCCCCGACTACGCCCGGCTGCACGAGTTCCCGAACATCGGCCACGCCGATCTCCTGGAGGAGCCGGCCGAGGCGGTGCGGGTGGTCACGTCGTTCTTCGGTGAGGCGCTCGGCTAGGCGGGGCCAGCGAATGTCAGCCGACGATCACGATCACTCAACGGCCCCCGCGACCGCGGGAAGACTGGCCGGCAGGCGCGCCCTGATCACCGGCGCGGCAGTCGGGATCGGCCGCGAGATCGCCCGGCGGTTCGTCCAGGAGGGAGCCTCGGTCGCGCTGCTCGATCTCGACGACAAAGCAGTCAGGCAACTTGGCAGCGAGCTCGGCCCAAGCTGCGTGGCCACGCTTGGCGCAGACGTCACCGACGCGGGCGCGGTCGAAGCGGCAGTCGCCTCGGCGAGCGATGCGCTCGGTGGGCTGGACACGGTCGTCAACAACGCCGGGATCCCGATGGTCGGCGCCGTGCACGAGCTCGATGAGGCGGACTGGGACCGGGTGCTCGCCGTTGATCTCAAGAGCGTCTACCTGGTCGGACGCGCCGCCTGGCCCCGACTCGAGCGGGCCGGCGGCGGCACGATCACCAACACCGCATCGGTGGCCGGGATCTCCGGCACGCCAGGGCAGGCGGGCTATGCGGCAGCAAAGGCGGCGACGATCATGCTGACCAAGTGCATGGCGCTTGACGGCGCCGAGAGCGGGATCCGGGTGAACTGCGTCTGCCCGGGTTTCACTTCGACGCCGATGCTGGAGCAGTACCTGGAAGCCCAGGAGGACCCGCACGAGGCGCGACGTGCGGTCACCGAGATGCACCCTTTGGGTCGGCTCGGCGACCCGCTCGACATCGCGGATGCGTTCGTCTACCTGACCTCGTCCGAGGCCCGCTGGGTCACGGGCGAGTCGCTTGTGGTCGACGGTGGGGCCACTGCCGGGATCTGAACCGCTCCGCGTTGAGATTGGATAAGTCGGACATAAGCGGGTCTGAGTATGATGCGAAAGCAGTCGTGACCTGGCCCTCCCTCCTGACCCCGCTGGCCCCTCGATGATCGCGCTCGGCGTCGACGTCGGCGGTACGAACACCGACATCATCCTCAGCGGCGTCGGCGGCGACGGGGTAGTCGTTCACAAGCTGCCCACGGTCAAGGAAGACCCCGCGGAGGCCACGATCCGCGGCACACTCGAGATCTGCGAGATGGCCGAGATCGAGCCGGGCCAGATCGACCTCGTCCTGCACGGCACGACCGTCGCGACCAACGCGCTGCTCGAGCACGACGGCGCCCGGACGGGGATGCTGACGACCAAGGGCTTCAGGGACATCATCCACATCGGACGCCACCAGCGGCCCCACAACTTCTCGCTGATGCAGGACATCCCCTTCCAGCGCTGGCCGCTGGTCGAACGCAAGTATCGCCTCCCTGTCGCCGAGCGGATCATCCCCCCTGGCGAGGTCACGGTCCCGCTCGACGAGGAGGCGACCGTGGCGGCGATCCACCACCTGCGCGAGGTGGAGGTCGAGTCGATCTGCGTCTGCTTCCTGTTCTCGTTTCTCAATCCGGCGCACGAGCTGCGGGCCGGCGAGCTCGTCGCGGAGCACCACCCTGACGCCGAGATCTCGCTGTCACATCAGGTGATCGCGCAGTTCCGCGAATTCGAGCGCTTCACGACCACCGCGGTCAACGCCTTCATCAAGCCCAAGACCCGCACCCATCTCGAACGCCTCGAGCAGGGCTGGCGGCGGGTCGGGGTCGACTGCCCGATGCACGTGATGCAGTCCAACGGCGGCGTCGCCGGCGTCGACCAGGCCGCCGAGCGGGCCGTAAACGTGCTGCTCTCGGGCCCCGCCGCCGGGGTGATCGCCGGCCGCCACGTGGGTTCACTCGCCGGGCACGATCGGCTGATCACACTCGACATCGGCGGCACCTCGGCCGATATCTCGGTGATCCCGGGGCGCCTGCTCGAGCTCAACATCATGGACTCGTATATGGGCGGCTATCCGATCCTCTCCCCGAAGCTCGACGTGACCGCGATCGGCGCCGGGGGCGGCTCGGTGGCCTGGGCCGACGAGGGTGGGGCATTCAACGTCGGGCCGCGCAGTGCCGGGGCCGAGCCCGGGCCGGCTTGCTACGACCGCGGCGGCACTGAGGCCACCGTCACGGACGCCCACATGGTCCTAGGACGGGTCGATCCCGAGTCTTTCCTCGGTGGGCGTATGGCCCTGCGAGAGGACCGGGCCCGTGAGGCTGTGGCGGCGCTTGGCGGCGAGTTCGAGATGGACGCCGAGACGGCGGCGCTGGCAATCCTGCGGATCGTCGACGCCAACATGGTCCGCGAGATCCGCCTGCATTCGATCCGGCGCGGCTACGACCCACGCGAGTGCGCACTCGTCGCGTTCGGCGGCGCCGGACCCCTGCATGCCTGCGAGATCGCCGAGCAACTCGATATTCCCGTCGTCTTGATCCCCACCGCCCCCGGGATCACCTCCGCGATGGGACTGCTGACCACCGATCTCCGCTACGACGCCATCCGAACGGTCGGGTTGATGCTCTCCAGCGCCGAGCGAGAGACGCTCGAGCAACGCTTTGACGAAATGGAGGCCGAGCTGGGAGAGCGGTTCGCCGATCACACCGGGGCTGCCCCGGTCCTACGCAGGGAGGCGGCCTGCCGGTATGCCGGCCAGGGCTACGAGCTCTCCGCCGAGTGCGACGAGTTGGGCTCGGATTGGCGCGAGCGGATCGAACAGGGCTTCCACGATCAGCACGAGCACGAGTACGGCTTCCACTTTCCGAACGATCCGGTCGAGATCATCTCGCTACGGGTGATCGCGACCAGCGAGATCGCCTCCCGGCCGACGTACTCACTCGAGGCCGGCGACGGCAGCCCCGAGGACGCTCTGATCGGCAGCTCTGAGCTGGTCCTTCCGGCCGCGGGAGCCGAGCCCGAGCGCCGCCCGGCGCCTCGCTACCGCCGCGACGCACTGCTGGCAGGGGCGCGGCTCTCGGGGCCGGCCGTGGTCCTCGAGATGGACTCGACGCTGGTCATCACCCCACAGTGGGACGGCGAGGTGCTGGACGACGGGACCGTGCGCCTGACCCGGAAGGAGAGCGGATGAGCACCACCGACACTGAAGCGGGCAACGGGCGCAGCGTCGATCCCGTGCTAATGCAGATCATCGGCGGCGAGCTCGATTCGGTCGCCAAGGAGATGGCCCATCAGCTGATCCGCAGCTCCTACTCGGTGCTGATTCGGGAGTCCGAGGACATGGGCTGCGCCCTGCTCAACACCGACTGCGAGGAGATCGCCGAGTCCGACAACACCCCGTTCCATGTCGGCTCGCTGGTCGCCTATACCCGGGGTGCTATGGAGACGATCGAGGAACGTGGAATCGAGCTCGAGCCGGGTGACGTGATGATCCACAACCACCCCTATCTCGGCGCCAGCCACTCATTGGACATCGGGGTGATCGTGCCGATCTTCTGGGAGGGGAAGCTGTTCGGCTTCTCGGCGAACACTGCTCACCATCTCGACATCGGCGGCGCCCAACCGGGCGGCACAATCGACCTTTTCGACATGTATGCCGAGGGACGGATCTTCAACGCCAACTTCCTCTACAAGGCCGGCGTGCGCGACGACAACATGTGGAACTTCTTCAGCGACAACAACCGGGCCCCCAGGGAGGTGATGGGCGACCTCTCCTGCCAGGTGGCAGCGGCCCGACATGGCGACCGCCGGATGATCGAGCTGCTCGAAAAGCACGGCCGCGAGACGATCGAGACCTACTCAAACGCCCTGATCGACTACTCCGAGCGGATGCTGAGGGCGGAGATCGAGAAGGTCCCGGACGGGACCTACGAGGCCGAGGGCTGGCTCGACGACGACGGCATCCATCGCGACGTCCCGGAGCGGATCAACGTCAAGGTCATAGTCGAGGGCTCATCGGTGACCGTCGACCTGACCGAATCGCCGCCCCAGCACGCCAACGCCCTCAATACCCCTTACGGCGGCTCAACCTGCGTTGGGGTCTACTCGCTGTTCCGGACGCTGCTGCTCGACACCTTCCTGGCAGACAAGTACATCCCAGCGAACTCCGGCGGCTTTCGGCCGATCACGGTGATTGCGCCCGAGGGCACGATCTTCAACCCGAAGTTCCCGGCGGCCACCCAGATCCGTTTCAACCCGATCAACCGGGTCGCCGATCTGATCCTGCAGGCGCTGGCGCCCGTGATGCCCGATCGCGCGACCGCCGGCAATTCGGCGCAGCTCAACGGCATGTACATGAGCGGCACCTATCCCGACGGCAGCTACTGGATCACGATCGAGGTCGATGAGGGGTCCTACGGGGGCCGCCCGGGCAAGGACGGCATGGACGCCGTCGACTGCCTCTCGGCCAACATCCGCAACCAGCCGATCGAGGACCTCGAGCTGCACCTGCCCTTCCGCTTCCATCGCTACGAGCTGATCGAGCGCGAGTTCGGCCACGGCACCTATCGCGGCGGCACCAGCGCAATCCGCGACTACGCCTTCCTGACCCCCGCCCAGGTGACGACCGAGTCGGAGCGCCACGCCGCCATCGACCCACCTCCGGGCGTGTTCGGCGGCACCCCGGGCCGACCCGGGCGCTTCTGGCATGTGCGCGAGGATGGCAGCGAGGAGCGCCTCTACTCCAAGGTGAACGCCCACAAGTTCGAGGCGGGCGATCGGCTCGTGATCGAGGGCGTGACCAGCGGCGGCTACGGCGACCCGCTCGAGCGCGACCCGGCCCTGGTCCTTGACAACGCGCTCGACGAGCTGATCTCAACGGAGCAGGCGCAGGAGATCTACGGGGTCGTGATCGACGGCCGCGAGATCGACGCGACAGCGACCGAGCAGCTGCGCGAGAAGCTGCGAAGCAGCGGCGCCTAAGTTCGGCGTCGCCGGGTCGCCCAGCACTAGCGCTTCCGCTTCACCTTGCCGCTCCACGTCTCGGGCGAGAGGTCGAGATCGGCCGACACGTCCCAAACCCGGCGAGGGTTCCCCGAAGGTAATCACTGAAGTGAGGCCGGGCGCGAGCTCTCACGGCCTCACCCTTGGTTTGCGCGACAGCCTGCGCGGGAAGGAACAGCGAGCGCTCGCTCGAGCTCGAGGCGGAGCAGAGGCGAGCGTCCGTGGTGCTCGCGCCTAACGCAACCGCTACAAGTGAAGCGGAACGGTCTTCTTCGCGCCGCAGTTCGAGCAGCGCTTCTCGGCAAGCTCCCTTTCGTGGCCGCAGCCGTCGCAGCGAACGAGCCCGCTCTTCCGCTTCGGGCGGCGCAGAATCGACATCATGCCTCCTCCTCCTCCTCCGTACGGTACCTAGGTCGTCAGAGCCGCCGACCGGACTTGACCGCGACCTCTTCAAACGAAGACGCTCCGGCCTTCCGCGGCTCTTCGCGGACTCTAGATGATTGGTTCCACGAACTGCGCCCCAACAGACAGGGAGATCAAGGGGCCATGCGAAGCCCAGGAGCGGTTGGGACTCGACTCAGCCTTGGAGGTCGGGCCCGGCGGCGCTCAGCTCAATCCGGATCAGCACCCGCCGCTCACTCTCCATCCGCGCCCGGTACTCGTCCCAGTCGGGATTCTCGCCGGGGAACCGCTTGTAATAGTCGATCAGTGGCTCCATCGCTTCCGGGAGGGAGAGGATCTCTGCCTCGCCCTCGGCGTAGATCCACTCGCCGAAGAAGAGATCGGGGAACGCACAGAGCTGCGCCCAGGGGTCGCGGCGCAGGTTGTGGACCTTGTAGGCGGTCTCGCGGCTGGAGATCACGACTCGACCCTCGCCGTCGACGGCGGCGATCACCGGGCTCTGCTGGATCCCGCCGCCGCTGCGCCGGGTCGCGAGCACGCCGCGATGATGCTCGCGCAGAAATTCCCGTGCCCGCTCAAGGTCCATGGGGTCAGTCTATGCATGGGACGCCTTCTTGGCGACCGGGCAGGTGCGCTTGTCGCCACGATCCATCCGGAGGGCCTCCAACTACAAATACCGATGGGTTACGGCCCGCCGATCTTCCGACGCTCTCGGCTGGAGCCGAGGTCTCAACCGCCGGCCTCGTAGACCGTCTCCCCGTCGAGGACGGTTTGCAGGATCTGGATCTCTCCGATCTGCTCGGGCGGCACGGCCAGCGGGTCGCGGTCGAAAATCACCAGGTCGGCGCGTTTTCCAACCTCGATCGAGCCGGCGATCTTGTCCTGACCCAAGAGTCGTGCCGCATCCAGGGTGACCATCCGCAGCCCCGTCGCGGCGTCCGGAATCACCTCGGGGCTATCGCGCCGGATCAGTCCCCGCTCGATCGAGCCCAGCGGCGAGAGCTCGTCGGCATCCCAATCGCTCGAGAGCGTGGTCAAGGCGCCGGCCTCTCCAAGGCTTCGGACAGGCAGCAACTGCTCGCCCTGGGCCCGATCCATCGTCGCAGAAACCGGGCGTACCGGGGGTCGATTGCCTCGGCGCCGAGTTGGAAGTCCGCGACGACGCCGAGCTCGCTGAAACGGCTGCGGTCGGGCTCGGCGACAAGGTAGTTGTGGGTGAGCCGGTGCGGCCGCTCGGGCGCTCCATTCAGGCGCCGGGCTCGCTCGATCGAGTCAAGCGCGAGCTCGGTGGCGCGGTCGCCCCAGACGTGCATGTGCACCTGAAATCCGCGTCGATCAAACCCGGCCACATACCGGCTGAGCTTGCGCCGGCTGAAGTACGTGAACCCGCGCGAGCCGCCCGGCGCCCAAGAGGGACGTCGAATGGAGGGCTCCTTGAGGGCGGCGGTGCCGTAGTCGACGATCCCGTCGACGTATAGCTTGACCTGGTCGAAGGCGACGCCCTGTCGCTCTGCCTGGTTTCGGATCCTGGCAATCCGGAGCAGCTGCGGCCGCAGCGGCCGGTTCGGGTAGACCCAGAGCGCGTTTGACGCCCGCACGTTGAGCTCGCCCTCCCGCGCCGCACGGACCCAGGCAAGGTGATGCTCGCGGGGCCAGTAGCCACCGGCGTCGCTGACGGTGGTGATCCCGTTCGCGGCGAACTCGTCGAGAGCCCCGAGCAGCGCGTCGGTGGTTGGCGCGCCGATTGCGAGCTGACGGCCGCTCGGCGGCGTCGAGGGCGACGTTCTGGGCGTTCTCGAGCAAGACCCGGTTCGGCCGGCCGCCGTCGTCGCGTAGGACCGCTCCCCCTGCCGGATCGCGGCCATCGGCAAGTCCAGCCGCCCGCAGCGCCCTGCTATTGACGAAGACGGCGTGTCCGAGCGCATCGAGGACGATCGCAGCTCGCCCCGGAATCGCTCGATCAATCAGGTCCGCGGCTCGAGACCGAGGGCGAGGAGGTCTTGCACGAACGGGCCGGCACTCCGAACCCAGGGCTCGCCGCGACGGTGTCGACGTCTTCCTACGTAGCGGGGCAAGTCAGACGTGGACCGCGACACGCCGCGAGGCCAGTGTCACGTCTTGTACGATTCCGTCCTCGCCCAGCGGGCACATTGGCGAGTTCGTGGTCGCTGGGTGAATCAACACCGCACCGATCGACAAGGAGCTGAGCGATGGCAAGAGCGACCCGGCGAGGCGTCCTTTTGGCCGAGTCCGATGAGGCGATTGAGCTGGAGGGAAACCACTACTTCCCGCCCGACTCGGTCGTCCGTGAGCATCTTGTTGACAGCGACCTCACGACGCCTTGTCCGTGGAAGGGGATCGCCTCTTACTACGACATCGAGCTAGATGGCGAGACGCTGCCTGGCGTTGCCTGGTATTACCCGACCCCGAGCGAGGCGGCGTCCGAGATCAAGGACCACGTCGCGTTCTACAACTGCTGCGAGATCGAGACAACGGCGTAGCGCTCGCTTTTCGTCTCTGCCAGTCGCTGACCGCGTACCGGCTGCCGCCGGCAGCTGGATGTACAGTGGCACCGAACTCAGGACTCGTGCGGGGCGGTTCGGGCCTGCTCGAGCACCGCAGCCTTGGTGCCGCCCTGCAAGGCGGAGCTGAAGGTGGTCTCGAGCTCGAGCAGATCCTTGACTCTGCGCGCCGCCGCCAACGCGTCGTCGAGCTCGATCCCGCACTCGACCCCGAGCTCTGAGCAGAGATGGACCAGGTCCTCGCTGGCGATGTTGCCGAAGTGAGCCATCCCATAGGGCATGCGGATGCCTCCGCCGATCCCGCAGATCGAGCCTTCCAGAAAGCTCACCCCGCTCTGCATCCCAGCGAGCGCATTGGCCAGGGCCATCCCGTTGGTGTTGTGCAGGTGCAGGCCGAGGGTGATCTCGGGCCAGCGATCGAGGATCATCGAGCTCAGCCGGGCGACCTTGGCCGGGCCGTCGAGTCCGGTGCTGGTCGCAATGTAGAAGCTGTCGACCCCGGCGCCGCGCATCCGTTCGATCATCTCGAGCACCCGCGACTCGGGGATCTCGCCTTCATAGGGGCAGAACATGCAGACCCCGATCGCCACCACGACGGGCTTGCCGGCCGCGGCCGCGACCTCCGCGACCCCGTCGATCTCGTCGAGGTTGTCGGCGACTGACATATTCGAGTTCTTCAGGTTGTATGTGTCGCTCGCCGTGATCAGGCCGAGGATCTCGTCCGCGTCGGCATCAACCGCGCGCTCGGCGCCTCGCTTGTTGGGCACCAGCCCGCGGTAGACCGTGTCCTTCCGGCGCTTGATGCCGGCAAAGACCTCGGCACCGTCGGCCAGCTGCGGGATCACGTCGGGCCGCACGAATCCCGTCACCTCGACGGTCGGGAACCCGGCCGCCGCGAGCGTCTCGACCATCTCGACCTTGGTCGCGACCGGATAGTGCCGCTCGAGACTCTGCAGGCCGTCGCGCGGGCCGAGCTCGACGATCGAGACGCGCTCCGGCAGCTTCAGGGACACCGTCTCAGCCGGCGTTCGGGGCGACCGGAGAGTCCGCGCCGATCGGGTGGCGGCCGATGAAGTCGGCCACCGCCTTGCAGTGCTCCTCGGTCCCGTCGAAGATCGTCGAGTGGTTCGACCCGGCAATCAGGTAAGTCTCGCCGTTCGGGAGGTTGTCCGCGATCCACTGCTGGCCCGCCCCCTCCGGGCCCTGATCCCAGGGGGTCATGATGTCCTCGTCGCCGCCGATCACCAGCGCCGGCGGGCTGATCTTCCCGACCCAGTCCCGTAGGTTCATGTCGATCATCGCCTGGCAGGCCGCCGTCATCACGTGCGCCTCGTTCGAATCGGTGAGGATCTGCTGGATCACGTCGATCCCCTCCCTGCCCGCGTCGGTCTCCAGGTAGGCGCGCGAGAGCGCCTGCCAGGAGATCAACTCCGCCAGGGTCCTCGAACCGACCCCGTCGAGACGGATCAGATCGATCCAGTTCTGGAAGATCAGCTGTCCCGACTTGCCGAGCTGGGCGGCGGCGCAGTTGATCACCACCGACTGGCAGCGCTCCGGGTACTTGCCTCCGACCACGATCGCGACCATGCCGCCCATCGAGGTCCCGTGGATGTGGGCCTTCTCGATCCCCAGCGCGTCGAGCAGGGCGACCGCGTCGTCCGCCCAGACCTCCATGTCGTAGTCCTGCTCGGGCTTGTCGGAGGCGCCGTAGCCGCGCTGGTCGTAGTCGATGCACTGAAACTGCTCGCTCAGGATCGGCGTCGCGGGCCCGAAGTTGAAATGCCCGAAGCCCGAGCCGTGGATCTGGACGATCGGCTCGCCCTTCCCCGTGACCTCGTACCAGAGCTCTGCGCCATTGACGTTGATTCGGTCAGCCATCTCCCACTCTCCTTGGTATCGGTCGGGGCCGTTGCCGCCATCGTATCCGCCGGAGCGGTGTTGCAGCCGCCGGCGTGGCGAGGTCGGCGGCGCCCGGTATCGGCTCGGACTATATATGTCAGACATCAAGCTGTCGAGTCCCTCAGAGAACCCCTCCAAGGGCGGTGGTTTGGCTACTGGCACGCCTGTTGTGGGGTCGGGTAGGATTGCTGAGATTCGAGGATGAGGGCTGTTTTGTACGGCGTGTTTATAGATGTCCAACATCAACCGGGGGCAGAGGGCCGATGACGGCACCGCTCGCCGACGTCCGGGTGATCGCGATCGAGCAGTACGGCGCCGGACCCTGGGGCACGCTCCAGCTCGCCGACCTCGGGGCCGAAGTGATCAAGATCGAGGATCCGGCCTCCGGCGGCGATGTCGGCCGCTACGTGCCGCCCTACGCAGAGGGTGAGGACTCGCTCTTCTTCGAGACCTTCAACCGCAACAAGAAGAGCGTCTCCCTCGACCTGCGGACCAGCGGCGGGCGGGACGTGCTCGAGGACCTGGTCGCCTCCTCCGATGTTCTGTACTCGAACCTCCGCGGCGATCAGCCGGAGAAGCTGAGGCTGACCTACGACGACCTCAAGCAGGTCAACCCCAGAATCGTCTGCTGCTCTCTCTCCGGTTTCGGGATGACCGGACCCCGCTCCGCGGAGGCCGGCTACGACTACATCATGCAGGGCATGTCAGGTTGGATGAGCCTGACCGGCGCACCCGAGGGACCGCCGACCAAGAGCGGACTCTCCCTTGTCGACCTCTCCGGCGGCTACGTCTCGACGATCGCCGTGCTGGCCGGGCTCCACTCGGCACGGCGGGACGGGCGGGGATGCGACTGCGACATCTCCCTCTACGAGACCGCCCTGCACCAGCTCATGTACATCGGGACCTGGAACGCCAGCGCCGGCTTCGAGCCCCAGCGGATGCGAGACTCGGCGCATCCATCGATCGTCCCCTTCCAGGCGTTTGCGACCGCCGACGGATGGATCACTGTGGCCTGCGCAAAGCAGAAGTTTTGGGAGCGCCTCTGCAAGACGATTGGGCGTCCGGATCTCGCCGACGATCCGCGCTATGTCGACTTCGCCGGACGCCACGAGAATCGAGAGGAGCTGCTCGCGCCCCTGCGCGAGATCTTCGCGGGGCGTGGCAGCGAGGACTGGCTGGAGACTCTCGCCGAGGCCGGAGTGCCGGCGGGCCCCGTGTACGACGTGGGCGAAGCCCTTGCCGACAAGCAGGCGGAGGCCCGCGGCTCGGTGGTCGAGACCGAGCACCCCAGCCTCGGAACGGTGCGCCAGGTTGCGTCGCCGTTGCGGGTCAATCTCGATCAGGAGCCGTTCCGGCACGAGCGCGGCCCGTTTCGTGGTGAGCACACAGATCAGGTCCTACGGGACGTCTGCGGCTACGACGACGAGCGGATCGCGACCCTGCGGGACTCCGAAGCGTTCGGTTAGGGACTAGATGACTGATTCCGAATGACCGTGCCCACGGGGGCGCGGCTGACCAAGCCGGGCGCCGGGCGTAGCCCGTAGCGGAGCTACGGGCGAGGTCGTGGGTGGTGATCCGGCGCCGCCGTCAGCTGCGTCAGCCGTGGGTGCGGGAATAGGAATCATTTGTCTAGGGCTTCACGGCCCGAGGCGAGGTGGACGGCGCAGATGCCAATCCGTCTCCCGCTGATAGGCACGCGCGGCGCGGAACAGCGTCCCCTCCTCGAACGGCCGACCGACGAGCTGCATCCCCAGCGGCAGGCCCTCCTGCTCCGAGAGTCCTACCGGGATCACCAGCGCCGGAGTGCGCGCGAGCGCGAAGGTCGAAAAGAACCGCGCGAGCACTCCGGTCGTCGCAAGCGGATCGCTCTCGGCAATCAGCGGAGCCGGAATCGGCGCGGCCGGCGCCAGCAACAGGTCGAGTCCCGCGATCGCTGAGATCACGCGTTTCGTCCAGGCCCGTTGCTGCTCGCGCCCGAGGCCGTATTGCGGCCCGGTTATAGCCGCGCCGCGCCGCAGCCGGGCCTGCACGTCGGGGGCAAAGCCGTCCGGTCGCTGGGCGAACCGCTCCGCGTGAAACGCGGCGGCCTCGGCCATCATCAGATCGGCGGTCAGCTCGATCGCCTCCTCCAACCCGGAAATCTCGACCGTCTCGATCCGGGCGCCGAGCCGCTCCATCGTCGCCGCTGCGGCATCCAGCAGGGAGTCCGTCTCGGCGGGAAGACCGGCTCTGAACTCAGGTCCGAGAACGCCGATCCGCAGGCCCTGGCCACCCTCCGCCATCGCGGCCTCATAGCCGCCGCCGGAACGATCGGCGCTCGCTGGGTCATCGGGGTCATGGCCCTCAATCGCCTCGAGCACCCGGGCGACGTCCTCGACGCGGCGGGCGAGCGGCCCCACCGTGTCAAAGGTCCAGGCGACCGGGATCGTTCCGCGGTTGGAGACGCGCCCAGCGGTTGGACGCAGGCCGCTGACCCCGTTCAGTGAGGCGGGCACGCGAACCGAGCCCCCGGTGTCGGTGCCAAGCGCGACCGGAACCAGGTCGGCGCCCGTGGCCGCGCCGGAGCCGCCGCTGGAGCCGCCCGGCGTGCGGTCGAGGTCCCAGGCGTTGCGCCCAACGCCGTAGTGGATGTTCTGAGTCGTAGCGCCGATCGCCCACTCGGCCATGTGCAGCTTGCCGACGATCACGGCTCCGTGATCGCGCAGCCTTCTGACGACCTCGGCGTCCTCAGCCGCGACGTTGTCGCGGAGAAATCCGCTACTCGCGGTGAGCGGCACGCCGCGCACGGCAATGTTGTCCTTGAGTGCGATCGGAATCCCGTGCAGGCGGCCCAGAGGCTCCCCGCGCTCGACCGCCTGCTCCGCCTCCAGCGCCGCGCTACGCGCCTCCTGCACCATCACCGTCCGGAAGGCGTTGAGGGTCTCCGCCCGGGCATCGATCCGCGCCAGGAAGGCGTCGAGGTAACTCACCGGCGAGAGCTCGCCGCCCGCGATCGCATCGGCGGCCTCGCAGACGCCGAGATCGGTTAGCGGCCGGCCTTCGTCAGTGGGCGTGGCCCCGCTCAAACCGCGCTACTTCATCCCAAAGGTCTGGTTGCCCGCATCGGAGACCGGGACCGCCGTTGGCAGCATCCCCTTGTCACGCGGCATCAGATCGTTGAGCGAGTGGCCGTTGCTCGCCGCCGCCAGCTCGGTCCGCCGGGCCTCGGTCGCCGCCTCGTCGATCTCCAGGTCCTTCTCGTCCTTGAAAATCACGCCATAGGCGTCTCGGGCGAGCTCGATCGTAGTGAAATCGTCGAGCACGTCCTCGCGGACCATGTTCGGCTCCCGCTCCAGCGGGTCGCCGTAACCGCCGGCGCTGGGCTCGCGGAACTCGATGTACTCGCCGGCACCGAACGGGACCCCGGTGACTTTCGCCTCGAGGTACTCCTCCTGATCGGTGCCCGGGTTCTTGTGGACCGATGCGACCAGGCCGTCCCAGCCGCCGAAGATGCCGCGCGGGGGATCCCACTGGCGATCGCCCTCACAGGAGTAGGTGCCGTCGACCAGAAAGCGGTTGCGCCGGACGATGCCGATGCCGCCACGCCACTTGCCCGGCGCCGCCGGCTCGGGGCGCAACTCGTACTGATCACAGCGCATCGGGAAGCGCAGGTCGAGCTCCTCGATCGGGTTGTTGCGCGTGTTCGCCATCAGGTTGTCGACCGAGTCCATCGCGTCCTTGCCGTAGCGGCCGCCGTAGGAGCCCTCGTTGACCTCCAGGTAGAGCCAGTACTCGCCCGAGTCCGGCAGGAAGCCGGAGTAGGAGACAAAGTGGATTCCGGCCGAGTTGCCGGCCGTCACCTGCTGAGGCAGCTCGTCGGCAAGCGCGAGGATCGTGTTGTCGACGACCCGCTGCACCTGACAGAACCGCGAGAAGCATGCCCTCGGGAAGTTCGGGTTGAAGATCGTTCCCTTGGGCGCGATCACGTTCACGGGTCGGAACACGCCATCGTTCTGCGGCACGTGCTCGGGGAAGGTGACCTCGTCGAGCAGAAGGGTCCGAACCGCGTAATAGGCACCGACCAGCAGGGAGCCCTCGAACGGCACGTTGAAGCCGGTTGGGACCTCGGCCTCCGAGCCGCTCACATCGATCGTGATCGAATCGCCCTCGACGATCACCTTGGTTTCAACGCGGAGCCTGACGCCGCGGTTGCGCGCGTCGTCGTCGAGCCAGGCGGTCGGGGCCGTGTACTCACCGTCGGGGATCTTTGCGATCTCGCCTCGCAACATCTTCTCCGAGTAGTCCATCCAGCCGTAGGCGCCGCTCATCACCGTCTCGACGCCGTAGCGCTCGATCAGCCGGACGAAGCGGTCCCGCCCGAGCTGGCAGGCCGCCATCATCGCGTTGCAGTCGCCGCGGTTCATGGTCTCGGTGCGGACGTTCTCGAAGATCATCGCGTCGAGATCCTCGTTCAGCTCACCCTTCCGATACCAGCGCATCCCGTTGTAGAGCTTCGATTCGGCGTAGACGTCGAAGGCGTCGGCGTTGATCCCGGGGAATGAGCCGCCGACGTCGAGCACGTGCGCGGTCACGGCGGCGAAGCCAAGCAGCTCGCCCTCCCAGAAGATCGGTACCGCGATCGCGATGTCAGGAGTGTGGGAGGCGCCCAGGTAGGGATGGTTGTGGAAGATCACATCCCCTTCCTCGATCTCGCCCTCGAGGCGGTCGAGAAAGCCGCGGATATACCACGGCAACGAGCCGATGTGCATCGGGGTCGACTCGGACTCGCAGAGCTCGCGGCCCTGGGCGTCGAAGATCCCGGCGCCGAGGTCCTCGGACTCGCGGATGATCGAGGAGTAGGACATGCGGAAGAGCACGCCCGCCATCTCCTTGGCGATCGCGTGGAAGGCGCCGCCGAGCACCCGCAGGGTGATCGGATCGACATCGACCCGGTCACGGGTAGGGGGACCCGGGGAGCGTCCGACCTCGTATTCGGCTACTGACATGTTCGTCCTTCCTTCCCTGCGCTCAGGCGCTCGCGGTTTGGCCGGCTGCGCCAGACACCTGCTGTGCCGCGGCCTCGTCAAGTGTGATCACGATGCTCCCGAAACGATGAATCTCGGCGCTGAAGCCGGGCGGGACGACCGTCGTCGAGTCGAGCTGGTTGATGATCGCCGGCCCCTCCAGGCGGTTGCCCGCCTTGAGCGCGTCGCGATCGTAGTAGCGGGTCGGAAGCGCGCTGAGCTCGCCGTCGACCAGGAACCAGGCCTCGCCCTCGAAGCGCAGCCCCTCCTCGGGTGAGCTGCCGCCGGCCTCGACCTCCGGAGTCTCGAGATCCGGCATCAGCCCGATCCCCCGGACCCGAATGTTCGGAATCTCAATATCGCTTTCGTCGAATCGGCGTGAGTACTCGCGCTCGTGGGCGTCGTGGAAATCAGCGCTGACCTTCTGCACCCATGCGTCATCGATCGCTCCCGAGGGGCAGTCAACCCGGAGCTCGTAGCCCTGGCCGAGGTAGCGACAGTCGGCAACCCGCTGGATCACAGTTTTATCTGCGGGAATTCCGTCCTCGTCGAGCTGGGTCCGGGCCTGCTCCTCGAGCTCCTCGAAGCGCTGCGTGAGTGCATCCGCATCGAGGTCGGAGACCTTCTGATAGGTGGTCGCCACGTACTCGTAGACGGCGTCCGTCGCGAGCAGGCCCAGCGCCGCTGTGACGCCCGGGTACGGGGGCACGACCACTGCGGGGGTGCCGACCTCAGCGGCGATGCTGGCCGCGAACAGCGGACCGGCGCCGCCCTCGGCGACCAAGGCGAAGTCGCGGGGGTCGTAGCCCTTACGAACCGAGTTCTCCTCGATCGATTGCACCATCAGCGAGGAGGCGATCCGGACGGCACCCATGGAGGCCTCCTCGATGCTCATGTCAAGGGTCTCGGCGATCCCGGTGAACGCCTCTCGGGCAAGGTCCTTGCGCAGCGACATCGCCCCGCCGAGGAACGCGTCGGGCTGGAGCCAGCCGAGGTTGACGATCGCGTCCGTCACCGTCGGCTCGGTACCGCCGCGGTCATACGCCGCGGGGCCGGGCTCGGCACCGGCCGAGCGCGGGCCGGAGCGGAAGATGCCGCCGCCGTCGACATAGGCGATCGAGCCGCCGCCGGCGCCGATCGTGTCGACGTCGACCATCGGCACCATCGCCTGGTAGGGGCCAACCCGCGTATCGAGCAGATGCTTCATTCGCAGGGCCCCGCTCTGCGCGAGACCGATGTCGGCCGAGGTGCCGCCGACGTCGAGCGTGATCACGGAGTCGTAGCCGACCTGCTTGCCGACCGTGATTCCGCCCACGACGCCGGCCACCGGTCCCGACATCAGCAGGTTGACCGGTCGCTCGATCGCGCCCTGGGCTGTGGCGACGCCGCTCGCGGAGGTCATCAGGTGCAGGCCGGTACCGACCTTGAGCTCGCGCAGCTGCTCCTCGAGGCGGCGGATGTAGGCAGCGACCTTGGGACCAATGAAGGCGTTCAGCGCCACGGTCGAGAACCGTTCGTACTCGCGGTACTGGGGCAGCACCTCCGAGGAGACCGAAAGGAATGCCTCCGGGAACTCCTCCCGGACGATCTCGGCGGCGCGCTTTTCGTGCGCATCGTTGAGGAACGAGAACAGGAAGCAGATCGCCACGGCCTCGACCCCAAGCTCCTTCAGCCGCCGGGCCTGCTCGCGGACCTTGTCCTCATCGAGCTCGACGAGGATCTCGCCGCTGCCGAGGATCCGCTCGGGCACCGGCAACCGGTAGCGGCGGCGGACGAGCGGGAAGGCCTGCCAGGGCAGGTCCTGATAGTTGGAGAAGTTCTTCGGCTTCTTGTGCCGGGCGATGTGGAGGATGTCGCGGTAGCCCTCCGTGGTCAGCATCCCGACCTTGGCGCCGTTGTGCTCGATCACGATGTTGGTCGCGATCGTGGTCCCGTGGAAGACCTGGTCGAGTGCCTCCGGCTTCTCTCCGGCCCGCTCGGTCAGCTCCTTGATCCCCTGAATCGTCGCCTGAGAAGGATCCTCGGCCGTACTGGCGAGCTTGTGGATCAGGACCGTCCCAGCCTCGTCGTCGATGTAGATCAGGTCCGTGAACGTGCCCCCAACGTCTACTCCAAGCCGCTTCATCGGTCGCTCCTCCGGTCGCTTCGATCGTTACTCATTGGTCGCCTCGCCGCAGCCGCGATCACGGCTGCAGGACCAGCTTGCCAAAGAAATCGCGGCCGGCCATGTGCTCCATCGCCGCACGCGCCTCCCCGAGGGGATACGTGGCGGCGATCTGCGGCTTGATCAAGCCCCGTCGGGCGAACTCCAAGACCTTGACCAGCTCCTCCCGCGTGTAGACGAACGAGCCTCGGATCGTCCACTCACCGCGGAATAGCGGGATCATGTCGATCGGTACGACCTCGCCGCTGTGGGCCCCACAGGTGGTCAGGCGCCCGCCCTGGCGGAGCGACTGCAACCCCTGTTGGAGCAGTTCGCCGCCGACGTGCTCGTAGACCAGGTCGACACCCTCGCCGGTGATCTTCATCACTTCCTCGGCAACGTTCTGCTCGTTGTAGTTGATCCCGACGTCCATTCCGAGCTTCTCCGCGGCGGCGAGCTTCTCGGCGCTGCTCGATGTCCCAATCACGAAGGCGCCGGCGAGCTTGGCGAGCTGCACCGCAGCCGAGCCGATGCCCGAGGAGACCGAGTTGATCAGCACCGTCTCGCCGATCCGCAACTCCCCGCGCGTGAACAACATGTGCCAGGAGGTACCGAAGGCAACCTGCATCGCCGCCGCTTCGACCCAATCGATCCCCGCTGGAATCGGCACCAGCTGCTCGGGCGGGCATACCGCGTACTCGGCGAACCCGCCTGGGCCGGCGACCCCCATGAAGACCTCGCCGCCGAGCAGGTAGGGCATCACCCGATCGCCGACGGCGACCGTGCCGTCGGTGCCCGGGCCCAGCTTGTCGACGGTGCCGGCGATCTCGAGTCCGGGAATCAACGGGAACTCGATCGGGAACCGGGAGATGCCCTCGCGGACGTCGATGTCGACGTGGTTGAGCGCGCAGGCGTGGACCTTGAGCCGGACCTCCCCCTCAGCCGGCTCCGGATCGTCCACCTCCCCGTGCTGGAGAACCTCGGGGCCACCAAACTCATGAATCTGTACAGCCTTCAACGCAGCGAGCCTCTCCTCCAGTCGACTTCCAGGTTGGCCTATTCATAATGCCTGACTTCCACGCTGTCAAGTCGCCGGAAGCATCCTTGTCCCACCCCTGAGCCGCCCGGCGGCCACCGGATATGCCCCGAGAGCGCTTGTAGCGTTTGACAGATCCGTATGTCTGACATATAACCCGGAGGATGGAAACCAGCGAACCTGACGCGACCGAGGCAACAGCGGCCCCAAAAATCTGGCGGGGGCGATTCTTCGAAGATTTTGAGATCGGCGACTGCTTCGAGAGCCGACTCGGCCGAACGATCACCGACACCGACAACCAGTGGTTCACGCTGCTCACGCTGAACACCAACCAGCTGCACTTCAACCATGAGTACGCAAAGGGCACCGAGTTCGGCAAGCCGCTGGTCAACTCCTGCTTCACGCTCTCGCTGATCGCCGGCATGAGCGTGCCCGACACCAGCGAGAACGCGACCGCCAACCTCGGCTGGACCGATATCTCGCTCCCAAATCCGGTTTTCGCCGGGGACACCCTCTGGGCGGAGACGGAGGTCACCGACATGCGCGAATCGAAGTCGCGCCCCAACGTCGGCATCCTCTCGGTCCGCTCCCGGGGCATAAATCAGCGCCGTGAGATCGTAATCGAGTTCAAACGCACCTTCATGATCTACCGCCGGGGCGCCCCCGAGGCTGCGAGCAGCTTCCCGGGCACCGATACAGAATGGACCGTCTGAAAGGACCCAGATGAACACCGTCGCCGAGCGCTTTGCAGCGTTCTCATCAGAGCTGGACACCGACCAGATCCCCGCCGAGGTCGCGGAGGCGGCAAAGCTGCACCTCCTCGACACGCTCGGAACCGGGCTCGCCGCCCACGGCCTCGGGATCGCCGACTACGCACGTGCAAGCGTGGTCGAGCCCGGCGTCAGCGGCCCGGCCACGGCGGTCGGCGTCGACGGCGGCCTGCCGGCCGCCGATGCAGCGCTCGCAAACGGCACGATCTGCCACGCGCTCGACTACGACGACACCCATACGGGCGCGATCTCGCATGTCAGCGTGGCGGTGACCCCAGCCGCGCTTGCGGTCGGCCAAGAGCAGGGCTCGAGCGGTGCCGAGTTGCTGGCCGCGATCGTGGCCGGCAACGAGATCGTGATCCGGCTCGGGATGCTCGCCGCCCCCGCGTTCCACGCCCGTGGCTTCCATCCGACCGCCGTCTGCGGCATCTTCGGCGCGGCCGCGGCCGCGGCGCGGCTGCGGGGGCTCAACGCAGCGGCGACCACGAACGCACTCGGGATCGCCGGAAGCATGGCCTCAGGCCTCCTCGAGTTCCTCGCCGACGGCTCGGCCACCAAGCGCCTGCACCCCGGCTGGGCCGCGCACAGCGCGATCATGGCGTCGCGCCTTGCAGCTCACGGAGCGACGGGCCCCGCGACCGTGTTCGAGGGCCGCTACGGCCTCTACCGGGCCTACCTGGGCCGCGATGACATCGACTTCGAGCCCGCGCTCGCGTCGCTCGGCGAGCGCTGGGAGACCCCGGAGATCGCCTTCAAGCCCTACCCCGCCTGCCACTACGTCCACGCCTCCGTGGACGCGACCCGGCAGCTGCTCGACGAGGCGCCGATCGCCGTCGATGAGATCGAGGAGATCGTCGCCCTGACGACCGAGGCCGGGGTCTCCCTGGTGCTCGAGCCGCTCGCCTCCAAGCACGCCCCGCGTAGCGAGTACGAGGCGAAGTTCAGCCTGCCCTACTCGGTTGCCTCGATGTTGGTCCACGGCCAGGTCGACGTCTCAACCTACACCGACGAGGCGCTCGGCGATCGAGCCGTCGGTGAGCTGGCGTCCAAGGTCAGCTACGAGGTCAAGGACTACGAGACGTTTCCGGCCGCATTCCCCGGCGGAGTCCGGATCACAATGAGCGACGGCGCGGTGCACGAGGCCGAACTGCCCTACCAGCGGGGAGGGCCCGACAACCCGATGGAGGACGGCGAGGTGCGTGACAAGTTCCGCACCAACGCCTCCTTGGCGCTCGATCCGGCGACCGTGGAGTCGCTCGAGGAGGCGGTGCTCGGCCTTGAGCAGCAGGCGACGCTGGCGGCATTCGGCGCGCTCAGCGGAGCGGCGCCGAAGCAGGTGGCCGCGTGAGCCCATCGACCGCGATGCTCGAGGACCTGACCACCGAGCAGGAGGACATCCTCGCAACGATCAAGGCCTTCGTCGACAAGGACGTGATCCCCTTCGCCTCCGAGTTCGACCACCGGGACGAGTTCCCGACCGAGATGGTGCAGACGATGAAGGATCTGGGCCTGTTCGGGGTCACGATCCCCGAGGAGTACGGCGGCCTCGGCCTCGGACTGACCACCTATGTACTGATCGTTGAGGCCCTGTCCCGCGGCTGGGTAGCGCTCTCGGGGGTGCTGAACACGCACTTCATCGCCTCGTACATGATCCGCACCTACGGGACCGAGGAGCAGCGGCAGAACTACCTGCCGCGGATGGCGACCGGCGATCTCCGCTCGGCCTTCTCGATGACCGAGCCGCACGCCGGCACCGACGTGCAGGCGATCAGCACCCGGGCCGTCAAGAACGGCGACAGCTACTCGGTCACCGGCCAGAAGATGTGGGTCACAAACGGCCTCCGCGCCGGCCTGGTGATGCTGCTCACGGTCACCGACCCCTCGGCCGAGCCGAGGCACAAGGGGATGACCGCGTTCATCGTCGAGAAGGACCCCGAGGCGACCGAGATGCCCGGGCTGACGATCCCGCCACCGTTGAAGAAGCTGGGCTACAAGGGCGTCGAATCGACCGAGCTGGTCTTCGACGACTATCAGATCGCCGCCGAGCAGATCCTCGGCGGAGAGGAAGCGGGCCTCGGCCTCGGCTTCAAGCAGTTCATGGGCGGGATCGAGCTCGGCCGCGTCAACGTCGCCGCCCGCGGCCTCGGGATCGCCACCCTGGCATTCGAGGAAGCGATCCGCTACGCGCAGGAGCGCGAGACGTTCGGCAAGCCGATCGCCAAGCACCAGCTGATCCAGGCCAAGCTGGCCAGCATGGCGACCAAGATCAAGGCCGCCCGGTTGCTGACACTCGACGCCGCCCGACTCAAGGAAAGCGGCAAGCGGGCTGACCTCGAGGCCGGCATGGCCAAGCTCTACGCAACCGAGATCGCCGAGGTGGTTGCGCTTGACGCGATGCGCATCCATGGCGGCTACGGTTACTCCCAGGAGTACTCGATCGAGCGTCTGTACCGGGACGCTCCCGTCCTGATTTTGGGGGAAGGTTCAAATGAGATCCAGCAGCTCATCATCGCTCGGCGACTGCTCGAGCAATACGCCATCTAGCGAAGCTGGACGGCCGTCATGAACGACGAGCCGACCAGTAGCGGGCAGCCGGACGAGAAGTCCTCGATCCACCGCGTCCGCAAGGCCTACGAACAGGTCTACGATCAGCTTCGGGAGCTGATCACCACCGGCGAGCTGGAGCGGGGGGAGCGGCTTCCGAATGAGACCGTGCTCGCCAGCGACTTCGGCGTCAGCCGGGGGACCGTGCGAGAGGCCTTGCGGATCCTCGCCGCCCAGAACCTGATCCGGACCGCGAAAGGGGCGGGCGGCGGCTCGTTCGTGACCCTACCGACGGTCGACCACATCTCCGAGTTCCTGCAGGCCAACATCTCGCTGCTGAGCGAGGTCGAGGACGTCGAGCTCGGGGAGTTCCTCGAGGCGCGTGAGCTGCTCGAGGCCTTTGCCGCCCGCCTGGCTGCGTCCCGCCACACCGAGGCCGACATCGAGCGAATGCGCCAGAGTGTCGTTGCCGATCCGATGGCGCTCAGCGTCGAAAGCCGCTTCGTGCATAACAAGGAGTTCCACAGCGCCGTGCTCGGAGCGAGCGGCAACACGCTGCTCTGCATCTCGGCGCAACCGATCTTCTCGATCCTGCAAACGAACCTCAGTCGCACAGAGCTCGACAGCAGGTTCCCCGTTCGAGTCAACGACGACCACCGCGAGATTCTCGACGCGATTGAAGCGGGGGACGCAGACGGCGCCGAGCGCCACATGCGCCACCACCTTGAGTACCTGCGGGGTACCTACGAAAAGATCTGGCGGGTTCCAGGCGCCGTATCCCCAGGCGAATGAGGGGACCGACAACGAAACGCCGGCGTGGCCGGCTATCCACCCATCCGAACGGAGAGCAGCATGAGGATCAAATACATCATCCCCTTCCCTTTCGACAAGGAGGGAGTTAAGGCACGCGCGGACCAGATTCCCGACGAGCTGCGCCGACCGGACGTAGATCTCGACTTCGTCCCGGTCCGCAACTCCTGCTTCATGCTCGACTCCTACTACGAGTCGATCATCTTCGACGCCTACATCGCCGAGAGCGCGCTCGGGGCCGAGGACGACGGCTACGACGCGGTGATCATGGACACCGTCTCCGACTCGGGGCTGCAGGTTCTGCGCTCGCGTCTGAACATCCCGGTGATCGGTCCGGGCCAGGTCGCCTTCCACCTCGCCGGCATCCTCGGCCAGCGGTTCTCCGTGGTGACCATGTCGGACAAGTGGTTGTTCTTCTACAAGAAGCTGTTCCGCGAGTACGGGCTCAGTGAGATCGTCGCCTCTGTCCGCAGCGTCAACATCCCGCCCGACGTCGAGGCCCTGCTCGAGGGCAAGGAGGACGAGATGTTCGCGCGCTTGACCGAGGAGGGAAACAAGGCGATCGAGGAGGACGGCGCCGACGTGATCGTGCTCGGCTCCACCACGATGCACCAGGCCGCTGGGCACATGGCCGAGCATCTGCCCTGTCCGGTGATCAACCCCGGGCCGACCGCGGTCAAGATCACCGAGGCGATACTCGATCTCGGCCTGACCCACTCGAAGATCGCGTTCCCGTCCCCGGGCACGCTGCAGGACGACAAGTTCTTCTCGCTGATCGGCGCCGACGGAACGACCGGCTGACCCGAAGCTCAGCTCGGGGCGGCCCCGTGCTCGCCGACCTCGGTACCGAAGTCGGCGAGGCGTGCGTGGGGGCGCCCGCCGCTGGTGCATCCGATCGCGATCACGATCTCGTCCGCCCTCGGGGCATCGCCGATCCGCAGCTCGAAGGTCAGGTGGTGGGAGCGCACCTTGTGGTCCTCGACGTGCTTGAGCGGGATGTCCAGGGTCGCGCCGGCCGCGGAGCGTTTCTCGGTCGAGGGCAGCAGCGAGCTTGCCCCCATCGCCTCGCGGACCGGGTTCCCGAACGCGAGATTGTGCAGGATCCCGGAGCCATGCTCGAGCTCACCGTCAAGGCCAATCAGCGCCCCCTTGCCGTAGGCCTCGACCTCGGAGCCGCCGAGCGCGAGCAGGGCGCGTTCGGCCAGCAGGGTCCCGAGCCGGCCGCAGTAGGCGTCGAAGAGCGGGCTCAGGTCCTGCTCGTAGCGACCCGCGTAGGGGTTGACGATCACGGCGGCCGCTGCGGCGAGACGCAGCGGCGTGGCGACCTCGAGCCCCCCCTCGATCAAGACCTCCTCCGACTGGGCGACGACCTTCCTGATCTCTGCTTCCACTCTGCGCTCCTTGCTTCGATGCCGGCCGCAGCCGTCAACCGTGGCTGTGCTCGCGTAGGTACTCGATCTCGACGATCATCGCACTGATCCCACGTATAAACCAATTCAGGATCTGCTCGACCGCTCTGGCCTCCTCCGGAGCCAAACCCAGCGCGATCGCGTCCGGCGGGCTGACCGCGGCCGCGGCGCTGCCGGCCAGTTCCGTAATCGAGCTCCGCGCCTCCTGGAAGACCGGGCTCCGGCCCAGCGGAGCGACCGCCTGCCAGGCCGGAGCGAGAACCTCGGGGTAGGCGGCCAGCTCCCGCCACATGCCGGGCTGCACAAAGCCGCCGTGGGTGTCGAGCACCTCGGCCAGGATCGATTCGACATCGGCGCCCGCGGGCTCGCGATCGGAAGGTCCCATCACAGCGCCCGGATCGGTGGGACCGCGCGGGTTCAGGGCTCGCGCGAAGAGCAGGTTGCGCGGGTTGGCGGTGTTGTAACGATCGAAGAGCGCGGTGATCTCCTCGCCGTCCCCGCCAAGCGCGATCGACGCCGGCGGCATCCGGGCGGCGGCGGTGCGAGCGCCTCGCCGAGCCTCGGCGGCGAACCGTTCCCCCGCCTCGCCGGCGATCAACCCGGCGACGGCATCGGTGGCCGCTCGTAGATAGACCTCGTGGACGCCGAGCATCCTGTAGACGGTCGGCACGAAATCGACTCCGAGAGCGAGCTTGAGGCGGGCATATGTGGCAGCGAGCTCGGGACCGGCCTCGTCCTCGGCGACCTCTCCCGCGCCGCGCAGCTCCCCCGAGCTCACAACGCCTGCCGATCATCCGCGGCGCTCGCCTGCTCGGAGTCCTCGAGGCGGCTGACGTTCAGGGTGAGCCCGTCGACGGACTCCACCACCACCCGATCGCCGACCTCGACCGGCTCGAGCCCGTCTGGCGGCCGGGCCCGCCACAGGGCGCCCTGCACGAACACCTGACCGACCGGGTCAAGCGGGGTGCGAACCGTCGCCTCGGCCCCGACCAGCTCCTCCCAACCGGTGTGGACCGGGTTCCGCCCCGCCTCTTGGATCTTGCGCACGACGAAGATCAGCCCGACCCCGATCACCACGGCCAGCACGATTACGACCACGGGACTGATCCCAAAGCCCTCGCCGCTGGTGTCGTAGAGCAGCAGGCCAGAGGCGGCCAGCGCGACGACCCCGGCGCCGCCGAGGATCCCGCTCGGTACCTGGGTCTCGGCGATGATCAGGGCGACGGCCAGCAGTAAGAGCAGGACGCCGGCGATCTCAACCGGGACCTGGGCGGTCCCGTAGAGGCCGAGCAGCAGGGAGATCGCGCCGCCCGCCCCAGGGATGATCGTGCCGGGGTTGAAGATCTCCAGCGCGAGGCCCGCGAGACCGAGCAGGATCAGCAGAAAAGAGATGTTCGGGTTGACGATCAGCTGCAGCAGCTCGAACTGCAGCGGCGTGTCATGGTTCTCGATTCGCAACGCATCCGTGTCCAGGGTCTGGGCCTTGGGCCCCGTCACCTCGAACCCGTCGAGCGCGACCAGGAGCTCCTCCTGGTCCGAAGCGACGATGTCGATCAGGCCGGCCTCGAGCGCCTCGGTGGCGGTCACATTGGTCGCTTCGCGGACCATCTCCTCGGCGAGCTCGGCGTTGCGGCCGTGGCCCTCGGCCAGGGCGCGGACGTAGGCCGCGGCGTCGTTCTCGATCTTGCGTCCGAGCACCTCGTCGGTCTCACCGCCGCCGATCGTGATCGGGGTCGCCGAGCCGATGTTGGTCTGCGGCGCCATCGCCGCGACATCGCCGGCCTCGGTCACGAACAGGCCGGCCGAGGCGGCGCGGGCGCCGTCAGGGGAAACGTAGACGACGACCGGCTGCGGCGCCGCGATGATGTCCTGGACGATCTCCCGCATCGAGTCGACCAGGCCGCCGGGCGTGTCGAGGCGGATGATCACCAGCTCGGCCCCCTCATCGTCGGCCTCGCGCAGCGCCTGCTCGATCCAGCCCTCGGTCGCCGGATCGATCGAGCCGCGCAGCTCGATCGAATAGGCGATCCCGCCCTCGGGCTCCTGAGCGAGCAAGGCCGGGGCCGCAAATGCGGCGCCGACGGCAACCAGCAGCAGGGCCAGCAGGGAGCGGATAGTGGAGCGCGACATCGTTCCCCTGATTATCGCGGGCCGCCGCGGTCGGCGAGCCGCAGCGGTGCGCTCACGCCTGGGCCGCGGCCCCTCCCCTGCCCGCACGGGTCACCGCCAGCACCGCCACCGAGAGCACGACGCTACCGATCGCCAAGACTCGGAGGATGTCCTCGATCGCCGTGCCGAGCGTGGCGCCGGCGGCGGTCGCCGAGTCGATCGCCGCACTGACGATCGCGACGCCGAGCCCTGCGACACCGATCACGATCGCCAGGGTCACGCCGGAGGCCTCGCCGGCCCGCTCGGGCTTGACGACCGCCTGGGTGCCGACGCTGGCCATCGACCAGCCGAGGCCGTAGCCGGCCCCGTACAGCGCCAGGGCGACCATGTAGAGCGCCAGCACCGGACCCACCGAGAGCCCGATCACGCCGATCGCGCCGATCACGCCGGAGACGACCATCGTCCGCGGGACGTTGGTGCGCTCGGCGAGCCAGCCGGAGGCGGGCCCGGTCAGGGCCAGGGGCACCGAGGCGGCGATGAAGATCAACCCGGCCTCAGCCGGACTGTAGCCCTCGGCCTGCTGCAGATACAGGGTGACCGAAAAGGTCGTGCAAACGAAGGCGACGTTGGCGATCATGCCGAGCAGGGTGACCCCGACGTAGGGGCGGTTCTTGAACAGGACCAGGTCGACGAGCGGGTAGCGGGCGACGCGCTCGCGGGCGACGAAGGCGACCAACAGCAAGAGGCCCACCGCGAGCAGGCCGAGCGCCTGCCAGGAGCCCAGGCCCCAGTCCTCGGAGCGATCGACGGCGAAGGTCACAGCCGTGATGCCAAGGGCGATTGCCGCGACGCCGGGAAAGTCGATCGAGCGCGGGGCGGACTCATCCCGAGATTCGGTCACGGAGCGCAGGACCAGATAGATCGCGATCACGCTGATCGGGACGTTGACCAGCAACACCGCGCGCCAGTCGATCAGCTCGGTCAGGCCACCGCCGACGAACGGCCCGAGGGCCGTCGCGGTCGCGGCAAGCCCGTAGACGTTGCCGATCGCTCGCATCCGCCCCTCGGGGGGGAAGGCGTTGCTGACCACGGCGATCGAGACCGGAAAGAGGATCCCGGCCCCGATGCCCTGGATCACCCGCGCGGCGATCACCAGCTCGAGGTTGGGGGCGGCGCCGCCGATCAAGGACGCTCCGCCGAAGATCGCCAGGCCCACGATCAACATCCGCTTGCGGCCGAGCAGATCCCCGAGCCGACCTCCCGGGATCAGGAAGGCCGCGAGCGCCAGCATGTAGCCGCTGATCACCCACTGGGCGTCGGTCGTTGTCGTTCCCAGCTCCGAGGCCATCGCGGGCAGTGCCAGATTCAGCGCGAAGAAATCGAGCTGGACCGCGAAGATCGCGACCGACGCGGCGACCAGCACCATGCGCAGACGCTTCTCGTCGCCCCCTGCCCCCTCCGCCGCCGGGGCCCGCACGTGATCGCGGTGTAGCCAGCCCCTGTAGTCCACGGCCCCGGACTCTATTGACGCGCAGCTCCGCCGGCTCGCCGGCTCCGATCAGGAGCCGAGCGCGTAGCGCTCGATGTCGGCAGCGAGCTCTTCCTCACTGGAGTAAGGGCCGGGCTGCGTGTGCACGATCCCGCCGGTCTTGTCGTAGAAGACGGTCGTCGGAAACTCGACCGAGGCGAGCGCGCTCGCGATCACCTTGTCGGGGTCCGAGATGCTCGGGTAGGGAACCGGGTTCTCGCGGAGGAAGGTCTCGGCCGCGGCGGTGGAGTCGTCACTGTTGACGCCGAGGAATGCAACCTCGTCCGCGTGCGCGGCGGCCTGCTCCTGCAGATGTGGGAACTCGGCCCGGCACGGGCCGCACCACGAGGCCCACTTATTGACCACGATCGGATAGCCGTGCAGTGCCGCGATCTGATCCTCGTAGGCGGCGAGCTCCCCTTCGACGATCGCCGGGCCGTCGGCGTAGAGCGCGGACAGCGGCGGCGGGGCCGCCTCGACCGCCGCCGAGTAATCGGGGGAGTCGGCCGCAACGGGTGAATCGGCCTCACCGCCGCAAGCGGTGAGCGCCAAAGCAGCCCCGGCGGAGGCCGCCGCGAGGCAAATTTGCCGCCGCTTCGAGGTGTTGGGAATCATCGAGGTGCCGGGAATGGTTAAATGGAGCTTGGTCCACAGGGGAACTTAGGGACCGCGGAGGCGAGCCGGCCGGTTTTTCACCTAGGCGCCGGATCGGCTCGACTCCAATGAGCTTACTGCGCGACTTGGTCCGGCTCGGATCGACGAAGCGCAGGCGACAGCCTTTCCATGGCAGACACCGCAGCACTCGCCGCAGAGACGGCCGACGCGCTATCCAGCGCAGACATCGAACGCGTGCATCAGTTCACGCGGGAGCCGATTCTGCTCGGAGACGAGACACCGGAGGCTGTCGTTGGGGGCAGCGCACGACGGCGAGCCGTCGACGCCGCGCTGGAGGAGATCGAGGCGGGCCGCGACGAGCCATCGATGGCTTGGCGCCAGGACTTCTCGCTACTGCTGGGCCTGCAGCGCCTGCTCGACGAGGATCCGCCGAAGCTGCTCGACGGTGCCGAGCTGAACGAGCACCAGGTCGACGCGCTCTCGGGCACCCTTGCGGCGCTCACCACCGAGATCGAGAAGCCGGGCACCAACGGCAACGGCAGCGACTTTCTGATGAGCGAGAACGGCGCCCCGGTCGAGGCCGTCGATG
>CAXMST010000111.1:0-29287 GCA_964196325.1 uncultured Acidimicrobiia bacterium
ATTACCCGCCGACAGTACCCGATTCTGACATGATGGCGTTGAAGTCGGACTTTGGCGATCTAGGGAGGAGAACCCGGGATGAGAGCGGCGATGATCGGGCTCGGCAACCTGGGTGGTCGGATGGCCGTGCGGCTGCGCGACTACGGCATCGAGATGGTCGGATTCGACGTCCGCGACGAGCGCGCCGAGGAGCTGGGGATCCCCGCCGCCGAGACCATTGCCGAGGCCGCCGAAGCCGGCACCGTGCTGCTCTCGCTGCCCAGCGACGCCGCGATCACCGAGGTCGTGGTCGGCCCGGGTGGCCTCACCGAGACCGCCCCGGCCGGACTCACCGTTGTCGATCTGAGCACCGCCAGCCCCTCACGCTCCCGCGCGCACCACGCGACCCTGGCCGAGCGCGGCATCGACTTCCTCGACGCCGGCGTATCCGGCGGCCCTCCCCGCGCCGAAACCGGGACCCTGACCCTGATGGTCGGCGGCGACGCGGCGGCGCTCGAGCGCGTGCGGCCGGTCCTCGATGGAATCGGATCGGCGATCCACCACTTCGGTGAGCCGGGCAAGGGCCACGCGGCGAAGCTGGTCAACAACTACCTGAACGGGATCAGCCTGGCGGCGACCGCGGAGGCGATGGTGGTCGGGGTCAAGGCCGGGCTCGAGCCCGAGCAGCTACTCGAGGTCCTAAACAGCAGCACCGGGCAGAACTGGGCCACGCAGAACCGCTTCCCGAGCATCATCGCCGGCCACTACCAGGAGGGTGGGCTCAGCAACCGCCTGATGGCCAAGGATCTCGACCTGTACCTGGCGTTCGCCGACGAGACGGCGGCCCCGACGGTGCTCGGAGCCAGCTGCCGAGCGGTATTCGGAATCGCGATGGCCTCGGGCTACGAGCACCGGATCAGCAACACCGTTGTCGACGCGCTTGGTGACATCGCCGGCGGCGTCCGCATCCAGAGCGAACCCAAGGAGGAGTAGCGATGGACGCCAGAGCGCTTTGGATTCCCAGCGAGGGTCAGGCTGAGCTCCGCGCCGACGAGGCTGGCGAGCCACAGGCGAACGAGATCCGGGTCAAGGCAATCGCCTCGGGGATCAGCACCGGGACCGAGATGGTCCTCTACCACGGGCTCGGCCCGGCCGGCCAGGAGATGACTCCCTCGACCTGCGAGGGAAGCTGGGCGCTGCCGGTCAAGTACGGCTACCAGAGCGTCGGCCGCGTGATCGACGCCGGCGCCGAGAGCGGCTACGAGGAGGGCGAGCTGGTCTTCTGTCGGTACCCGCACCAGGACTACTACACGATCGACGCCACAGATCCGGAGCTCGTGTTCAGGATTCCCGAGTTCGACCCACCCGAGATCGGCGTGCTCGGCAACAACGCCGATGTCGCCCTGACGGCGCTGCTGGACGTACCCGTCCGGCTCGGCGATGTGGTCGTTGTCACCGGGCTCGGGATCGTCGGGATGTTCTGCTCGCTGTTGGCGCGGCGCACGGCGGGCAGGCTCGTGGTGGTCGACCCGTTCGAGTATCGGCGCGAGATCGCCATCAGGCTGGGGGCCGATGTCGCGGTCCACCCCGACGACGCGATCGAGGCCGTTCAGGCAGCGAGCGACGGGCGCGGCAGCGACGTCAGCATCGAGGCCAGCGGAGCGGCATCCGGGCTGCAGCTCGCGATCGACTGCAGCGGCCTGGAGGCGGACGTCGCGGTCGTCGGCTGGTACGGGAACAAGCAGGTGCCCCTGGTGCTGGCGCCGCAGTTCTACTCACAGCGGCTGAAGCTGGTCAGCTCCAGCGTGCTCTACGCGGGCTCAGGCCTGCAGCCTCGCTGGGACCTCGGCCGCAAGCTCGAGGCCGCTCTGGAGTTGCTCCCATCGATGCACCCCAACGAGATGATCAGCCACAGGATCCCATTCGACCGCGCCCCGGACGCGTTCGAGCTGCTGGAGGAACGCCTGGATCAGACCCTGGCCGTGATCCTCACCTATGACTGAGCCGATTGAGCCAAGTTGGCCGGGCTCGTGATCGCGGACGCGCACAATCACCTCGACGCGCTCTCGGCCGAGGAGCTCGAGGCAGCCTTCGGCGAGGCCGCCGACGCCGGGGTCGAGTTGATGGTCACAGTCGGCATGGACTGCGAGACTTCCGGCAACGGACTCGCGATCGCGACCTCGCACGAACCCGTGTACTCGGCGGTGGGCCTGCACCCCTGGATGGCGCAGGACTACCCTGACGGCGCCCCGATCACCGAGCTTCGGACGCTGGCGAAGCGCCCGAAGGTCGTCGCGATCGGCGAGATCGGGCTCGACTTCATCGACAACATCTGGCGCCGGCTCTCCTACCGCGATCCGGAGCTGCGCCGGATCCAGGAGGAGGTCTTTCGCCAGCAACTGCAGCTCGCCAAGGAGCTCGAGCTGGGGGTGATCCTGCACAGCCGGGGCGCGCACGAGGCGATCACCCGAATCCTCGCGGAGGAGGGAACGCAACGCGTCGGCGGCTGCATCCAGTTCCTCGAGGGCGATCCCGACGATGTGGCCCGCTACGTGGAGCTGGGCTTCAGCTTCTCGATCGGCTCGAGCGTCACCTTCCCTGACCCCGGCGGCTGGCACGACGCGGTCCGCGCGATCCCCGACGAGGCGCTGCTGCTCGAGTCCGACGCCCCATGGCTTCCCTACTCGGGCAAGGATTCCGAGCGTGGCGCGCCCGCCGACGTGAGCACGATCGGGAGGGCCGTCGCGGAGATCCGCGGAGCTGATCCCGAGGAACTGTTCGCTCGAACCGCCGCGAATCTGCGGCGGGCGCTGCCGCGGATCGGCACCGCAGCCTAGGTCGATGACTCCTATTCCCGAGGCCGAGGTGCTCGATTGGGTCGCCAGAGGCGACCTGGTGCTCCCCGACCGGGTGCTCGAGGGCGGATCCCTCGGAGTCAGGGGCGAGAAGATCGCCGCGATCTTCGAGGCGGGGCAGGCACCGCCGCCTTCCCCCGGGCGTGACTACTCGGGGCGGTTGATCCTGCCCGGGCTCGTCGATACCCACGTGCATGCGGGCAGCTTCGTCGACGAGGACATCGCCAGCACCACGGCGAGCGCCGCCGCCGGCGGGGTGACCACGATCGTCGATATGCCCTACGACCGCGAGGCACCGGTAATGGACGCCGAGCGCCTGCGCGAGAAGATCAAGATGGTCGGGGAGCAGGCGCGGGTCGACGTCGGCCTCTACGGAACGATGGCCAAGGTCGGCGGCCTCGATGCGCTCGAGGAGCTGGTCGAAGGCGGCGTCTGCGCGTTCAAGTTCTCGCTGTTCGAGTACGACCCGAACCGCTTTCCACGGATCCCCGACGGAGACCTCTACGAGGCCTTCGAGCTGCTCAGCGCCTCGGGGGTCCCGATCGTCCTGCACAACGAGCTGCAGGAGGTGATCGAGTCGCGCCTGAAGCGGGTGCTCGACACCCCCGCGGAGAGCAACCCCCATGCCCACAGCCGCAGCCGTCCCCCGGTCTCGGAGACCGCGGCCTCGGCCAAGGCGCTCGACTTCGCCTACTGGAGCGGGGCCAGGCTCCACCTCGCCCACTGCACCCACCCCCACACCTTCCGGCTGATCGACTACTACAGAGGGCTCGGGGCGGCCGTTTCCGGCGAGACCTGCGCCCACTATCTAATGCTGACCGAAGCGGATGTGGCCGAGCTCGGGGCGATCGCCAAGGTCAACCCGCCGATCCGTGACGCCGAGTCGCTCGAGGCCCTCTGGCAGCTGCTCCGAGAGGGGAAGATCGCGACGGTCTCCACCGATCACGCGCCCTGGCCGATCGAGACCAAACAGGGCAGCGTGCTGCGGGCGTCGGCCGGGGCGCCGGGGCTGGAGAGCTTCCTGGGGGTCGTCTATACCGCCGGCTCCCGCCGGGGATTCCCCCTCGCGGAGCTGATCGGCTACCTGACCTGGCGGCCCGCGGAGATCTTCGGCGTCGGCAACCACAAAGGCAAGCTGGAGCTCGGCTTCGACGCCGACCTGGCGGTCTTCGACGCGCGCGAGCCACAGACGTTCCGGGCCGCCGACTCGCTCTCCAGCGCCAAGTGGAGCCCCTTCGACGGCTTCGAGCTCGACGGCCGGGTCGAGGCCACCTTCGTGCGCGGCGAGCCGGCCTTCGCCGACGGCCGGGTGCTGGCCGAGCCCGGCAGCGGCCGCTGGCTCAGCAGGGAGGCCGATTAATGGCGGCCCCCCAGATTGACGGCGCACGGCTTGCCGCCGACCTCGAGACCCTGGCCGAGTTCGGCGCCACGGCCGCCGGCGGGGTCAACCGGGTCGCCTACTCGGGCGCGGACCTCGAGGCGCGCGATTGGATCGACGCTCACCTCAGCGAGCTGGGGATGGCGGTGCGTCGCGATCAGCTCGGAAGCACGATCGCCGAGATCGAGGGAACCGAGCCCGGACTGGCGGCTATCGGGATCGGCTCACACACCGACACGGTCCCCGACGGCGGCCGCTACGACGGGGCACTGGGCGTGATCGCCGGCCTCGCCTGCGTGCGCGCCCTGCGCGCCGCAGAGATCCGCCTGCGCCACCCACTTGCCGTAATCAACTTCGAGGCCGAGGAAGCGACCATGGCCGGCGGCACCTTCGCCAGCCGCGCATTCGTGGGCCGGCTCGAAGCGGGTGCGCTCGAGCGCAGCGCATTCGACGGCCGCCCGATCGGCGACCACCTTCGCGGCGCAGGCCTCGATCCCGGGACCGTGGCGCTGGCCGCCGAGACTCGCCCGGCCCTCGCCGCCTTTCTCGAGCTGCACGTGGAGCAGGGACCGGTGCTGGAGGAAGCGGGCGAGCAGATCGGCGTCGTCGACGGGATCGTCGGCATCCGCCGCTACGCCGCGAGCTTCGAGGGGATCGCCAACCATGCCGGCACCACCCCGATGGCCGCCCGCCGGGACGCGCTCGTCGCGGCCGCCCCGTTCGTCGTCGCGGCGCGCGACGTCGCCGTCGACCATGGGATTGTCGCGACCGTCGGCACGCTCAGGGTCAGCCCGGGCGCGCCGAACGTGATCCCCGGGCAGGTGCGCATGGACGTGGAGCTGCGCAGCGCCGAGGAGGGTCTGCTCGAGGCAGCCGAGCGGGACCTGAGCGGCCTGGCGAGCGCCGGCGGCGGTGAGCTCAAGAGACTGTCCGCGACGCCCCCGCTGCACTTCTCCGAGAGCGTCCGCGCGCGCCTCGATGCGGTCTGCGTGCGGCTGGGCCGCAGCCACCGCCGGGTCTGGAGCGGCGGCGGCCACGACGCCGGGCTGCTGGCCTCGGTGACCGAGGCCGCAATGGTCTTCGTGCCGAGCCGGGGCGGATTCAGCCACTCGCGGCGCGAGCTCACCGATCCGGAGCACTGCGCGGCCGGCGCAGAGGTACTGTTGGCCGGGATCCTGGACCTGGACCGAGCCTGAGCTGAGACCTTGAGCGAGCACAGCCCCGACAGCAGCCTCTGGCATCCGTTCGCGGACATGGCCGTGATCCGCCACAACGAGCTGGTTCTGGACCGGGCCGACGGAGTCTGGGTCTGGGACGAGCAGGGGCGGCGCTACCTGGACGCCTTCGCGAGCCTCTGGTATGTCAACGTGGGCCACGGCCGGCCTGAGATCGTCAATGCCGTGGCCGAGCAGATGCGCCGGCTAGAGGCCTTCGCGACCTTCGCCGACTACGCGAACCGGCCCGCCCTCGATCTCGCCGAACGCCTCGTCGCCCTGAGCGGGATGCCGGGCGCCCGGGTGCTGCTGGGCGCGGGCGGCGCGGATGGGATCGATACGGCGGCGAAGCTGGCGCGGCGCTACTTCTTCGAGACGGGCGAGCCGGAACGGACCTACATCCTCTCACGCACGCTCGCCTATCACGGGACCCACGGGTGGGGCACGAGCCTGGCCGGGATCCCCGCCAATCGGGAGGGCTGGGGGCCCCACGTGGAGCACACCGCCCGGGCGCGTTACGACTCGGTCGAAGACCTCGCCGCCACGATCGAGAGGATCGGCCCCGAGCGGATCGCTGCGTTTTTCTGCGAGCCGGTTCTCGGCGCCGGCGGCATGCACCCGCCGCCGGACGGATACATCGAGGGGGTGGCCGAGCTCTGCCGCCGGCACGGCATCCTGTTCGTCTGCGATTCGGTGATCTGCGGCTTCGGACGGCTCGGAACATGGTTCGGGATCGAGCGCTGGGACGTCGAGCCCGACCTGATCGTGTTCGCCAAGGGCGTGACCAGCGGCTACCTGCCGCTCGGAGGCGTGGTGGCATCGGCCAGGGTCGCCGAGCCCTTCTTCGCGACACCGGGGGGTCCGATGCTGCGCCACGGGCAGACCTACTCCGGGCACCCCACGACCTGCGCGGCGGCGCTGGCGAACCTCGACCTGATCGAGCGCGACGGCCTGCTCGAGCGGGCCCTCGTCCTCGAGCGGCAGATCAGCGCGGCGCTGACCCCGTTCGGCGGGCATCCGCGGGTGGCGGAGGTCAGATCCGGCACCGGGGCGCTCGGCGCCATCGAGCTGCATGAAGACGGCAAGGCCCCCGCGATGCAGCTGGCTGCGTCGATGCGCCGGCAGGGAGTCCTGACCAGGGCGCTGAACCCGACCACGGTTGCGGTCTGCCCGCCGCTGACCGCGAAGCAGGAGCATGTGGATCTGATCGCCGCGGCGTTCGCCGCCGGTCTTGACGAGCTCGGGAAGGCAGCGGGGCGGGAAGCCGGATGACGGCGCCCGCCGCAGCGGCACCGGGCGTCGACCCGAGGGATCTGTTCAACCCGGGGAGCGAGCGATGAGTGCCGGAGGCTCAAGGGCAAAACGAACCGTCGCCCAGGAGATCGTCGCTGTCCTGGGGGGTGCGGGGGTCGAGGTGGTGTTCGGGCTGCCCGGCGTCCACAACCTGACTCTGTTCGAGGCACTCGACGCGTCAGAGATTCGCGTGGTCGTCGTGCGTCACGAGGCCTCGGCCGCGTACGCCGCTGATGCCGTCGGCCGGCTCACGGGTAGCCCCGGGGTCGCCGTGACGACCTCCGGGCCCGGAGCCGCCAACACCGTCGCGGCGATGGGCGAGGCCCAGGCTTCGCGCTCGCCGATGCTCCACATCACCACGACCGTCGCGCGTCGCCATCTCGGCTCGGAGCGCTCGCGGGGCATCCTCCACGAGCACCCGCGGCAACGCGAGATCTTCGTACCGGTCGCAAAGCTCGCCGAGCACGTCGATCAGCCGGGCGCGGTTGGTGCTGCGATGCGCCGAGCGCTGTCTGAGGCGGCCGCCCCGCCGCAGGGTCCGGCCTACCTGCAGCTCCCCACGGATCTGCTCGACGAGGAGGTCGCCGGCACTGCGTCGGGCCCCGCCTCAACCGATCCGACCCCCGCCTCGGGCGGCGGCGATCTGGGCGAGGTGGCTCGACTGTTGCAGGAAGCCGAGAGGCCGGCGATCTGGGTCGGCTCGGGCGCCGGTGCGTGTGGCGGGGCAGTCGTCGAGCTCGCGGAGCGACTGGGGGCGCCGGTAGTCCTGACCCACAGCGCCAAGCGTCGCTGGGACTCCTCCCCCCACGCCCTGGTGCTCGACCACCCCCCGCATGAGCCGCCTGTGACGCAGCTGCTCGCCGACTCCGACGTCGTGCTCGTGCTGGGCAGCGACCTCGATGGGATGATGACCCAGGAGTTCCGGCTGCCGCTGACCCGCATCGCCCGGGTCGACGTCGAGGTCGAGCGCGCCCGCGGCGAGAGCCCGTACCGCAGCGAGATCGCGGTGGTCGGCGACGCTGCCGAGGTGACGCGCGGCCTGCTCGAGCTGATCGGCGAGCGCGACGGTTGGGGGCCGGTAGTCGCGCCGGAGGCGGACGGCAGGGCGCGCCGCGAACTCGATGCGGACTCCGAGGCCCGCGGCGGCCTGGGCTTGGTCGGGGCGCTCGACGCGGCGCTCGCGGACCGCGTGGCAACGGTCGTCTGCGACATGGCGATGTCCGGCTACTGGACCGGCGGCTACCTGCCGCTGCGTCCGCGGCGGCGCCTGCTCTACCCGCTCGGCTGGGGAACGCTCGGGTTCGCGCTCCCGGCCTCGATCGGCGCCGCCGCCCTGCCGGGGGCCGGCAGCACCGTCACGATCTGCGGGGACGGAGGCATCCTGTTCGCGGTGGGGGAGCTGGCTACGCTCGCCCAGGAGGGTCTCGACGTGACCGTGATCGTCCACAACGACAGTTGCTATGGAATGCTCCGCTACGACGAGCAGCGGCGCTTCGGTCGCTCCTTCGCCGTCGACCTCGAGGCCCCGGATTTCGTGGCCCTGGCCCGCTCGTTCGGGATCGAGGCCTCGCGCACGGACCTCGCCGACGGCGGGCTCGAGGAGGTGATCGCCGCGAGCCTCGAGCTCGACGGTCCCTCGCTCGTCGAGGTGACCGGCGAGCTGTCCCCGCCGCGGGTCACCTCGGCCCGCTTTCCGCTCAAGGCCGCGCCGCCACCGAAGTCATTGGTGGGCGAGCCCAGGAGACCGACAACATCCTCGCGTTCCGCGCGGGCCAGCTCGTCGACGCTGTGACCCCCGCCGGCGCCTGAACCAAAAAAAGGAGAACGACATGGCAAAACACGAACTGGCAATCCTCAACGGCACGGTGGTCCTACCCGGCGGCACCGTGGACGGACTCAACATCGGCGCCTCCGACGGTGCCATAGCGACCCTCAGCTCCGGCCCGATCGACGCCGACGAGACGATCGACGCGACCGGACTGACAGTGCTCCCAGGGTTAATCGACGAGCACTTCCACACCTTCCGCGGCTACGGATGGGAGACCTACGAGGGGGCGACGCGCGCCGCCCTGAAGGGCGGCGTCACCACCGTCATCGAGATGCCCCTCGATAAGCCGCCGACCCTGACCGGCGAGGCCCTGATCAACAAGCGCGCAGAGATCGCCGACCTCTGTCACGTCGACTATGCGCTATTCGGTGGCTATTACCACGACGATCCCTCCCAGATGAGCGCGATGGCCGATGCCGGGGCGGGAGCATTCAAGCTCTTCACCGGCGGGGCGGCGCCCCCCGGGATGTTCCCCGGCGTCGACGACGGGGAGCTGCTCGACGCCCTGCGCCGCGTCGCCGAGCTGGGCTCGACCGTGACCGTGCACTCGGAGAACGCCGAGATGGTCGAGTTCGAGACCGCCAGGCTGCAGGCGGAGGGCCGCACCGACATGGGCGCCTGGGACGACGCGCGGCCCTGGTTCAGCGAGGTGGCCGCGGCGCAGACCGTGGCTCTTGCCGCGCAGGTAACCGGCGCCCGCACGGTGATCGCGCACGTGAGCTCACCGCAGACCCTCGAGGCGATCGACGCAGCTCGCCGCGGTGGGTCCGACGTCTGGGCCGAGACCTGCCACCACTACCTCTGCGGGTCGAGGGAGGCTTCGCTTAGCGACAACCGCCTGAAGTGGAACCCGCCGACCCGCGACGCAGCGGCCGTGGACTGGATGTGGGAGCTGCTGCGAGAGGGCAAGGTCCACACGGTGGCGAGCGACCATGCGCCGCTGGCGAAGGACCCGAACGCGAACGTCTGGGAACAGCGCCCGGGCTCCGGCAACGGGGTCGAGATCATGTTCCCGGTATTCGCGACAGACGCCCTGCATGGTCGGGAGGTGGGGATCGAGCGAGTCGCCGAGGTGATGTCGACCAACCCCGCCAAGATCTTCCGGCTCGAGGGCAAGGGCAGGATCGAGATCGGCGGCGATGCCGACTTCGCGATCGTGGAGACGAACGGGAGCCGGGTGCTCGATGCCTCCGAGCTGCATTACCACGAGCAGCCGAATTGGAGCCCGTTCGAAGGAAAGGAACTCAAGGTCTACCCGGTCTACACGGTCCTGCGCGGCAAGACGATGTACGCGGAGGGCGAGATTAGGGGCCAGGCCGGCGACGGCCGGCTACTGACCCCGCCGGGCGCGGCGACCCGCGACTGATGCAGCTCTGCTGGACCCGCAGCCCGCAGGGCGGCTCCGGTCAGGGAGTGGTCATGCCGCCGTCGACCGGCAGCACGGCTCCGGTCAGGAACGGCGGGGCATCGGCCAGAAGCCAGGCAATCAGGCTCGCAATCTCCTCCGGCTCTCCGTAGCGGCCGATCGGGATCCGATCCACGAACACCGAGGGGTCGCCACCCTGGCTTCGTACCTCGGCCTCGATCGCCTCCATCATCCCGGTGTCGGTCGGCCCCGGGGCGACGGCGTTGATGCGGATGTTCTCCTGCGCGACCTCGAGGGCGGCGCCGCGGCTCAGGCCGATCACAGCGTGCTTGCTTGCCGAGTATGCCGAGAGGTTCGGCACCCCCCGGAGGCCGGCCTGGGAGGAGATGTTGACGATCGATCCGCCGCCGCGCCGCCGCAGAGCCGGGATCGCATGCCGCATCCCGAGGAAGACGCCGCGGACGTTGACGGCCATCGTCCGGTCGAAGGCCTCGAGTGGATAGTCCGTCACCGGGGCGATCGCACCGGGCACGCCGGCATTGTTGAGCCACGCGTCGATCCCGCCGTGAGCGGCCTCGGTCTCGGCCGCCAGGCGCGCGACCGCTTCGTCGTCGCTGACGTCGACGGCGACGCCGGTCGCCTCACCGCCCGCCTCGCGGACGGCCTCAGCCGTCTCCTCGCCGAGCGCCGCGTCGAGGTCTGTGGCGACGATCCGCAGGCCCCGTGCCGCCAGTGACATAGCCGTGGCGCGGCCGATCGCGCCGCCGGCCCCGGTGAGCACGGCGACACGCGCTGGCGTCTGATCCATCAGGATTCGCTCGACTCGGGTTCGGCGCGATCAGCCGGCGCCAGCCGCCGCCTCATCCTTGAGGTCCCTACGTCGCAGCAGTTGCCCGGCCGAGACCGCGATGACCAATGCGCCACCGTAGAAGATCTGCTGAACGAAGTTCTCCACGCCGATCAACTGCAGACCGGTGATACCGCTGACCAGGAAGTAGACGGCAATGAACGTGCCCCAGGGGTTGAAGCGCCCCGGTCTGATCGCGGTCGCCCCCAAGAAGGCGGCGGCGAATGCGGGCAGCAGGAACTGCAGACCCGAGGTCGGATCGGCGCCCCCGAGCGAGCCCGCGTAGGCGACCCCCGCCAGGGCCGAGATCAGCCCCGACATGCCGAGCGCGCCCCAGCGCAGCCTGCCGACGTTGATCCCGCTCAGCCGCGAAACGTTGCGGCCGCGGCCGACGAACAGCAGTCGGCGGCCGAGGGCGGTGTAGGTAAAGACGTACCAGAGCAGGATCGTGAGCAACAAGCCATACCAGAAGACCAGTGAGATCCCGAGTAGGCGTTCTTCGACCACCCACTTGCTGAGGTCCGGTGGCAGGCCTGTAACCGTGTTGGAGTCGCTGATCCAGAGGGTGATCCCGCCGATGATCGAGCCGACGCCGAGCGTGACTATGAACGAGTCGATGTTCAACAGCACAACCAAGCCGCCGTTGATCAGGCCAATCAGCAGGCCGATCGCGAGCACCACGATGATCGCCGGCAGCAACGCCCAGCCGTGATCGACCGTGAGGATCGCCAGGGTCATCGCCGAGAGCACCATGACCCCGGCGATAGAGAGGTCGAAGTCGCCCGTCGTCAGCGGAATGATCAGGCCCAGCGCCAGGATCAGGAGAACGGCCTGGGAGCCGAAGATCGTCTCGAAGTTGCCGGTCTGGAAGTAGGTGTCAGGCTCAGCCAGGCTGAAGACCAGAATCACCACGGCCCACGCCCCGATCAGCGCGTAGCGCTCCCCGAGCTCACCGAGACTGGGTCGCGAGGACATCGACTTGTCGTCCTTTGGTTCGCTCCCTTTGCCGGATCCCGAGCCCGGGCTCGCGGCTGTGTCGTTCGCTGCCATCTACCTAACCGTCCTTCGTTTCAGTCTGGTTGTTGACGTGGTTGTTGCCGCCGCGAGCGCCGCCCATGTGAACCTGTTCGGCGATCCGATGCTTGTCGAGCTCGCCCTTGGTCAGCTCCTGTGTGACCGCGCCGTCATGGACGATCAGGACGCGATCGCAGATCTGGGCGAGCTGCTCGTAGTCGGTGCTCGCGCAGAGCACCGCCATGCCCTCCTCGGCGGTCTCGATAATCCTCTCGAAGATCTGGCCGCGAGCGCCGATATCGACGCCCTGCGTCGGCTCGTGCAGCAGCATCAGCTGGGGATCGGTCTGCAGCCACTTGACGAGCAGCGCCTTCTGCTGGTTGCCACCACTCAGCGAGTGGTAGGTGAGCCTCGGGTTCGAGGGGCGCACGTCGAACTCATCCAGCCGGGTGGCGGCGTCCGCGGCCAGCGCCCCCAGCCGCAGCCGCAGCGGGCCGTACTCCCCGAGCACCTGCAGCATCACGTTCTCGCCGACCGACATCGAGCCGATGCTGCCCTCGTTCTGGCGATCGCCGGGCAACAGCGCCATGCCGGCCCCCAGGGCCCGCTGCGGCGTCATCTTCGCCAGATCGTAGTTAGCCCCGTCGACGCGCAGCTCGCCGCCGAAGCAGGGCTTGGCACCAAACAGCAGATAGGGAATGTCCTCGAAGCCCGAGCCCAGCAGGCCGGACACGCCGAGCACCTCTCCCTTGTGGATGTTGAACTCGGCCCCGCGCAGCTGGCGACCCGTCAGGCCCGTGACCGAACCCACCACCGGAAGCTCGCTCGTCTCCCGGGGCGATGGGGCATAGGCGGCCAGGCGACGGCCGACGATCATCTGCACCAGCTCAGCCTCATCAGCCTTCTCGGTGGTGACCGTGCCCTGGACCTTGCCATCGCGCAGCACGGTGGCCCGATCCGTCAGCTCGAAGACCTCGTCGAGATCATGGGAGACGAACAGCACGCTGGAGTTCTGGGCGACGATCTCGCGGACCAGAAGGAACAGGTCCTCGGTGCCGGCCTTGGAGAGGAAGGTCGTCGGCTCGTCGAGTACGAGTAGCTCGCTGCCCTCGCGGTCGAGGTTGTGCACGTCGTCGATCGCGCGGACGATCGCCAGGCGGGCGCGATCGGTCTCGCTGAGCTCGTTGACTACCGTCTCCGGGCGGATCTTGACCCCGTAGCGCTCGAAGACGTCACGGGCGCGGCGCCCCTCCTTACGCCAGTTGATGCGCCAGCTGCTGGAGCGGGCCAGGTCGACAATGCGAAGGTTCTCGAGCGCGGTCAGCTCGGTCAGCAGGCCCAGGTCCTGGTGGACGAAGCTCAGACCCAGGTCGCGGAACTGGCCCGGGTGCAGGGGCAGGGGCACATCCTTGCCGTTGAACTTGAGACTCCCGGTCTCCGGGGTGTGGTAGGCGGCGAGGATCTTGATCAGGGTCGACTTGCCGGAGCCGTTCTCGCCGAGCAGGCCGTGCACCTCGCCCGGCGCGATCGTCAGGTCGACACCGTCCAGGGCGCGAGCACCGCCGAACGACTTCGAGAGGTCGCGGAGCTCGAGAACGGGCCCAGCGACGGCTTGACGGGCCGAGCCGGCCGCCCCCTCCGGGGCGACCGGCTCACTGCCGTCTTCGGGCCGCTTAGACGATCCAGGATCGATGCGGTCCTCGCTCATCGGGTCTAACCAATACCCCAGAGCTCTTCGTATCCGGAGATATAGGCGTCGCCGTAGCCCTCGTTACCCGTGGGCGGAGTACCGGTCTCATCGACGTTGCCCTTGTCGAAGACGCGCAGAGGCGTGTCCTCCAGGCCATCTTCGATGATCGGGCCATCGGCGAGAATCCGGAAGGCCTGGTCCATGTTGGCCCAGCCCAGCCAGTTGATGTTCTCACCCTGATCCGCCGCCATGATATCGCCATCCTGGATCAGCTTGAGGATGTCCGGGGTGCCGTTGTAGGAGGCGATCCTGACCTCGCCGCCACCCTTCTGCGCCTGCTTGATGCCGGCCTCAACTCCGAGCGACATCGAGTCGTAGATCGGCAGCACCCAGTTGACGTCGGGGTCAGCCTGGAGTGCGGACTGCACCTCGGGCTGGATCTTCGTACCCCAATCGACGACCGGAACGTTGATCACCTTCTGCTTGGCGTCCGGGCAACGCTCGGAGAGCCGGGTCTGCATCGCATCGACGATCCCGTCCGAAGGCGGAACCTCGCTTGCGGTGATGATCACGGCGTTGACGTCACAACCGGACTCCGATACCGCGTAATCAGCGGAGAGCTCGGCGGCCTTCCAGAAGGGCACCGTGACGAGCGCTGTAATCAGATCAGCGACCTCGGGGTCATCCGGACCCGTCCCGTTCTGGTACAGGTGCGAGACCAAGACCGGGATCCCGGCCTTTTCCGCTTCCTTCAGCTGCGGGACCAGCAGGTTCGGGTCATTGCCCGCCTGCAGGACGATCAGATCGACATCACGGTCGATTGCCTGCTCCATGCCCTGAGCCCACTCAGTCGGCGAACCCTCGTTCTCGAACTGGATGAATTCGACGCCGTGGTCTTCGGCGATCTTCTGCATCTCGTCGTCGATCGCGGCGACGTACGGAATCGTGCTCGCGACCGGGATGTTGAATATGGTCTTACCCTCGGCTCCCGAGATGTCGAAGGCCTCAGCCTCGAGCGTGAACTCGGGGATCGCCTTGTTCTCCTCGATGTTTGCCGCGGCGTCCGCCTGAGCGTCACCGCCGTCAGCTGTGGTCTCGGTGCCTCCGGAGTCCGCGCTCGTGCTGTCATCGTCGTCGTCACCGCACGCGGCGACGAGGACGCTCAGCGCCAGGACTAGTAGCCCGGCTATCAGAGCGGCCTTTGAGCGTAGTCGTGAAGTTCTCATGCTCTGCCCTCTCCTCGATTTCAATTTCTCCCGTATACCACCGTATACGAGCTACCTCGGTGCCACAATAGCGCAAGATCACCGGTGCGACGCGGCTCATCAACGCCTCGCGTCAGCCTCATAATCCGGACATACCTCACGGCCGCAGCAGCACCTTCCCGAATTGCTTGCGCCCCTCCATCAACTGGTGGCCGCGGGTCGCGTCCTGCAGCCCAAGACGATCTGAGATCACCGGTTCGAGCTCACCTCGACCGACCAGCTCGATCACCCTGCGAAGCTCGGCCTCGGTCGCCCGCGCACAGCCGATCACCGACCATTCGTTTCGGAACAGGGTGATCAGGTCGAGAGGCACCACCTCTCCGGCGTGGCCGCCACAGACGACCACTCGGCCACCGGTCCCCACCGCCTCGAGGCTGCTCGTGAAGACCTCGCCGCCGACGTGCTCGAGCACCACGTCGACCCCGCGACCGTCGGTCGCCTCGAGCACCGCCTCGGTCAGGTTCTCCCGCTCGTAGTTGACGACCACGTCGGCGCCGAGTTCGCGCGCGAGCTCGAGCTTGGCGTCGGTCCCCGCGGAGGCGACGATCCTGGCGCCGGCTCGGCGCGCGACCTGGATCCCGGATGAGCCGACGCCGCTGCCGGCGGCCGAGATCAGGACGGTCTCGCCCGCTCGCAGGTTCGCCCGCGCTATCAGGCAATGCCACGCCGTCGCGAAGGTCGTCTGGGTTGCCGCCGCCTGGTCGTAGGACATCCCCTCCGGCATCGCGACGACGGCGTGGGCGGGCGCCGCCAGGTACTCGGCGTAACCACCTGGTCGCTGCACACCGAGCATCTCCAGGCGCTCACAGAACTGCTGGCGCCCGGCCAGGCAGGGCTCGCACTCGCGGCAGGCGATCTGATAAAGCGGGGTGACCCGGTCGCCCTCGGCGAACCCTTCGACCGCCGCACCGACGGCCGCCACATCGCCGCCGACCTCGAAGCCAAGCGTATGGGGCAGCGTCAGCGGCAGCCGCGACGAGCCATCCCGCATGTCGAGGTCGACATGGTTGAGCCCCACCGATCGAACCCTGATCAGAACGTCGTCTGCCCCGACCTCTGGATCGGGCGCGTCCTCATAACGCAGCACGCTCGCCTCGCCGTACTCGTGGAACCGCACTGCCTTCACGCCGAGCGCCCCCTGCCCTGTGGCCGGCGATTCAAGCGCCGAACTCCTCGTGGTGCTCGTTCCACCAGTTCGCGATGTCGATCCGCCGCGCGAACCAGACATCGCCCTTCTCATGGGCGTACTCGATGAAGTCCTTGAGGCCGGAGGTCCGCCCCGCCTGCCCAGCCCAGCGCGAATGGAGGCCAACCGACATCATCCGTGGGTGGGTGGCACCCTCGTCCCAGAGGTAGTCGAGCCCGCGCCGGCACTGGTCGAAGAACGAGGTCGGGTCCGAGAATCCCTGAGCGAGCACATAGCGGCCATCGTTGTAGGTGAAGGAGTAGGGGATGACGAGGTGGCGCTGGCCCTCGACCTCGACGTAGTAGGGCAGATCATCGTTGTAGGCGTCGGAGTCGTAGACGAATCCGCCCTCCTCGACGAGCAGCTCGCGGGTGTGGACCGAGGGGCCGTAACGGCAGTACCAGCCGCGGGGACGCTCACCGCAGGTCTTCTCGATCGAGGCGATCGCGGCCTCGATGTGCGCCTTCTCCTCCTCGCGGCTCAGCGTCCAGACCTCCTCCCAGCGCCAGCCGTGCGAACAGGGCTCGTGCCCGGCCTCCTGGAGCCATTGCCCGACCTCCGGGTTGCGCTCGAAGGCGACCGCGGCACCGAAGAACGTAATCGGAACCTTGAACTCGTCGAACAGGCGCTGCAGGCGCCAGACCCCTGCGCGACTGCCGTACTCGTAGACGGACTCGGCCGCGAGGTCCCGATAGGCGGCATCCATCAGATAGGGGATCTCTGCCAAACCTTCGTTGCGGTCGTCGCCGGCGGCCTTCGAGTACTCCGAGCCCTCCTCCCAATTGAGGCAGAGGCTGACGGCGACGCGAGCGCCGTTCGGCCAGACCACCTTGGGTACGTGGCGGCCGTGGCCCACGTAGTTGCGACGGGGCCCGGGTGCGTTCGGATCGTCAACCAGCTCCATACTGTTCCTCCAGTGCCTTTCCGAGGTTTTCTGCGGTCATCGATGGGACTCCAGGTCCGCGGCTCTCCAGCCCCGGTCCGCGATCACGCCGTCGTCGGCAAGGTCGCCCAACTCCTCGTCGGAGTAGCCAAGCTCGTCGTGCAGGACCTCGCGGTTGTGAGCGCCGAGCTCAACCCCACAGTGCTTGATCCTGCCGGGCGTTGTCCCGAGTCGCGGGATCACGTTCTGCATCTGGAGCTCGCCGAGCACCGGATGCTCGACGCTGGTGATCGTCTCACGGGCGATGAACTGCGGATCCTCGACGATGTCAGCGATCGAGAGGACCGGGGCGATCGCCGCTTCATGCTGCTCGAACGCCTCCATCACCTCGGCGCTGTCGCGCTCGGCAATCCAGCTCCCGATCGCCTCGTCGAGCTCGTCCTGGTGGGCAAGCCGGCCATCGTGATTGGCGAACCAGGGCTGGTCGACCAACTCCGGGTGTCCGACCAGCCGCATCACCCGCTCGGCGATCGACTGCGAGGATCCGGAAAGGCCCAGCCAGCGACCGTCCTTGGCCTGGTAGGCGTTACGCGGCGCGGTGAACGGAGCACGGTTGCCGGTTCGGTTCTGGACCACGCCGAGCTGTTGGTAGACCGACGCCTGAGGGCCAAGGATCCAGAACAGCGGCTCGTAGATCGAGAGGTCGATCATCTGGCCGGTGCCGCCGTGCTCGCGCCACCAGAGCGCCATCATCGTCGCGAAGGCGCCGGTCATCGCGGCGACCCCGTCGCCGAGAGCGAACGGCGGCAGCGTCGGCGGACCGTCCGGGAAGCCGTTGATGTGGGCATAGCCGGAGATCGACTCCGCCAGCGTCCCGAACCCGGGGCGATCCTTGTATGGCCCGGTCTGCCCGAACCCGGTCGTGCGGACCATGACCAGCTCGGGGTTGAGCTCGTGCAGCTCCTCCCAGCCCAGCCCCCAGCGCTCCAGGGTGCCGGTCCGGAAGTTCTCGATGAACACGTCGGCGTCGACGAGCAGCCGCTTCATCGCCTCCGCCCCCCGTTCCTCCGACAACTTGATCGTGACCGAGCGCTTGTTGCGGCCGATCACCGCCCACCAGAGCGAGACCCCATCCTTCTCCCAGCCCATCGTGCGCAGGTTGTCGCCGGCGGGATGCTCGATCTTGGTCACATCGGCGCCGTAGTCGGCCATCATCGTGGCGATCACCGGGCCCGCGAACAGGGAGGCAGCGTCAACGACCTTGACGCCCTCCAGCGGGAGCACGGTCGGCTCAGCCATCGGCCTGCTTCTCGAGGTCCGTGTAGGCGGCGTTGAGGCGGAGTCTCTCCTGGGCGAGATGGTAGATCGGGTAGTCGACGAACTTACCGTCGACCCGGATCGATGCGACGCCGTCCCGCTCTGCCTGCTCGAACGCCGCGACGATCCGGCGGGCGCGGTCGACCGCCGCCTTTGGCATGTACGAGTAGGCGCGCTGCACGGCGTCGACCTGGGGCGGGTAGACGGTGACCCGCCCCTGAAAGCCGAGCCCGCGGGATCGCTCACAGTCGGCGGCCAACCCTTCACCGTCTTCGAGATCAAGCCATGGCCCATCGATGGGCTTCGGTAGCCCTGCGGCGCGAGTCGCGGTCACGAGGCGGGAGCGGGCATAGAGCAGCTCCTCGGCATCACGGCTCAGTTCGATGCCGAGCTCGGTCGAGAAATCGCCTGCCCCGAACACGGCGGTCAGCGTGCGGGAGGGCGCCGCGGCGAGAATCCGCTCGCACTCGACGAGCCCGACCGCGGTCTCGATCAGCGCGAGGATCCGCACGGTGCCAGGCTCGATCCCCTGACTGCGCTCGGCCTTGGCAAGCGCCTGATCGGCAGCCGGCAGCGTCTCGAGATCCTCGATCTTGGGAACCATGATCGCGCTCAGCTCCGCTCGGACGACGGCCTCGATGTCGTCCTCCATGCGGCCCGTTGGGCGCGAGTTGACGCGGACTGCGACGGCGGACCCGCCGGTCCCGCACCCGGGCACCGCATCGTGGGTGATCGCCCGGGCCGCGGTCTTCTGCTCATCGGCGACCGCGTCCTCGAGGTCGATCACGACGACATCGGCGGTGTCCGGAAGCGAGGGGATCTTGCCCAGCTTGTGGGTGTCGCTGCCTGGAACGAAGAGCAGTGAGCGAAGCAGCTGCTCACCGCTGTCGGTCATTCGTAGATCTCCCGGTCCACCATAGGAATATATAATATTTTGTGGTCCAGCGCAGCGCCAACAGAGCCGCCTCAAAGCCTGGGCAAGGGCCGCGCCCGCCGCTCCGCCGCCGTTCCCGCGTCGCAGGAGCGCGGTACCCTCGCCGGGGAGTTTCGAGTTCGATGGCTGAGAACCTCAAATCCATGACCAAGGCGGATCTGGCCTTCCGGACGCTGCGTGCGGCGATCGAGGAGGGGCGGCTGAAGCCGGGAGAACGTCTGACGATGGCCCAACTCCCCGAGGAGCTCGGCATGAGCCCGACGCCAATCCGAGAGGCGATGAGGCTGCTGCAGGCCGAGGGGCTACTCGAGCACCAGCCCCACCGCGGCGTCGTCGTCAGGAGCTTCCCGGCGGCGCAGGCTGAGGAGGTTTTTCGACTGCGCGTACTGCTCGAGCCGCTCGCAACTGAGCTTGCTGTCGAGCGGGCCAGCGCCGAGCAGCTTGCGGAGATCTGGGAATTGCACCACGCGCTCGCGCGCGAGGTCGCCCAAGGACCGGCCCAGACCAACGTCTCCGAGTTGAACGCACGCTGGCATCGGGCCATCTACGACGCATCGGGCTCGTCTTATCTGAACGACTTCATCGCCCGCCTCTGGCAGGCGCTCCCCGTTCGCGCTATCTGGCTGACCCGCCGGGCGGCCCATTCGGTCGCCCAGCACGGCGAGATCATGGCGGCGATCGACGCGCGAGAGAGCGCCAGGGCCGCAGAGCTGATGCGGGAGCACGTCGCCTTCGGTGCGGTTACCACCGGCCAGCACCTGCGGGCGATCGAGAGCGCCAACTGATGCCGGCGTCGCTTGGCGAGCTGATCGATGACCCAGCGCTCAGAGCGGACGCCGGCGCAGAGGCGATGGTCGCCGCTTCGTTGGCAAGGATCGCGGCGGTGGAGCCCGCGCTCAACGCCTTCATCTCGGTTCGTGGCGACTTGGCGCTGGCCGAGGCCCGCGAGATCGACGCCCGGCGGGCTCGCGGCGACGACCTCGGACCGCTCGCCGGCCTGCCGGTCGCGGTCAAGGACAACATCGACGTCACAGGTACCCCGGCAACCGCCGGCTCGTTGATCCGCGCCGACTACATCCCGGAGGCCGACGCCGAGGTGGTGCGACGACTGCGGGGCGCTGGAGCGGTAGTCGTCGGGAAGACGGCCCTGCACGAACTCGCCTACGGGGTCACCAGCATCAACCACCACTACGGACCCGTGCGCAACCCCTGGGACACCTCCCGGATCCCCGGCGGATCGAGCGGCGGCTCGGGCGCGGCCCTCGGTGCCGATGCCTGCCTGCTCGCGCTCGGCACAGACACCGGGGGCTCGGTCCGAATCCCGGCGGCACTGAACGGCGTCACCGGGCTGCGACCCACCCACGGCTCCGTCAGCTCGCGAGGAAGCCTGCCCGTCAGCGCCTCGCTCGACACGATCGGACCGATGGCCCGCTCAGCTCGCGACGTCGCCGCGTTGCATGCGGTGATCAGCGCCTTCGATCCCGCGGACGCCTGGGCTGTGGACGGCCCGATCCGCAACCCGCTTAGCAAGCTCGACGCCGGCATCGAGGGCGTGCGCATCGCCCGACTCGGCGGCTTTTTCGCCGAGCGTGTGGACCCGGCCGTCGATCGGGCCGTCGGGGACGCGGCCGACGTGCTCGGCCGGCTCGGCGCAGAGTTGGTCGAGCTCGAGCTACCGGGAGGTGCCAAGGCCACGGCGAACGCGGGAGAGCTGATCCGGGCGGAGGCCCTGAGCATCCATCTCGACGACCTCAACGCGACTCCCGACTCGTTCGGGCCCGACGTGCGCGAGCGCCTCGAGCTCGGCCGCGAGGTCAGCGGCGTGGATGTGGCTCGGGCGCTGGCCGAGATGCGCGCCTGGCGCGCGCTGCTGCTGAGGCAGTTCGGCAACGTGGACCTGCTGCTGACGCCAACGACCATTGAGGCGGCCCCGGAGATCGCCGGCTCGAACATGCTCGAGACCACCGCTCGCCTGACCCGCTTCACCTACCCGTGGAGCCTGGCCGGCCTGCCCGCGATCTCAGTCCCATGCGGGCACGACGCGGCGGGCCTCCCGGTCGGGATGCAGCTGATCGCGGCCCCCTGGCGTGACGATACGCTGCTCACGGCCGCGGTCGCTTATCAGGGGGGCACCGACTGGCACACCCGGCGACCCGAACTCAACGTCAAGAGCGAACACGGAGGAGCAAATGCCTAACCCCAAGAGCAAGTCGACCGCCACCAAGGAAAACGCTATGACCGAGGTCGAGGTCGACGCCTTCCTCGCCAAACGACAGGGCGGGCACGTCGCCACCAACCGTGGCGACGGCTGGTGGCACGTGACCCCGATCTGGTATCTGTGGGAGGGGGGGCGCTTCTACCTCACGCTCGGCGCCGGCCGGCGCCACATCCGCAACATCGAGCACGACCCGAAGCTGACGCTCTGCGTCGATGAGGACACCCGCCTCACCGAGGGCCTCGAGGCGGGAGCCCGCTCGGTGGTCTGCTTCGCCACGGCCGAACTCTCGACGGACGAGGACTTCATCCACGAGATCCACACGAAGATGCTGATCCGCTACCTCGGAGAGCAGGCAGAAGAGTACGTCCGCCCGACGATGGCCGAGGGTCGGACGATCGCGACCCTGACACCCCAGGACTGGCTCACCTGGGACTACACCAAGGACTGAGGATCGGAGGACGGCGCCCCGCCCGGGCGCTCAGAGGCCCTCCAGCGCCCGGCCGAGCCGTCGCGCCCCCTCGACCAGAAGCTCGGGCGAGTTCCCGCAGAAGGCAAGCCGTATCGCGCTCGTCGGCTGCGGTCCATCCGGTAGCCCGAAGCGAACCCCCGGCGCGAAGCCGACCCCCGCCCGCTCAGCCAGTGGCAGGAGCTCGGCGGTGTCGACCGACTCTGGGAGCTGCGCCCAGACAAAGAAGCCGCCGGTTGCAGGCTGCAGCCGCGAACCGTCGGGCAGCACCTCCCGAAGCGCTCCCACGAGGGCGGCTGCTCGCTCGGCGTAGGCAGGGCTGACCCTGCTCAGGTTGCAGTCGAGGTCGCCCTGCTCGGCGATCCTGTGCACGATCATCGCCGTCATGTGATTCGGTCCGCCGCCCGACTCCAGCCGGCCCGCGGCCAACATCCGCTCGACCTTGCCGGGCGCGGCGAGCAGCCATCCGAGCCGCAGTCCCGGGGCGAGCAGCTTCGAGAACGAGCCGAGCCGGATCACCCCGGCCTCGCGCTCGAGGTCGCCCAGCGTCGGCGGCGGCGCGTCGAAGAAGATCTCCCGATAGGGGTCATCCTCGACCAGCAGGACGCCGCGATCAGCGCAGACGGCGACCAGCTCATCCCGGCGCGCCGCCGGCGTCGTGCGCCCGGTGGGGTTGCCGTGCGTGGGCACGGTATAGACGAGCCCCAGACCCTGCCCCTCCGCCCGCGCCCGGTCGATCCGCTCGGCCAGCGCCGTGGGAACGATGCCGGACTCGTCGCAGCCGAGGGCTCGCGGGACGAGTCGATGGTCGCGGAAGATCTGAGCGGCGAGGTGGTACGTCGGCGTCTCGCACAGCGCCAGTTCGCCGGGCTCGGTCATCGTCTGGCAGACCTCCGCCAGCGCAGCCGAGGAGCCACCGGTGATCATCAGCTGCTCGGGCTCGATTGGGCGCCCCTCCCGGCGGCTGAGCCACTCCGCGAGCCACGAGACCAGCGACCCCGGTCCCCGCGGCGCCCCGTACGCCAAGACAGCGGGCCCGTGGTCTCTGACCACGGCCTCCGCGGCATGACTGACGACCGCGACCGGAAGCAAGGCGGGCTCGGGCTCACCGATCGCAAGCTCGATGACCCCGGGCCGACGGTCGCGGAGCAGGGTGGGCAGCGGCGGCCGCATCGCGGGGCTCACGTTGCCGGCCCCACCGAGGCCGGGGTCGCGGGCGCGGCCACCGACGCGGGCAGGCGGCGCGGAGCAAGGGCCATCGCCAGCCCTGCCAGGATCGTCAGACCGACCGCTGCCAGCCAGGTGCCCGGCCACGAGTCGACCAGGTCGAAGAGGACACCGAACAGCGGCGGCAGCAGGACCACCCCCGCGTAGAGAAAGAGCAGCGCTGAGCCCGTTGCCCGACCCAGGGTCCTGAGCGTGGCGCGATCGGCGACCAGGGCCAGGTAGACACCGTTCCAGCCGATCCCGCAGAAGCCGATCAGGACCACCGCGAGCCAGAGCCCCACTCCACCCCCTACCGCCAGCAGCGCGAGCAGGCCGACGGCGCTGCCCGCCGCCGCCAGCGCCAGCGAGGTCGCGTAGCTGGCGAAGTAGCGGTCCGAGGCGGCGCCCCAGACGATCCGCCCGATCACCCCGGCGGCGAAGGACAGCCCCAGCGCGAAGCCCGCGGTGGTCGCCGAGAAGCTCTGCTCATCGACCAGGTAGATAGTCAGATAGCCAACGAAGCTGAGTTGCACGCCGGCCATGATGAAGCCATAAAAGCCCATCGGGCCGAGCCCCGGCGAGGGGCCCGCCTCCTCGTCGCCGGCGCCCCCCCAGACCGAGTCCTTTGGCGACCCGAGCATCTCAGCCTGACGGCGAATCAGACCCAAGGTCAGCGCTGAGGCTCCCAGGAGGACGCCGATCGGAAGCAGCAGCGAGGCGCGCCAGCCGACCGCTTCGGCGATCGAAGGCAGGACGATGCTGGCCAGCAGGGCGCCGATCGGGACCCCGGTCTGCTTCAAGCTCAGAAACAGCGCTCGGTGGCGCCTCGGAATCGCGTCGTTGACGAGCACGTTGGTGGGGGGGTTCACTCCCCCGTAGGCGAGCCCGGCGATCGCGATCCCGGCCAAGAAAGTGAACCGAGTCGGGGCCAGTGCCGCGCAGGCAACGCCCACCGCGACCCCGGCCTCGGCTGCGGCAAGCATCACCGGGGCACCAAGCCGGTCGGTCAGCCGGCCGGCCGGGACCGAGGCCACCATCGCCCCGAGAAAGACCAGCGCCGTGAACATTCCGATCTCCACCGTGGAGAGGTCGAAGCGGTCCCTGACAATCGGTGCGATCGCGGGAAAGCTGAGCGTGCCGAACGTCGTCGCGGCCATCGCGCCGGTCGAGAGCGCCAGGCCCTTGATGACCCGGCGCTCCGGCAGACGGACCACGCCGCTAGTGGGCTTCGGAATCAGCCGCCGACATCAGCGACTGGAACTTCTCGTCCTGGATCACCTCAGGGCTCTGGTAGGCGCGCTTCGAGTGCGAAAGCCCGAGCTGGACGAACATCTCGGCCATCTTGATCGATAGCACTCCAGGGTTGATGACCGGGACCCCGAGAGCTTCCCGCAGGTGGGCCACCGACTGGTGCATGGTCGTCGAGCCGATCAGCAAGACATCGGCACCGTCCTCTTCGATCGCCAGACGGCCCTGCTCCTCGAGCTGGGCGAACACCACCTCCTCCTTGCCGGCGAGCAGCTGCTCCTGGTCGGGACGCACCCCGATCGGCCGGATCGAGGCGCAGAACTCCCGGGTCCCGTACTCGGCCATCGTCTTTTCATAGAGAGAGACCCAGCGCTGCCACATGGTCAGGATCGAGAACTTCTTCCCGAGGATCGCCGCCACGTGCTGTTGGACCAGACCCGGCCCGAGGACCGGGATCGTCAGTCGCGAGCGCAGCGCCGCGAGGCCCGAATCCGAGACGGTGTCCATGACCACCGCGTCGTAGCCCTCCTCCTCGCTGGTGATCCCCGCCTCGGCGATGTAGGCGTCGAGGATCAGCAGCTCGTAGGCGCTGTCGGCGTTGTGGCACGAATGCTTGACCGGGACGAAGTCGTAGTCGACGCCCGGGGTCCGCAGCTCGTCCGGGAGCTGGGCCTCGCGGTTAGCCAGTCCGACCTCGTCAAATGGGAAGGGGACGATGTATTTAATCCGCATCGGGGCTCCTTGTTGTAGTTGCCATCAGCGCGGCTGCGCGCGCAGCCGCTCGGTCGCCGCGGCGTCGACCTGCTCAGCGGCAAGGTCGAGGACGACGCCGTAGTCATCGGCTGCCATCTCGTCGGTGATGAAGCCGTCGAGGAAGTCGCGCAGCACGGCGTCCGGCTCGCGCTCGAAGGGGTCTCCGTAGCCACCTCCGCAGGACTGCTCCCAGCGCAGTTGCTCCCCAGGCTCCATAGTGAAATTGGTGTGCTTCGAATCGATGTCCCGCTCGCTGCCGTCGGCGTCAACCTTGATCAGCCGCAGGGTGTGTCCGTCGCTGCCGCCGAACAGCCCGGTCGGGGCATCGTAGGCCCGGTCGGTCTCCGAGGTGAAGGCCCCGCCCTCGGTGAAGCGGTTGGTTCGCACGATCCCGATTCCGCCCCGCCAGCGACCCGGTGCCGGCGGTACATCGCGCAGCTCGTAGCGCTCGGTGTGCAGGGGAAAGAGCCAATCGGTCTCCTCGATCGGGGTGTTTCGAGAGTTCACCGTGAGCACGTCGATCGCGTCGAGCCCATCCTTGCCGCTGCGGCCGCCGTACGAGCCCTCGTTGATCTCGACGTGAACCCAGTACTCCTCCTTCTCCGCGACATAGCCGGTGTAGACGCCGACGCCGACCGCGCTGGAGCCGGCGCAGACCCGGTCGGGCACCACCTCGGCCAGCGCCTGGATCGCGGCGTCGGAGACCCGCATGATCGGGCAGACCCGCGAGAGGGCCGAGCGCGGGAACTCCGGGTTGAAGATGCTGCCCTCCCTGGCGATCACCTTGATCGGCCGGAAGATGCCGTCGTTCTGGGGGATGAAGTCGGTGAAGGTCGCCTCGTCGAGGAAGACCGAGCGGATCACCGTATAGATCCCAGGCAAGGTCGAGCCGCCGTAAGGGACGTTGAAGCCGGTCGGCACGTTGTCGCAGGACTTCGATAGATCGACGGTGATGTCCGATCCCTCGATCGTCACCTTTGCGTGGACGTAGAGCGGCTCGCCGCGATTGCGGCCGTCATCGTCGAGCCAGCCGTCCTGCTCCCAGGTTCCGTCCGGGACCTGCTCGATCTGCTCGCGCAGCATCCGCTCGCAGTAGTCGAGGAACTGCTCGATCGAGGCGAGGACCGTGTCGCGACCATACTTCTCGAGCAGCCCGAGGAACCGGTTCTCGCCGAGCCGGCCGGCGGCGATCATCGCTTCGGTATCGCCGATCACGTAGCTGGGCGTGCGGGTGTTGTCGATGAAGAACTGCCAGAGCTGCTCGTTGCGGACACCGTTCTCGTAGAGCTTCAGCGAGTCGTAGATTTTCGACTCTGCCCAGACGTCGTGGACGTCGATCGCAATCCCGGGGAAGACGCCGCCGGTATCGGAGAGATGGATCGTGGAGGCCGACCAGGCCACCAGCTCCTCCTCCCAGAAGATCGGGATCGCCACACACAGGTCGGGAGAGTGGGAGGCGCCGTGGTAGGGGTTGTTGTGGATGATCACGTCGCCGGGGTTTACGTTGCCCTCGAGGCGGCGCATGAAGCCACGGATGTAGGCCGGGATCGAGCCGATGTGCATCGGGGTGGTGTCGGACTCGCAGATCTCGCGGCCGTCGACGGTGAACAGGCCGCCGCCGAGATCCTCGACCTGCTGGGCGGCCGGGCTGTAGGCCATCCGTTTCAGCGCGTGGCCCATCTCTACCCCGATCGCCTGCAGGGCCCCGCCGAGGACGCCGAGCGTGATCGGATCCACCTGCTCCTCTCCGGTCCGCTCAGCCCCGAGGGCCTCGGATGTCGTCGGCGCCTTGCTCATCGCTGTTCCTCCTGCTGCTCGCTCGTATCGCAATCGATGATGATTCCCCCACCGGCCGCGACCTGAGCGCTCAGGCCCGGGCTGACCAGCGTCGTCGAATCGAGTTGCTCGATGATCGCCGGACCCTCGACCACGTTGCCCTCGAGCAACGCCTCGCGGACGAAGACGTTGGTCTCGAGCTCGATCGCGTCCCCCGCGTCGGAGAAGACGACAGGCCGTCGCTCGACGATCGCCGCGTCCGGCGGCTGGGTCGCACCGACCGCCACGACTTCCGGCTTCAGGTGGGGCATCAGGCCGACCGCGTAGGTCCGCAGACCGACCACCTGCACCGGCTGCCCCTCGAACCGGTAGAAGAACTCGCGCTCGTGGGCGTCCTCGAAGTCCTCGGCCAGCCGGGCCAGGGCCTTCTCATCGAAGACCCCGGATGGCACCGGCACGAGCAGCTCGTAGGCCTGACCCACGTAGCGGCACTCGGCCAGCCGGGTGAACCTCTGGCTCTCGGGCGGCACCGCATCGGCCTCAAGGCGCTGCCGGCCCACGGTCTCCAGCGTCAGGTAGGTCGATTCGATGTTCTCCGGCTCGCACTCGTCGACCGCGAGCATCACCGTTTCCTGGCTCTCGTACTTGATGTCGGAGTCGAGCAGCCCCATCGCCGAGGTGATCCCGGGGTGGAGCGGGATGATCACCCGGGGGAATGAAAGCTCAGTCGCGATGTCGGGGCCGTAGAGAGGTCCGCCGCCGCCAAACGCGACCAAGGAGAGGTCCCGCGGGTCGATACCACGCTGGACGGAGTTGACACTGATCGCGCTGACCATGTTCTGGGTCAGGATCCTGATCGCCCCCAAGGCCGCGTCGCGAACGCTGGTACCGAGCTCGGCGGCGAGCGTCCCGATCGCCTGCTCGGCCAGCTCAGGTTCGAGGCTGAGCGAGCCGGCGAGCTTGGCCCCGGGCCGCAGTCGCCCGAGCACGAGCTGGGCGTCGGTGGCGGTCGGCAGCGTCCCGCCCCGCCCGTAGGAGGCGGGTCCGGGGTCGGCGCCGGCGGATTCGGGGCCGACGCGAAGCAGGCCGCCGGCATCGATCCGCGCGATCGAGCCGCCACCGGCGCCGATCGTGTCGAGATCGGCCATCGGGATCATCACCTCGTAGCCGCCGACGTTGGTGTCATAGAGCTGCTTCATTCGCAGGCGCGCGTCGGGCGCGACGCCGATGTCGGCCGAGGTGCCGCCGACGTCGAGGGTGACGACCGAGTCGTGGCCGACCGAACGGGCCGCGGCAATCCCGCCCACGAGGCCGGCGACCGGCCCCGACATCAGCAACGACGCCGGCGCCTCGGCCGCCCCGCCGATCGTCATCGTGCCCCCGTTCGAGCTCATCAGGTGAAAGTCCGCCTCGGGCGCGACCTCGCGCAGCGAATCGTCCATGCTGCGCAGGTAGGTGCTCGTCTTCGGCCCGATGTAGGCGTTCAGCGCCGTCGTCGTAAAGCGCTCGTACTCGCGGTGCTGGGGCACGACCTCATGGGAGATCGACAGATGCGCCTCGGGGAACTCCTCGGCCACGATCTCCTTCGCTCGGAGCTCGTGCCGAGGGTCGAGGAACGAGAACAGGAAGCAGACGCAGACGGCCTCCACCCCGGCCTCCTTGAGCTCGCGCGCGGCGGCGCGGGTCCCCTCCTCATCGAGCGGGGTGATGATTTCGCCCGGCGGCCCGATCCGCTCGCTCACCGACAGCCGGTAGCGGCGCTCGACCAAGGTCGGCTCCCGCCAGGGCAGATCCTGGTAGATCGAGAAGGTCTTCGGCCGCCGGTGGCGACCGATGTAGATGATGTCCCGGAACCCCTCGGTGGTGATCATCCCGGTCTTCGAACCGTTGCGCTCGAGCACGATGTTGGTCGCGACCGTGGTCCCGTGGAACACCTGCTGCAGCCGCTCCGGCTCGATCCCCGCCAGCCCGCCGAGCTCGCGCAGGCCCGAGATCGTTGCCTGCGACGGATCCGCGGGGGTGCTTGGCACCTTGTGGACCCAGACCGCCTTCGACTCGTCATCGACGAGCATCAGATCGGTGAAGGTCCCGCCGACGTCGATCCCGGCCCTAAGCATGGGCGCGACTCCGATCCGCGTCGTTGGCGCCCGCGAGCCTGGCGAGCACCTGATCGGTGGACATGATGTGGCCGTAGAGCCGTCGCAGCACCTGGCAGGCGGCCTGGTGGTAGGCCTCGGAGTCGGCGCCGCAGGCATCGTCGACGAGCACGCAGCCGAAGCCCCGATCGGCGGCATCCCGCATCGTCGCCTCGACGCACATGTTGGTCGAGACCCCGGTGAACAACAGGTCCTCGACCCCGTAGTTGCGAAGGATCAGCTCGATCGGTGAGGAGGTGAAGCCGCTCGGCGTGATCTTGTTGATCACTCGCTCCTCAGGTTGGGGCGCCAGCACATCGAGGATCTCGTGCTCACGCTCGCCGACCCGGTTTTTGGTCGAGCGGCAGAGCTCGAACATCTGCGGGCCAAGATCGCTGTAGTCGGCGACCTCCGAGCCATAGGTCAGAAAGACCCT
>CAXMST010000112.1:0-3830 GCA_964196325.1 uncultured Acidimicrobiia bacterium
CGTATCGGTGTGGATCCGCTCCGCGAACGGGGCGGTCATCGCCCGGACGTAGGTCGCCGAGCCGCCGCTGACCGTCTTCCAGGCCGGGCGGTCGCGTAGCTGCAGGGTTCCGTGGTTGTTGAAGAACGCCGCCAGCAGCGAGGCCGGGAAGCTCCACATCTGCTCGGGTTCGGTCGACCAGATCGAGCTGGCCTGGGGAACCAGAAGGCGCTCGATGAAGTACTCGGAGAAGCCGTTGCCCTCGAGGAAGGCCCGCAGCGACGGGCCCCCGCCGGGCGTCGCCAGGAGGTCCCGGGCCTTGCGGTTGAAGCGAGCGATGTCGGCCAGCATCCGCAGGAAGCGTGGGTCGGCGAGGTGCAGCGGGCGAGCAAAGACCCCGCGCAGTCCGCGGGCGCTCCACTCGAACCGGCCGCGGCCGTCGGAGACGCCGAAGCTCATGTCGCTGGGCTGGGTCCGCACCCCAAGCTCGCTGAGGATCCGCTCGAAGTTCGGGTAGTTGCGGTCGTTGTGGACGATGAAGCCGGTGTCTACACACAGCTCACGGCCCTCGGCCTCGAGGCGGTGGGTGTGGGTGTGGCCGCCGATCTCGCGGCCGGCCTCGAGCACGCTCACCTCGTAGCCGGCTCGATGCAGCTCGGCGGCCGCGGTGAGCCCGGCGATCCCGGCTCCGATCACGCCTACGGTCGGAGCCATCAGCGCGGCAGGGGGGCGCGGCCGGAGAGCCGCTCGGCGAGGCCGTCCCGGGCCTTGTCGCCGATCCGCCGAAACGCGAAGCCCATCAGCGGGTCGAACAGCTTCAAGGGCCCGCTCAGGCTGAGATCGGCGTCGTAGGTCACGGCGGTCCCGCCGCCTGGGCCGGGCTCGAAGGTCAGGGTGTCGAGCGAGGTCACGGTGTTGGTCGTGGCCCGCAGCGTGACCCGGTTGGGTCGCTCGAACTCGATCGTCTCGTAGACCAGCTCGATCTCGCGCCCGGCGAAGCTGGCGATCACCCTGAAGCGGGCGCCGAGCTCGAGCGGCTCGGGACTGAGGTTGCTCGCGTCGCTGACGCCGGGGTCCCAGTCGGCGACGTTGCTGAACTCGGCCAGGTTGTCGAAGGCCTGCTCGAGGCTCCAGGCTGTTTGCACGGTTGTCAGGTAGTGGGCCATCTGTCTCCTAGTCGTACGTAGTGAGTCGGGTTTCGGATTAAGTCCTGGGGCCGGGCTCCGAGGCCGCGGTCCGCTCGGCCGTCAGCTCCGCGCAGATCTCGTAGAGCTCGGACGCCTCGCCGGGCCGCTCGTGGGTCCAGGGGGCCCGGTGCTCGGGGCGCGCTCGGCGGTCCATCCAGAGGCGGCCGGGATCGAGCCTCGCCTGCTCGGACGCCGCCAGCCAGACGATCGTGTCGGCGCCCTGTTCGGCATCTCTCAGCACCGGGCGGGTGACGCTGTGGAAGCGGGGCAGCGAGCTCTTGACGCCCGGGGTCTGAACCCAGCCCGGGTGCATCGCGTGGAAGCTGAGATCGGCGCCGAAGCGCCGCTGGAGCTCCCCGGTCAGCACCACCTGTGCCCGCTTCGCGTGAGCGTAGAACGCCGGCCCGTCGAAGTCCTTCCCCTCGAGCTGGAGGTCGTCGAGCTGGAGGCGCGCCATGTACATCCCCCCTGAGGTGACGAAGATCACCCTGCCGTCGGCGGCGGCGAGCGAGGGGCGGAGCAGCTCGGTGAGCAGGAACGGGCCGAGCACGTGCACCGCGAAGGTGAGCTCGTGGCCCTGCGGGCTGCGCCGGCGCTCACCGAGCAGGGCGCCGGCATTGTGGACGAGCACGTCGATGCCCGCCGGCTCCGCGCTCAGGGTCGCGCCCAGCGCGCGGACCGCGTTTAGGTCGCCGAGATCACAGAGGTGCAGGTGAACGCGGTCGCTGCCCGTCCGGGTCCTGATCCGCTCCGCTGCCCGCTCGCCTCGGCCTCGATCGCGGGCAACCATGTGCAGCTCGGCCCCGAGCGCGGCGAACGCTTCGCCGGCGGCCGCACCGATGCCTGAGTTGGCGCCGGTGACCACCACCCGGGCCCCTTCGAGCCGGCGCTCGGGGTCGGGGCTCGAGCCCCGGAGTCCACGCAGCGCGAAGCCGATCGAGGAGTAGCCGCCGACGACGGTGCGGTCGAGCAACCAGTCGAGTCCGGCCCCGAGCGGCTTCATTCGGAGCCCCCGCTCGGCCCGTCCGGCTCGCGGTCCGTAGCTGAACCCAGGCCCGCATCGAGATGCTCGCGGTCGTGGCGCTCCTGGACGATCCCCCAGATGATCAGCCAGCAGGCGGTGCTGACGATCGCGAAGACGACCAGGCCGTAGATGAAGATCGCGAGCTCGTTCATCGGCTGCGTTCCTCCGAACGAGGCACCAACAGCGCGCCGAGGGCGAGGATCGATGGCACCCAAAGGCCGACGAAGATGCCGTCCTGCTCGTCTCCCCAGAAGAACAGGCCGACCGAGAGGGCGAAGGAGAGGAAGGCCGCGAGCAGGATAAGCAGGCGGGCGGGGCCGTGTGGGTTCTTGTCTTTCATCTTGTTCCTTGCAGTTCGTTGACGGCACCCACCGTAGCAGGGTCCGATATAGTTTGATATATGTTTGTTCAAGGATTGTATGGTAGTGGGCCGAGGCGATCGGCGTGAGCGGCGAGCCGCTGATCAGGGTCGGCGAGCTGGCCCGGCGCGCCGGAATCCCGCCGGCGACCCTGCGGGCCTGGGAGCGGCGCTACGGGATCGTCGAGCCGACTCGCACCGAGGCCGGGTATCGGCTCTACTCCGCCCGCGACGAGGCCCGGCTGAAGGCGATGATCGGCCTGATCACCGAGGGGGCGGCACCGGCCGAGGCGGCCGCCCGGGCGCTCGCGGCCGAGGCCGCGGCGGGCGTCCCGCCTGGAGCCGACGAGCTCGGCACCAACGGCGCCGATCCGGAGAGCCTCCGGGGCGAGCTGCTGGACTGCTTCCGCGGCTTCGACGACGACGGCTCCCAGCGGCTGATCGACCACGCCGTGGCTGCATTCAGCACCGAGACCCTGATTGTCGGCGTGCTGATGCCGGTCCTGCGGGATACGGCGGACCTGACGATCGGCCAGGAGCACTTCGCGAGCAACCTGATCCGCGGTCGGATTCTGGGCCTGGCCCGCGGCTGGGGTCGGGGCGCGGGGCCGCAGGTGCTGCTCGCCTGCCCTCAGGGAGAGGTCCACGACCTCGGGCTGATCGGCTTCGGGTTGCTGCTCAGGGAGCACGGTTGGCGGATCGCCTTCCTCGGCGCCGACACGCCGATCGCGACGGTACGGGTGACCGCCGAGCGCCTGCGGCCGGCAGCGGTGGTCCTCGCTGTCACCTCACTCGAGGCGGCCGCTGAGCTGGCCGCCGAGGCTCCGCTCGAGCTGGTGCCGCCGCTCAGCCTCGCAGGCTCCGCCGCGAGCCTCGAGCTGGCCGGGCGGCTGGGGGCCACGCTGCTCCCCGAGCGGATGCCGGCAGCGGTCGGGGAGTTGGCGGCGGCGTGGCCGGCGCGGTCAGCCGGCCGGCAGTGAGGAGAGCGACGCCCCGGCCTGGCGTGGCGCGGCGCCGCCCTCGGGCAGACGAGCCTCGTATCGGGGCTTCGCGAACAGCATCTGCACATCCCGGATCCGCCCGACGCTGAACCCCGCCTCCGAGATCGCCATGTAGAGCCGCCACAGGCGCCGAAAGCCCTCGTCGTAGCCGAGCTCCTCGAGCCGGCTTCCGGCGGCGATACAGCGTCGACGCCACTCATGCAGGGTGCGTATGTAGCTCGCCGAGATGTCCTCCAGCGAGAGCGTCCGCAGGTCGGTCCCGGCCGCGATCGAGGACTGGA
>CAXMST010000113.1:0-4690 GCA_964196325.1 uncultured Acidimicrobiia bacterium
TGCGAGGCACAGGCGCACCGCACCGAAAGGCGAGGTGCCGGCGAAACGGCTGCCGAAGGGGAGGGAGGAGTGATCGCCCGCTCCGTTCCCGATCCCTACTTACCTCTGGCACGACCCGGACACCGCCGTACCCAAACGCGCGTGGCTCCCCGCCGAGCCCTCGTCTAGACTGTAAGTCATGGCTAACGCAATCTCCAAGCGCCAGAAGGCCTCGCGCTACACCGACCAAGAGGTCGAGCAAGGCCTGTTCGCCCTGGCGATGGCGAGCGGCAACACCCGCCGGGCCAGCGCGATGCTCCAGAAGCGGGGCCTGAGGGTTCCTCACACGACCCTCGACACCTGGAAGCATCGGACTCACCCCGAGCGCTACGAGCGGATCAAGCAGGACGCCTATCCGAGGATCGCTGAGCAGATGGCCGAGGACATGGAGGCGCTGTTTGCTGCCGAGGTCGAACTCGAATGGGAGCTGGTCGCCAAATTCCGAGAGGAGCTGGCCAACCTCAAGCCCGCCGATGTCGCCGGCGCTCTCCGGAACATCGGCGTGACCAAGGCCCTCAACGTGGACAAGTCCGCACCCCTGCGCGGCAGGCCCAATCAGATTGTCGGCGTCTCAGCCGGCGACGCCCAGGCTCGACTCAAGCGCAAGCTAGCCCGTCTAGGCGTCGAGGTAGTGGATTCCACGGCCGAGGAGATCCCAGAGAAGGCGTGACGGTGGCTGCCGCTGTGCCCCCTTTGCATTGCGATCTCAACCGGTCACTGCACCACCCCTGATGTCTCGCATCCTCCCATCTGGTTCAGAGCGCTGTCGAGCGAAGGCCGTAGGCCGAAGCGAGCTCAGCGCTCGGTGGCCCGGTTGAGCCCGTCGATCAGCTCGGCGAGCCTCGCGGCCGGGGTTGCGAAGCCGAGCGTCTTTCGCGGGCGGCCGTTGAGCTTCGCGACGACCTCGTCGAGCCGCTCCTGGCTCACCCCGGCGAGGCTCTCTCCCTTCGGGAAGTACTGGCGAAGGAGGCCGTTGGTGTTCTCGTTGGAGCCTCGCTGCCAGGGGCTTCGGGGGTCGCAGAAGTAGACCTCGACCCCGGACTCGACCGCGAAGCGCCGGTGCTCTCCCATCTCCGAGCCCTGATCCCAGGTCAGCGAGCGGCGAAGCTGGGCCGGCAGGGTGGTGACGCTCTGCTTGAGCGCCTCGCAGACCTCGACGGCGCCGCTCCCCTCGGGCAGGGCGACGAGCTGGCAGTAGCGGGTCTGGCGCTCGACCAGGGTCGCGATCGCGCTCGTGCGTCCGCCCATCAGCAGGTCGCCCTCCCAGTGGCCGGGGACTGCTCGGTCCTCGACCTCCGGCGGGCGCTCGGAGATCATCACCATCCCGGTGAGCTTGCCCTGGCCCTGGCCCTTTGACGATTGCGAGCGGGCATAGCGCCTTGACCGGCCCCTGCGCAGGTGCCGGGTCAGCTCGCGCCGAAGCGCCCCCCGCGCCTGCACGTACAGCGCCCGGTAGATCGTCTCGTGGGAGACCTGCATCGCCTCATTGTCGGGGTAGCGGATCCGAAGCCAGCCGGCGATCTGCTCGGGGGAGTGGTCATCTTCGAGGCGCTCTGCGATCACCCGACGAAGCTCGGGACTGAGCTCCAGCTTCGTCGGCCGCGGCCGACGCGAGCGGTGCCAGGCCTCGCGGTCTGCGGTGTGGGCGCGGTAGCGTCGCCGGCCACCGCAGCGGCTGATCTCGCGGGTGATCGTCGTGTGGGAGCGGCGCAGCGCCCGGGCGATCGCGCGGGCCGAGTGCCCGCGAGCGATCGCGCGCGAGATCTCCTCGCGCTCTTCGAAGCTCAGGCACCTCTGCGGGCGCCGGCGGGCCCTCGGCCGGATCCCTCCCGTTCTCGCCAGGTGGTTGCTCACGCTCCCCCGGGGAAGGCCGAGCCTGCGCCCGATCTCGCGATCGCTTAGACCCTCCGCTCGCAGCTCCCAGATCCCGTCCTTTGTCGCCTTGCTCAGGCCGTAGCCTCCTGGCATCACCGCACCTCCTTCGTTGGTCAGCGAGTCGCTGACTCTCTCGGGTGGTGCGGCGGCGGTTTGAATCCACCATGGGAAGCGACACTCCGCGCCCTCAGTGTCGCTTCTGGCGCGAAGGAGAAGCGCAGAAACTCGCCGCGCATTACTTTGAGGCCAGCCCGCTGGCCTGCCCTGCTACTTCTTCTTCAGCTTGATCTTGCGCTTCGCCTGGCTCTCGTTGCCGGCGGCGTCCGTGGCCGTGACCGTGACCTTGGCCTTCGGCTTCTTGCCCTTGCGCTGGGCCTTCTTGGTCAGCCTCTTCGCCTTCTTTTTCAGCTTCAGCTTCAGGGTCACGGTGTCGCCGGGGGCCGCGTCCTTGGTCTGACTCCTGAGCTTCGACTTCTTCTTCTTGGCTGTGGCGGCCGAGCCCTTGACCAGCGGGACCTTGATCGTTCCGGTCCCCGCCACCGTGGCGGCCTCGTCGACCGTCACCTTCACCCTCACGAGCTTCGAGCCCTTCTGGGTCTTCTTGCCCTTCAGGGTGATCGTCGGGCCGCTCAGGCCAAGCCCGGTGTCGAGCGTCCTGGTCGCGGTTGCCTGCGGGCTTCCGTTGCAGTGCGCTGTTTGGCCCGTGAAGACGGTGTCCCCGACGAAGCTGGCGGCGTCGCTGCAATCGTTCGTGACCGTGAGCCCGACCGTGTAGGTGCCCGGCGAGCCGTAGGTGTGTTGTGGCGTCGCGCCGCCGTTCGGGAGGGTGGTGCCGTCCCCGAAGCTCCAGTCGAAGCGCGTCGCGCGGCCGCCTGGGACCGTCGTAGCCGAGGCGTCGAAGCTGCCCGCCTGCCCGACCCCGGCCGAACTGACGACGAAGGCCGGCCGCGGAGTCTGGCTGGGCGTCATCGCGATCGAGAGGAAGCCGGCGAACTTGTCGCCGGTCGGGTAGGGAGATCCGGTGAGCGGCGCGAGTGCGCCGGCCGCGCCGATCGAGAACCCTTCGACCACGCCGGGGTTGGCGTTCGCGGGCCCGTAAACGCGCTGGCCGTTAGGCGTGGTCGCGACCGCCTCGGTCCGGCCTCCCCCCGAGGTAAATGGCGACCCCGCAATGGCCGTTAAGGTGCCGTTGTTGGCGATGTCGTAGACGGCGACGCCATCGGTGCTAGCCCCCGGCGGCACCAGCACGCGCTCCGCGGAAAACAACCGTTTCCCGTCGGGCGCGAGGGCGAGACCGATCGGCGCTCTGCCGGCGGCGGCGAACGGCGAGCCCATGACCGGCGTGAGGGCACCCGTCGCCTGGTTTACGTCGAGCACCGAGATCGTGGACGAGCCCAGCTGGACATTTCCGATAAACAGGCGCCCTCCATCCGGGGAGATGACTGCTGGAAACGAATTCTCCCCGCCGGAGGCAAACGGCGATCCGGCGACCTGACTCAAGGCACCGGTGGTTTGGTTGATGTCGAGGACAGCCACAACCGGGTCGAAGGTCGCTCCCGCGTCGCCGGCCACGAACGCGCGGCCGCCGTTCGGCGCGATCGCTATGCCGCTCGGATCTTCAAGCCCCGCGACGGCGAACGGAGAGCCGACCACTTTCGTGAGTGCGCCGGTCGCCTGGTTGATGTCGTAGACCGCTACCGAGCCGTCGCCGCTCCCGCGGTTGGTGACCAGGAGCCTGTTGCCAGAGGGCGTCACGGCGACGCCGGTCGTGCTCAGGCCGCCGCTCGCGAACGGCGAGCCCGGGACCTCGGTCAGCGCGCCGCCGGCCCCGATGGCGTAACCGCGCACGCCGGCGGTGATGCTTGTGGCCACGTACAGGAAACGTGCATCGGGCGTCACCGCCGTCCCCTCGGGACGGTCGCCCACAGGAACGACCGGGCTCGGTACCAGGCTCCCGTCTGAGCTCACCGAGAACGCAGTGATGCTCTCGATGCCGCCTCCCGAGCCGGAGTTCGAAACGAACACGGTGCGCATCCCGTGAGCCGCCGTGGCGAAGGTCGCCGCCAAGCCGACGCACAGCGCGAGTGCGACGGCGACCGCGAGAACGACCAGCGTTAGCCGCCGCCGCCGGGGCGCGAGCCGATCCGCTGCAAGCCCAACGGCCCCCGCCACATGGTCCCCGTTGTCACGGTGCACACCCCTGTCCTGATCCACTCAGATCCTCCCGCGTAGATGCGAGAGCAGATCCTCCCGCGCAGATGCGAGAGCAGCGTACCCGATCGATCCGGGATGTACCGAGCCGGGATCTGCAAAGGACGGAGTGTCGCTTTTCGGTGAAAAGCAGCAGCGAGCGGCGGGCCGGTCGAGCCGCCGCGCAGTGTCGCTTGGGACGAAAAGCGGTAGTCCGCCCGATTGGCAGCGTCTAGCTCCTGCTTTGCATGGAAAGCGGAAGCCCGGCCTCTCAGTGTCGCGTTTGGCGCGAGGGGGATGCGGGGTCCGCGCTCAAGGCGTTGCTATCGGTCCTCGAGGTATCGGGGGAACTTGGGGTTAGTCCGTACGAGCCGGCTCCCCCTCGGCGTGAGCGATCAGCACGATGCTCGTCCACACGGTCCAGACGAGAAAGGCGAGGATGGCGATCCCCGTCAGGTCTCCGTCGGTGGGGTTGAAGGCCCCCGTCTCCGAGAAGCTGGCGATGATCGCCACGACGAGGGTGTACGCGGCAAGCACCACGCCGAACACGCTCAGCCAGCGGCCGAGGGTGCCGGTGGCCAGCCCC
>CAXMST010000114.1:0-36890 GCA_964196325.1 uncultured Acidimicrobiia bacterium
CCTCGACCTGCAGAGCGGCGAGTACCGCGGGCTGGTAGCGGGGATGGGCTCGGAGGTCCCGATCGGGGCTGCGGCTGTCCTGGTCAAGGCTGCTGTCGCCCAGCCTCTGGTTGACAAGCAGGTGACAGGCAGAGCGGGCCCCGAGGCGGCCGAGAAGGACGGGGATGAGAAGAGCCGCGGCGACGACGCCGGCGAACGCCCGACCAGGTTCTATGGACGTGTCGAGCTCGATCCAGTTCGTTTCGGCCGACAACTCGACCAGATCTCCGACGAGGTGATCGCCCACCTCAGCAGGATCGACGGAGCTAGCGTGGTTCTCACGTTCGAGATTGAGGCATCCGCCTCCGAGGGATTCGATGACGCAGCGCGGCGCGCCATCGGCGAGAACGCGTCAACGTTGAAGTTCGAGGAGCACCGGTTTGAGGACTGATCCGCAAAACGGACCGGGTCGCCCGGCGCACCCATCGTCGATCTCACTCCGCCGTCGCCTGGCAGTTTCAAGGGCTGCCTGAAGATAACCAGTAACCAGCCCTTCCGCTCGGCCAGTCGGCCAGAATGCGATTCCGGAGCCTCGTGAGCAGACTAGGAGTGCACGATGCGCGCACTTGATGATCCCTTGGGGCGCGCGGGTCGTTCGAGAATGGGCCCATATTGGCCCCGCAATCGCGGGTGGCGTGTGCCTACAGGGTCGCGTCCAAAACGTCGAAACCCCCGGATTAGCGGGGATCTCTTAGTGCGGCTGAGAGGAGTCGAACCTCCACGGGCTTATAAAGCCCACAAGGCCCTCAACCTTGCGCGTCTACCAGTTCCGCCACAGCCGCGGGCCCGCCGGATTCTAGCCACTGATCGGGCTCGGATCGACGCCGGCTTGAATCCATCCGCGGCGCGGACTACTATACGAACATGTGTTCCCGTCACCCACACGGATCCGCCCTCCGGGCGGCTCTAGGAATCTAGGAGTGAGAGACCCATGGACCTCAACCTGACCAAGCGCCAGAGCGAGATCTTCGACTTCATCAATCGCCACCTCGAGAAGACCGGCTATCCGCCGACCGTGCGCGAGATCGGCAAGGCGTTGGGTCTGCACTCGCCGTCCACCGTTCATGCCCATCTCGCCAAGCTGGAGAAGTCGGGTGTTCTCCGTCGCGACCCATCAAAGCCCCGGGCGATCGAGATCCTCGTCGACCGGGCCAAGCGCGTGATCGATCCGGGCGTGCCACTCGTAGGACAGGTTGCCGCCGGCGCCCCGATCCTGGCCGAGGAGAACATCGAGGAGATGCTCCAGATGCCGGCGCTGATCGGCGCCGATTCCGGCGACTTCGCGCTACGTGTCCGCGGCGACTCGATGCGCGACGCCGGGATCCTCGACGGTGACCTTGTGGTTGTCCACCCGACCGCCGACGCCGCGAACGGCGAGATCGTGGTCGCTCTGCTCGAGGACGAGGCCACCGTCAAGCGCTACTTCCGTGAGGCGGATGCGATCCGCCTGCAACCTGAGAACCCGGCATACGAGCCGATCATCGCGCGCGAGGTCGAGATCCTCGGGCGCGTGATCGGCGTCTTTAGAAAGGTGTGATCGAGATGACCATGGTCAGCAACAGGACAAGACGGCCGGACCACTCGGCCACCACCCATGGCCGCCGCCGTCGGCGTGGAGGAATCGGCGTCGGAGGCGGCCAGCGTGGCCCTGCTGGGCCGGATGGGGCCGGATCGCCGCCCGCGGCTGTGCCGAAGCGAAGCGAGGATTTGCGTGCGAGCTCGAGTGAGGCGCTTGAGCGCCAGCCGGCTCTCGACGAGGTCGTGCTGACGACGTGGGCTGCGCTACTCGCCGGCCATCCTGTGGAATGCCCGGTTTGCGCGGGCCCGCTGACCGCGGCGAAGGGCTGCACGGGTTGCGGCGCCCGGCTCACCTAGGCGCCGCGCGCACCTAGGGGTCGAAACTGGCCGGGGTCGCGGGCGCGCGCTTCCAGATACAACCGCCAGCTTGGAGCTGCGGCCGCTGGGGCGTACAATCGGCCTTGCGGGCCACACGATCGCGGGGGAGGTGAATCCCTCGAGGAAAGTCCGGACACCAAGAGGTCAGGGTGGTGGGTAACGCCCACCCGGGGAAACCCGCGGGAAAGTGCCACAGAAACGACACCGCCGATGGCGCGGCCACACGTGAGCCGCGTACAGGCAAGGTTGAAAAGGTGCGGTAAGAGCGCACCAGCGTCGCGGTGACGCGGCGGCTGGGTAAACCCCACCCGGTGCAAGGCCAAGTAGGACCGCTGAATTGACCCGAGAGGTCCAGGTAGGTCGCAGGGTCGCGGTGAACGCGACCCCCGGGGCTCAGGCCCCGGAGATGGATGGTCGTGCAAGACAGGATCCGGCTTAGAGGCCCGCTACGGAGAGAGCTCCCTCGCAAGAGGGGGCTCTCTCTATTTCTGGGGCCGTGGGCGGTTGCGGAGCTTGCGCTTCCAGCGCGCCTGGCGCCGGCGCGCATCGGCCAGCCACAGTCTGGTGGACCGGGCGGCCAGGGTCGGCATCGCATCGAACAGGCGCACCGCGACTCCCCGCGAGCGCGGCACGGCAAGCACGGCCCGCGGGCGATCGAGCAGAGCCCCGACCTTGGCCGCCACCTGCTCCGGCTGCAGCAGCTTGCCCGAGAACGACGGGGCGGCCGCCGGGTCGTCGAGCTTGTCGTAGAGCATCGGGGTCCAGATCCCGTCCGGGCACAGGGCGGAGAGTTGGATCTCATCCTCTCGATCCGCGCGCAGATCGGCCAGGGTCCCGAGCGTGAAAGAGATTGCCGCGTGTTTGGTTGCCGCGTATAGAGCCTCGCCAGGTGGGGTGCCGAGGCCCGCCAGCGAGACCACGTTGATGATGTGGCCGCGCCCGAGCGGTCGCATCAGTTCGAGCGCGGCGAGGGTGCCGTTGATCGTTCCAAGGGTGTTGATCTCAAAGAGACGGCGGCGGGTCTCCTCCTGCTGATCCCAGACCGGTCCCGTGGTCAGGACCCCGGCGTTATTGACCCACACGGCGGGAGCGCCCTGCGGACCGGCGACCTCCGCAGCCGCCGCTCGGCAGGCCTCCGCGTCGCGAACGTCGAGGCACGCGGCGCTCGCTTGCAGGCCCAGCGGCGCCGCGGCTTCGCGCACGGCATCCTCGTCGACGTCGGTGAGAAGCACCTCGAGTCCGCGCCCGAGCAGGACCTTGGCGATCTCCAGGCCGAGCCCACGGGCGGCTCCGGTGACGAGTGCGGTGTCGATGGGCGGCAACCTAGTACAGGTGAACGCTCCCCGGTGGGCACCTGACCCGGACCGCGGCTAGCGGGTGAAGGCAATAGTTAGCAAGACGTGAGTGTTGTTCCGGGCGCTCTGGTAGTCTGCCGCGACCGCTGAGGGCCGTCCCGAGCACGAGTGGGCGGGCAAACGGGGAAAAGCTGGATCGGGGCCGCCGCCAGTCGGAAGGGCTCCGTGGCTCCGAACTCCAATGCCGAGGCGTCAATGCAGACTATGTACGACAGCCAACCGCCGCAGCGAGCCAGACGTCCAGCGCCCCGAAACCGGCGCCGGCGCTCGTCTAGGCCGAAGGGCTCGCCTGATCGGATTGCTCTCTGGGCGGTGGTGATGGCTGTGGTCGCGATGCTGGCCGCCTTCGTCAGCAGCTCCGATGCGTCAAGCGGTGGTGTCGGGGTGGGGGACGAGACCACGGAGAGCTGTGCCGGCGGGGACTTCGGCGAGCGGACCATGCGCCTGGGCGATTGCGGTGGGGACGTCAAGACCCTGAACTGGCTGCTGAGCTCCAAGCGCGTCGCGCGGGAAGCGCCGCTAGGCAAGACCTTCGAGAGCGCCACCGAGGCCGGCGTCGCCGGCTTTCAGGAGAACCGAGGCCTGGAGACGACCGGGGTCGTCGACCAGCGGACGAGCAGCCGGCTCGGCCGGTCGATGCAAAGGGATCTCGCAACGTGGTAGGGCCCCGGGTTCTACGGCAACAAGACGGCCTGCGATCAGCGTCTGCGGCGCGCCACGGTCGGCGTCGCCCACCGTTCGCTGCCCTGCGGGACCAAGGTCACGATCAGCTACGAGGGCCGTTACCTGCGCACCCGGGTGATTGATCGCGGTCCGTATGCCAACGGCGCCCGCTGGGATCTGACCGCCGCCGCCAAGCAGCTGGCCTTCACCCTCACCGACAAAATCCGCACCGCGAGAGTCCGCTGACCCCATAACCCGTGGCGGCCGCCACGGGGACGCGGCGGCTGCCGGGGCCGATCTCTGTTTGCGCCGGTGGGTGGGGGCGGCGCGCTTAGGCTGCGCTCGGCAACTTGCCGGCGTCGATCTGGTCGATCGGCAGGCCGCCGGCGTTGGCGATCAGGCTCTGGAACTCGTTCAGGGCTACCAGCGCCAGGGCCTCGAGCAGCTGCTCGTCGCTCCAGTCTGCCTCGCGTGCTTCCTCGATCAGATAGAGCGGTGGGTGACCGTCGGCATCGATCGATGCCGCGAGCATGCGCAGAAGATGCGCCTCAGCCTCGTCGGCGGAGTCGAAGCTGCGTGCCCTGGAGATCTCGTCCAGGCCGAGCCCGAGCTGCCGAGCGTTGCGGGCGTGCTGGGCGACGCTGTAGCTGTCGCCGCGCCGCTCTGCCACTGCCAGAGCGATTCGCGCCTGGGTCGGCTCGGGCACGCTGCCGGCCCGCAGCTCAGATCGCATCCGGGCAAAGATCCGCAGCGCTCGCGGTGCGCCGGCGAGGACGCCAACGAACTTCGGGATTGAGCCGCCGGCCTCGGCGATCGTCTTCAGCAGGCGATCACTGCCTTCGGGGGCGGTGAGCTCGTCGTGTACGTGGAAGCGGGAGACATCTGTCTTTACGGTCATTTTGGAACTCCAGCGATTCGAGGTTTCTGGCTTTATCAGCGGTTAAGAACGACTTTACTTTACTTTTAGCCGGTAACTTACGTTGCGTAAGTAGTTATACAGATCGACCCCTCAGCGCGCAACCCGACGGGTAGGTGGCAGCAGCGTCTATCGTCACCGCTTCAACGCGAAGCCCCATAGGAGGGTGCCGGTGAGCCAGGAACCGAACTACTTGCGAACAGAGACCGCGGATGACGTGCGCAGGATCGTCTCCGAGCGGGGAGTCCGCTTCATCCGGCTGTGGTTCACGGACATCCTCGGCCAGCTCAAGAACTTCTCGATCAATGCCTCGGAGCTCGACGATGCGATGGAGGGGGGGATGGGTTTCGACGGCTCCTCGATCACCGGCTTCAATCCGATCGAGGAATCGGACATGATCGCGATGCCCGATCCTGCAACCTTCACGATCCTGCCCTGGCGACCGGCGGAGCGCCCGACCGGACGGATGTTCTGCGACATCCAGGTTCCCGGCGGGGGGCCTTACGAGGGCGACCCGCGCTGGATTCTGCGCCGGGCTATGCAACGAGCCCACGACCTCGGCTTCGATGCGTTCAACGTCGGCCCGGAGCTGGAGTTCTATTACTTCAGGGAAGCGAGGCCCGAGGGCTCACGCCCCGTCGTCCTCGATCAGGGCGGGTACTTTGACCTGACCACCCTCGACGCCGGCTCAGACGCGCGCCGGGATACCGTGCTCGCGCTGGAGCAGATGGGCATCCATGTCGAGTACACCCATCACGAGGTCGGCCCCTCCCAGCACGAGGTCGACATGCGCTACAAGGATGCGCTTGAGATGGCCGACGACTGCATGACCTACCGGATCACGGTCAAGGAATACGCGATGAAATACGGCTGGCATGCGACCTTCATGCCGAAGCCGCTGAACGACGAGAACGGCTCCGGGATGCACGTCCACCAGTCGCTCGGCAAGGACGGCGGCAATGCCTTCTACGATCCCGACGACCAGTTCTTCCTGAGTCGAACCGCGAAGTCGTTCATCGCCGGACAGCTGCGCCACGCGCGCGAGATCTCACCGCTGTTTGCCCAATGGGTCAACTCCTACAAGCGGCTGGTGCCCGGCTACGAGGCGCCGGTCTATCTCGCCTGGTCGCGGCGAAACCGTTCCGCCCTGATCCGGGTCCCGCTCTACCACCCCGGCAAAGAGGGGGCGACCAGGGCGGAACTTCGGAGCCCCGATCCGGCCTGCAACCCCTACCTCTGCTTTGCGGCGATGCTTCAGGCCGGCCTCGAGGGCATCGAGCAGGGCTACGAGCTGCCAGAGCCGATGGAGCAGAACCTGTATCACCTGACGCCGGAGGACCGGAGTCGGCGGGGAATCGAGCAGTTGCCGGAGAATCTCGGCGAGGCGATCGAGATCGCCGCCGAGTCCGAGCTCGTGCTGCGCACGCTCGGCGAGCACACGTTCAACCGGTTCGTCGAGATCAAACGGGCCGAGTGGGACGACTACCGGGTGCAGGTAACGCCCTGGGAGATCGAGCAGTTTCTGCCGGTGCTCTGAGCTGGCTGCGCGATGAGGATTCTGCTCGTCACCCAGATGTGGCCGAGCGCCGAGAACCCGGACCTTGGCAGCTTCCTGGTCCCGATTCGAGATCAGCTCCAGGACCGCGGCCATCGCGTCGAGGTAGTTGCGATCAGCCGCCGCGGTGGCTCGCCCCTCAAGTACGGGAAGCTCTGCGCGGCAGCGGCCGGCGCAGCGCGTCGGCAGCGGCCGGACGTCGTCTTCGCCCACTTTCTGTTTCCAGCGGGGCTGGCCGGAGCACTTGCCTCGCTCGCGGGCCGGGCGCCGCTCGTGGTCATGGCTCACGGCCAGGATGTAGCCAACCTGGGCCGGATCCCGGGCGTGACCACGGCGACCCGGCTGGTCGTGCGGCGCGCCAGCGGGGTCATCGCCAACTCCCGGTGGCTGGCGAGCCGGCTCGAGCGGGCGATCCCGGCCGCGGCCCCGAAGACATCGATCGCTAACTGCGGGATCGACCTCCAGGCGTTCGCGCCCCGAGCGGCCGCGGACGCTCGCAAGGCGCTCAGCTGGGATGGGGAGGGGCCGGCCTACGTATGCGTCGGCTCGCTGATCGAGCGCAAGAACGTGGTCCGCCTCGCCGATGCCTTCGCCCGTCTTGGCCGCGGGCGTCTCGCCTTCGTCGGTGATGGACCGCTGAGGGCGCAGCTCGAGGGCCGCGATCGGGTCACGGTCGTGGGCCGCGTCCCGCAGCGCGAGGTGCCGCAGTGGGTGGCCGCGGCCGACGTCCTCTGCCAGCCCTCCCTGATCGAGCCGTTCGGCCAGGCGACCCTGGAGGGCATGGCGATGGAGCGCAGCGTGGTCGCAACCAACGTTGGCGGGCCGCCCGAGTTCGTGCCCCCCGCGGCCGGGGTGCTCGTGGATCCGCTCGACGAGGACGGACTGCTGGCGGCGCTCCGAAGCGCCGCCGAGCTACCGAGCCCGAACCAAGCCGCGCGCGCCGCGGCAGCCGAGCATGACGTGAGTCGAACGGTGGGCCGGATGCTCGAGGCGCTGCAGGCGGCCCAGGCCCGAGACGCCGTCGTCGGAGCGCCCGGGGACTAGGAGCGCTCGCGGAGGCGCTGGAAGGCCTTCACTGCGGCCGTCTTCGCGTTGAATGCCCCGACCATGCCTTTTTCGGCTGCCGAGCCTGCCGCCGGCATCGCCCCGAGCTGGCGGGCCATCTCGGTGCCGTTCAGGTACGCGTGGTTTTCGATGATCTTGCCCTCGCGAATCGTCAACATGTCGCAGCCCTCGATCTCGATCGAGGCGCCGTTGGCATTCATGCCCTCGAACTTGCCGCTGCCCGTGAAGGTTCCCGTCGCGCGCCAGCGCACGGCCGCATTCTCCTTCGAGGCAGCGATCGTGAGGATCTCGAACTCGAAGTCGGGGAAGGCTGCGAACAGCTGTGAGAACCACGCCTTGAGGCCGGCGGGAACGGTGAACTCGGCCAACCCCACCAGGCGGTCGATTCCGCCGGCTTGCCAGTGCGCCGCGGCGGCGTCGACGTCGCGGTCGTTGATCGCCTTGAAGTAGCTCCGAGCTACGGTCGTCGGGCCCTTCGCCCGGGGCTTCGACTTGCTCGTGGCCTCTGTGCCGGCTTCCATAGTTGGCTCACCTTATCGCTCGAGGGACCGCGGAGCCCGGGTGCAGAGCAACGCGTCGTGGACAATGGTACGGGGTGTGAGCGTTCAGTGAGCATCCGTCCGGGAAACGCGATTGGAGTGGCCCGGCCTCAGCAGCCTCGACGCGGACGAGAACCTGCGCTCGAGCGTCGATTTCCGCGCCGTGTACTCATCGCTGCTGGAGCAGTGGTTCGAGCATGACGCCACCCAGCTGATCCCCAACGCGGCCGGCTTCGCCCGCCGAACGCTGATCGGATGAGCGACCGCGCGCCGCGCGCCGGGCTGCCGGCCGCCGCGCTGGCGACGCTGATCGCGGTCCTGATCTGCTCCTCAGCCGCGGCCGCGGCCGGCAAGCGGGCGCCGTCCCGGCTGCTGGTCAACGGGAGGAGTGGAGCCTGGTGCTCTCGAAGACCAAGCTCGCGCCGGGCACCGCGATCATCCAGCTCTTCAATGCGGGGGAGGACCCACACAACCTTCGAATCCGAAAGGTCGGCGGCGGCGCCGTGCACCGGAACGGCGAGCTGGAACCGCGGGAGACGGGTGAGCAGGAGCTCCACCTGGGGCGGGGCAAGCGCTACGGGCTCTGGTGCTCCCTGCCGGCTCAGCGCGAGCGCGGCATGAAGGCCACACTCAGAGTCTCACGGAAGTGAGATCTGAGCTGAGCGCCGACGGTCAGCTCAGCAGGGCCGCCAGCTCGGCTGCCGTACCGACCGGGGCCTTGCAAGCGAAGCGTTCGCATACGTAGGCGGCGGGCTCGCCGGCCAGGTCCGGGCGCTCGGCCAGCAGCGGCGGCTCACTTGCCCCCTGCTCGCCGGCCGCGAGCACGAGATTCGGCCGGTAACGCCGGCGTACCTCGGCGGTGAGCTCGTCGAGCGAGCCCAGCCCCGCTCCCTCGGGCGCGATCAGGGCTACCTCGCGGGTCGGGGAGAGGTGGAAGTCGGCTGCGCTGAGCAGATAGGTGAGCCCCTGCGGTTGCCGTTCGGCGAGACCTCCCAGGATCTTCAGGACCCCTTCCCCCCACTCACCCCACTGGCGCTCGCCGCTCAGCGCCTCGAGTCGAAGCAGACCGCGGGCGGCCGAGGCGTTGCCGGAGGGAATCGGGTGGTCGTCGATGTCCTTGCGTCGGGCAATCAGCTGCTCGTGGTCGTCTGAGGTCGTATAGAAGCCGCCCTCGCTCTGGTCGCCAAAGTGATCGATCATCACCGCCGCAACCCGCCGCGCGGCCTCGAACCAGCGTTGCTCGAAGCCAGCTTCGTACAGGGTCAGCAGGGCCTCGAGCAGGTAGGCATGGTCCTCCAGGTAGCCGTTGAGAGTCGCCCGGCCGCGGTTGTAGGTGCGCAGCAGCCGGCCCTCCGCGTCATGCATCTCCTCGAGCAGGAATTCGGCGCAGCGCCCGGCTGCCTCGAGGTAGCGCGGCTCGCCGAGCGCCGCCCCGGTCTCCGCCAGGGCGCCGACCATCAGCGCGTTCCATGAGGTCAGGCGCTTGTCGTCGAGCCCGGGACGGACCCGCTCCGTGCGCTTCGCGAGCAGCGCTTGGCGAGCGCGCTCCCAGCCCGGCGGTCGCTCGGAGAACGCGCCCTCGCGCAGATGCAGCACGTTCGTCCCCTCCCAGTTCCCTTGCGGGGTGATTCCAAGGTGGTCGAGCACCGCCCCGACGTCGTCCCCGATGCGCGCCGCGACGAGGGTCTCGCGAGCCTCTTCCTCACTCCACACGTAGTAGCGCCCTTCGACCCCCTCCGAGTCGGCATCAAGCGCCGAGTAGAACCCGCCCTCGGGGCCTTGCATTTCCGCCAGTGCCCAGTCGAGCGTCTCAGTACAGACCCGCCGGTAGCGCTCGTGGCCCAGTTCGAGGTAGCCGTGGAGGTAGGAGCGCGCGAGCAGCGCGTTGTCATAAAGCATCTTCTCGAAGTGTGGGACCAGCCAGACCGCGTCGACCGAGTAGCGGGCGAATCCGCCGCCGAGCTGGTCGTAGATGCCGCCGGCGGCCATCGCGTCGAGGGTGCGCTCGGTGATGCGCTGCTCGCCACGGGCCAAGAGCAGATCGATTGCCGCCGCGGGTGGGAACTTCGGCGCCCCTCCGAAGCCGCCGTTTTGGGCGTCGGCCTGCCCGATCAGTCCGTGTACCGCCCGTTCGACGAGATCGGGGTCGAGCGGGCCCTCAGCAATTTCGACCGGCGGAAACACGCTGAGGCTCTCGCGGGTCCTCCCCGCTCGCTCGCGGATCTCGTCCCGTCGGTTCAGCCAGGCGTCGAGGACCGCCTCCATCACCATCATGAAGCTGGGCATCCCATGGCGGGGCTCGGGCGGGAAGTACGTGCCCCCGTAGAACGGGACCCCGTCCGGATCCAGGAACACGGTCATCGGCCAGCCGCCGTGGCCGGTCATCGCCTGCACGGCTTGCATGTAGATCGCGTCGACATCGGGCCGCTCCTCCCGGTCGACTTTGACCGGGACGAAGTGCTCGTTCATGAAGGCGGCCGTCTCCTGCAGCTCGAACGATTCGCGCTCCATCACATGGCACCAGTGGCAGGCCGAGTAGCCGACCGAGAGCAGGATCGGAGCATCGCGCTCGGCGGCCAGCTCGCGCGCTGTCTCCCCCCAAGGCTGCCAGTCGACCGGATTGTCCTTGTGCTGCAGGAGGTAGGGGGAGGTCTCGTCGGCCAGGCGATTCGGCATCGACCGAGCTTAGCCGCCGGCTCGTGCCCGTTGCAGGTGCATCACCGCCCGTGTCTCGAATGCGTTCAGCGAGACCATCAGGGCGGCGGCAACGGCAGTGAACAGCAGTGGGCTCGGGTCGGCGAACGCGGCGAGCAGGATCAGCACGGTGGCAACCAGCGCGCGGCCGGCGATCATCGTCCAGCTGGTGGAGGTGAGCCGAAAGCCGAGATTCGCCAAGTTGATCAGCGTCAAGGCCGCGAGGAACGTGGCGACTCCGCCGGCGAAGATCGCCGCTCCCGCGTCAGGGCCCCCTTCGCCGACCAGCTCAGCGCCGCCCTCGGTCGCGGCGAGCAGCTCCGGCCCCGTCCCAGCGGCTTCGATCAGTAGTTCCGTTCCAACGCCCACAGCGGCGATGGCCGCAAAGATCATGTAGTGCCCATAGCCCCAGATGAAGGCACGTTGCGCGCTTGTGCCGAGTGCGTCGCGCCCGGTACGGTCGAAGTAGCTCCACCAGATCGAGGCCGCGACAGCGAAGCTGAAGCCGCCGGCCAGCAGGGACGTGGCGTCCCAGCCGACCTCGGATACGCCGATGCTGACAGCCAAGACGGACTCGCCGAGGACGATGATCGTAAACAGCCCGTAGCGCTCCCGGATGTGGTCGAAATGGAACAGCCTTTGGCCGAGAGCGCTCAGCTTCGGCTCGCGCCAGAGCGGCCGCACCGCAGCGTACGGGGCGTAGATCTCGATCATCAGGGCGACCGCCCAGATCGCGTAGCGAGCCCCGTCGTCGAAGCCGAGGGAGACCACCCAGAGTGTCAGGCCGATCGCGTTGAAGATCAGGTAGCGGTTCGCGAACCCGGCAACGACCCCCTTCGCTTCCGGCTCGTGGCCGGGTGCCTCGATCCGCGCGCGCAGTAGCAGCGTGAGCATGATCGCGCGCAGGGCGATATAGGCGAGCACGTAGGCGGTGGTATCGCCCAGCGCCGCTTTCTCGACCCCGGTCGCCAAGGCCACAATCCCGAGCATCGCCCCGAACACGGCGATCCGGTAGGCGACATCGTCGTTGTCGAAAGTGTTCGCGAACCACGCGTAGCCCATCCACGCCCACCAGACGGGGAGGAACAGCCCGGCATAGATCAGTGCCCCGTCCCAGGTCGGATCGGCGTGGAAGGCGCGAGCCAGGGCGGCCACCGCGACGACGAAGCAGAGATCGAAAAAGAGCTCGAGCCAGGTTGCCTGGCGATGGTCGTCATGCTGCTCGTCGAGGCGCGCGAGGAGCGGCAGGCGCGGCTGCCTGAGCGTCGGCATCGACGTCTTTTGGACGGGCGCCTCGGTTCCGGCACCGTCGAAGGCTTCGCTCACGCCGGGTTGCCCGTCACCTTCGGCCAGACGCCCGCGAGATGTCGGAGGTCCGCCTCGTCGAGCTTCGAGAGAAAGTGCTTTCGGACACCCCGGAGGTGGGCCGGACGGGCGGCCTGGAAACGCTTGCGACCCTCCCGGGTGAGCCGGGCGTAGGACCCGCGCCGATCCGACTCACAATCAGCCCGCTCGACGAGCCCCGCCTTGACCAGCCGGTCGATCAGGCGAGTGAGCCCGCTGCGGCTGAAGTAGAGGCGCTCGGCGAGCTCACCCATCCGCAGTGAGCGGTCCGGAGCATCGTGAAGGTGCAGCAGGACCTCGTAGGACTTCAGCGGCAGATCGAAGCGGGCCTCGAGCTCGGCATCGAGCGTGGCGGTCGTGGTGCTGTGGGCGGCCAGCAGCCCACGCCAGGCATCGAGCTCGAGTGGCGAGAGTGCGGCTGTGCCCGGGGGGGCCATCTGGGCAGTGTATCGGAGCGGTTGCGCCCGCAACTAGTCTCCGGTATGGTTGCTCAGGCAAACGCTTCGGCTGAAGCCGCGATAGCCGAGACCAGATGAAGCGAGACCAGATGAAGCTAGAAGGCATCCACCACGTGACTGCAATCACCGGGGACGGCCAGCGCAACGTTGACTTCTACGTCGGGGTGATGGGCCTACGCCTGGTCAAAAAAACGGTCAATCAGGACGACCCCAGCGTCTACCACCTGTTCTACGCCGACGAGCGCGGCTCGGCCGGCTCGGATATCACCTTCTTCGAGTTTCCACACGCCGGAGGGGGTCACGCCGGGGCCGGCATGGTTCACACAGTCGGCTTTCGGGTTGCTTCCGAGCAGGCCCTCGAGTTCTGGGCGAAACGCCTCCAGGCGGCCGGGATCGAATCCCGCCGCGAGTCGGCCGCGCTCAGCTTCTTCGACCCGGAGGGCCTTGGCCTGCAGCTGCGGATCGCATCGAGTGGCGATCAGCCGCTGATTGCCGAACACCCCGAGATTCCGGCCGAGCTGGCGCTCCAGGGTTTCGACGGGGTCCGCGCATACGCGGGAACCCCGGGGGTCGCGGACGGGCTCCTCGAGCGACTCGGGTTCGATCGAATCGGCGCAGCCGAATGGGAGGCCCGAGGTGCGGCCCGAGGTGGTCTCTACGGCTACGACGAGCCTCCGGAGGGGCCGGGGGTCCCCGGGGCCGGCACGGTCCACCACGTCGCTTGGGCCACACTCCCGGATGAACTCGGGGCCTGGCGCGCGCTCGCGGTCGAGGGCGGCGCCCACCCAACACCCACAATCGACCGCTTCTACTTCCGCTCGATCTACTTCCGCGAGCCGACCGGGGTCCTGTTCGAGGTCGCGACTCTCGGCCCGGGCTTCACCGTCGACGAGCCGCTCGAATCGCTCGGTGAGACGCTCTCCTTGCCGCCGGACTACGAGCATCTTCGGGCGCGCGCCGAATCGACTCTGACCCCGCTGCGGAATCCGCGCGAAGGCTCGGACTCGGCGGCCGGATGAGGCCGCCCGCGAACAGCGGAGGCCCGTCTAGGTTGGGACCGGCGCCAAGACGCGCCGTTTGAGGCCCAGCGCGACGAACGCTGCGCCGAATCCAAGCATCCCGGCAAGGGCGAAGGAGAGCCCGTATCCGCCGAGCACCGCGACGGCGCCGGCCGCGGGCGCGCCAAGCCCGACCCCGACGTCGAAGAAGGCAGTGAACGTTCCCATGGCCGCCCCGCGGCGCTCCTCGGGAACGGCGTCGACTACCAAGAGCGCCAGCGAGGGGAAGAGCAGGGCGAAGCCGAGACCCATGATCGCCGCCCCGAGTAGAGCGACCGAGAGCGTCTGGGCCAACGCGATCACGATCAGCCCGCTCGCCTGGCCCACGGCCGCCACGGCAGCGGTGCGCGAACCACCGAAGCGGTCGGGCAGGCCGCCCCCGACCAGCCGGCCGAGCACGACGGTGGCGGCGAACGCCGTGAAGACGAGCGCGCCGTGCCCGAGCTGGCGGTCGTCGAGATGGAGCACGATGAAGGCGGCCAGCGTCGCGTAGCCGACCATCGCCATCGCAAGCGCGATACCGGGGCGGAGAGCCTCGCGCGCGATCAGCCTCTTCGCATGCTCCGGGTACGTGAGGTGCTGCGGATGGGCTGCCGGTTCGTAGCGCTCGGGAATCCGCATCGCGATCGCGGCGCCGACCAAGGGCGCGATCGTCATGAAGGCCCAGACGGCCTCGAAGCTGGCCGCCTGCAGGATCAACTCGCCGATCGGGGGGCCGATCGCGAGGCCGCCCCAGATCGCGAGGCCGTAGAGGCCGATCATCCGACCCCGGCGGGCCGCGGGCGCCATGTCGACGATCCAGGCCGCGCCGGCCGTGAAGACCATGCCCTCCCCGGCGCCGAGGAAAAGGCGTGTGACGATGAGTCCGGGAATGCCCGCCTTGATGAACAACAACACGCTGCTCAGGCTGGTCAGCAGGGCGCCGACGATGACCACCGACCGGCGACCGCGCGCGTCGGCCACCGCGCCCCCGATCGGCCTGAACAACAAACCGGTCGCCGCAAAGGCCCCGGTAACGACCCCGACCGCGATGTCGCCGCCCCCGATCGGTCCGGTGACGTACTTGGGCAGGATCGGCAGGCTGGCGCCGATCGTGGTCAGCCCCAGCAGGGTGACAGCAAAGATTCCCGCGAACACGATCCGGTCCTCGGTCACAGTCGGACCCCGGCCCCAAAGGGCGCGGCGCGGGTTGTTGCCGCTCATGCGCCAGAGCGGCGCAGCTCGGCCCGTTTGATCTTGCCGCTCGCGGTCTTCGGCAGCGCCGCAGTGAACTCGATGACCCGCGGATACTTGTAGGGCGCCGTGGCCGCTTTCACGTGTTCCTGCAACTCCGTCGCCAGCTCCCCCGACGGCTCGGCCGCGCCCAGTACGACCAGCGCCTTGACGACTGCCCCGCGCTCTTCATCCGGAACGGCGATCACCGCCGCCTCGGCGACAGCACGGTGGGTCAGCAGAGTTGACTCCACCTCGAAGGGGCCGATCCGATAGCCGCTGGAGACGATCAGGTCGTCGGCCCGGCCCTCGAACCAGAGGTAGCCGTCCTCGTCCTCGCGGACCAGGTCGCCGGTGTGCCACCAGCGCTCGCTGGGCGGTTCGGAGCCGAGATAGCGGCTGAAGAAGGTCGGGCAACTCTTGGCGTCGAGCAGCAGCTCGTCCGCCTCGATCCTGAGCTCAATACCAGGCAGTGGCCGTCCCATCGACCCGGCGCGGATCTCACCATCGGTCAGCGATCCGGTCAGGGCGCCCGTCTCCGTCTGTCCGTAGCCGTCGTGGATCTCCAGTCCAACGCCCTCGCGGAAGGCGCGCATCACCTCGGGATTGAGCGGCTCCCCGGCGGAGACCAGGCGGCTCAGGCTCGGGACCGGGCGCAGCTCAGTCCGCTTGGCCAGCATCCGATACTCGGTCGGCGTCTGGCAGAGGGTGTTGACTCCCTCGCGCTCGCAGATCGCGAGCCGCTCGCTGGGCTCGAATCGCCCCTCGACCATGAAGGCCGTCGCGCCGCAGAGCCACGGCGCGATGAACGAGTTCCGGGCAGACTTCGACCACCCGGTTCCGGCGGTGCACCAGGCGACCTCCCCCTTCTGGGCGCCGAACCAGTGGCGTGCCTGGAGTGCTTGCCCACTGAGGTAACGGTGGGGGTGGACCGCGGCCCGTGGGGCCCCGGAGGTGCCCGAGGTGAAGACGATCAGGGCGTCGTCCTCGGGAGCCATCGCCGCCGGCTCGGCCGGGGGGTCCTGGGCTTGATCCTCGTCGAGCACGACCGCCAACTCCTCGAGCGTCATGTAGGGGAGGCCGTCCGGAAGCTCGCTCAGAAAGCGTCGCTCCCCGATCGCCAAAGCCGGGTTCGCGATGCCGGTGCGGTGCGCGAGATCGTCACGTCGGAGCTGGGTGCTGCAGGGCAGTGCCACCGCCCCGATCCGGAAGCAGGCAAGCATCGCGAGCACCCATTCGGCCCGGCTGCCGATCAGGGTCATGACCACATCGCCTCTGCCCACGCCGCGCGCAAGCAGTGCGCCGGACAAGCCCGCGCTGCGTGCGATCAGCTCTCCGAAGCCCCACATACGTCGCTCGCCCTGCTCGCTGACCGTGATCAGCGCAGGCTTGGCCGAGGGGAAGCTCTCGAGGGTGTCTTCGACGAAGTTCATCTCGCGGATTCGGCCGCCGGCCGAGCGAGCAACCGTAGCGATTGGCGGGTAGGCTGCCGCGCGAGCTAACGTCCAGAGCGGCGGCGTCGCCGCCAGGGAGCATCGTGAACCGAGTCATCGCCATCCTCGTCGTCCTGATCGCCACGCTGGCCGTTGCCGGTTGCAGCGCTAACGCTGAGGTCTCGATCGGCGGTGAGTCGTTCGACCGCGCCGACATGGAGGACACGATCGCTGGGGGCCTTGGCGATCGAGCCGAGCTCCCCGACCCTGAGGTCGACTGCGACGGTGTCGAGGATCTCGACGTCAAGGAGGGCAACGAGTTCACCTGCACCGGCACGGCTCCGAACGGTGACCAGTTCCCGATCGACGTGGTGCTCACCGACGACCAAGGTGGCTACCGATACGACGTGCCGGCCGCCGACGGGGCCGAGGTCGACGCCGAACCCAGCACCTGAGACTCAGTCGGGGTTCTGCTCAGAACAGCCGCTGAGCGACTGCGGGCGCCGGCATCGGTAGCTTTGTGCCCGCCTTCGACCGATCGGCCCGCGGGGGCTCCGGCTCGAGTTCCGTTTCGGGCTCCTCCGCCCGGCGCGGTGATCGGGGACCGCCGCGGCGACCCCGCGGTATCAGCCCGGCCAGGCGCCGGCGCTCCTGCGTCGGCAGGTAGGCGCGACGCTCGTAAAGGCGCTCGTAGCGCGGCAGCAGTTCCGGGCGGTACTGGCGCAGCCAGTCGAGGAAGATCGTCCGCAGCTCGCCGCGGAGGTGCAGACCGATGCCGCTGACGCTGTGCGCGCCCGCCTCGCCGCAGAGCTCGAGGATCTCGTTCACCTGCGCCGGTGAGTCGTTGATACCCGGCATCAGGGGGGCCACGAGCACGCCGGCGCGGACCCCGGCAGCAGTCAGCTCGGCGAGCGCTTCGATGCGCTTGCGGGGGTGGGGGGTGGCCGGCTCGGTCGCACGCCAGGTCCGCTCGTCGAGGGTCGGAATCGAGAGGTTCGCGGTGAAACCCACCTTCCGGGTGAGCTGCTTGAACAGATCCAGGTCCCGCAGCAGCAGCGGTGACTTGGTCAACACCGAGCACGGGTTTCGGGCCGCCAACAGCTCCTGCCAGATTCCCCGTGTGATCTCGTAGCGGCCCTCGACCCACTGATAGGGGTCGGTGTTGGTCCCGAGCGCCACGTGCTCTCGCGCCCAGGACGGGCGGCGCAGCTCGGCCCGCAGTAGCTCGGGCAGATTGACCTTGACGACGATCTCGCGCTCGAAATCCTCGCGCGCGTTGAAGCCGAGGTAGGTGTGGGTCGGTCGGGCGAAGCAGTAGCGGCAGGCATGGCTGCAGCCGCGGTATGGGTTGATCGTGTAACGGAAGTCGACGTAGCTCATCGGAGGCACGGCGTTGAGCGCCGAACGGGCCTGTACCTCGTGGAAGCGTGTGTTCATCGCTTCCGGTGCATCGAAGGTGCGGACCACGGTGCCCGTGCCGATCCCGGGCAGCGGCTCGGTCGCCGCCCCACCCTCCTTTGACGTCCTGAGGTTGTCCCAGCGCACGAACGTATGTTCGCATTCGCTGCGGCGGATTCCGGCGGTCCGCTCGCTCGGGGCGGGTCCTCTAGATCCGGGCTCCGGCGAGCAGCACCTCAACGCGGGCCACGCGCGAGTCGATCTCCGGAAGCTCCAGCTCAAGCTCATCGGGCAGCAAGGTGGGTGCGTCGGTGGGCTCGAGGCCGGCCAGAATGTCGATCGCGGCGCCGAGACCGGCCGGGTTCACCGCAAGCCCCCGGCAGAGCCGCTCGAGCTCCGTTGCGGGGTTGGCTGCCAGCGCATCATGGGAGGTCGCAAGCCATAGCCCGCGGTCGAGTCCTTCCAGGTCTCCCAGTAGAAAGTCGGTGACGCTCGCCCACTGCCGGGCGACGATCGCTCCGAGGCTCTGGCCCTCGAGTTCACGCCATCGGGGGATCAGGGCGTGCGACCAGGCCGGTCCGGTCCATCCGTTCAGGTCGGGATGGGTGACCATCAGGCCCGAGCTCCACTCCCGGTAGGCGGCAGCCATCGTCTCCCGCGGCTCGCGCCAGCAGATGACGAAGCGCGCCTCGGGGTCGGTCTGCGCCAGGTGGGGGATCTGCAGGGCCCGCTTTGGGGCGCCGTCGAAGGCGGTCAGGCCGAGTGCCCCACCGCCGATCCGCCCCGAGCCGACGTTGGAGCCGGCGGCATCCACGCGCTCCCCGCCTTCGCCGAGGCTGACGGCGGGTGCGGGCTCCTCACTGAGCGCCGTGCCGGTCCGCAGGGAGGCGAGAGCCTGAGCCAACAGGGCGCCGCCCGCCCCAGCCGGGGCGATGATGTAGACGGCGCTCGGCGGGCGCCGCTCGGCGTCGTCGGAGCTGTTCGCGGCGTTCCACCTCACGAGCTACATGCTCGCAGGGCTGAGGCCTCGGCAACCCGTACGCTTTGTGCATGGAGCAACGGGTGGTCCTGATCAGCGGCGGCGCACGGGGAATCGGCAGCGGCATCGCCCATGCCCTCGCCGGGCAGGGCCACCAGGTGGTGATCACGGCGCGCGACGGCAATCTCGCTGCCGCCGCTGCGGCTGAGCTCGGGGCCGGGACACCCGGCAGCGTCCGCGGCCTGCCGCTGGAAGTTCAGGATGAGGCGTCGATCCAGGCCGCGATCGCCTCGATCGAGGCGATCGAGGGCCGCCTCGATTCGCTTGTCAACAATGCGGGCCTCGTCGGCCCCCACGAGCCCAGCGCCGGTGAGATCGATCTGGCCGAGGTCAGGCCGATCCTGGAGACGAATCTGTTTGGAGCCTGGCGCCTGACTCAGCTCGCGCTGCCGCTTCTGCGGGCCAGCGAGGCGGCGCGCATCGTCAACCTCTCCAGCGGCATGGGCCAGCTCGACGATATGGGCCAGGGAGCCGTCTCCTACCGGATCTCGAAGGTGGCGCTGAATGCGCTGACCCGCGTGCTGGCGAACGAGGAGCGGGAGCGGGGCATGCTGATCAACACCATGTGCCCCGGCTGGGTGCAGACCGATCTCGGCGGACCCTCTGCTCCCCGCACGATCGAGGAGGGCGCCGACACAGCGGTCTGGCTCGCGACGCTTCCGGGTGACGGTCCCAGCGGCGGCTTCTTCCGGAACCGCGAGCCGATTCCCTGGTAGCGGTGGGCGAGCTGACTACCCCCGGCGCGTAGTTGACTCCCCCACGATCCCTACTCGTAGAGCTTGATGATCCGCACCGTGTTCGCCGGGGCGGCCTCGATGCAGAGGTTGCAGAGCACGCACTCGCCCAGGTTCTCCTCGACGATCTGCAGCCCGTCGTCGGTGGCGGCGAAAATATCGACCGGGCAGACCTCGGCCAGCTTGGCCGCGAGCTTACCGTCGCCGCGAACCTCGTCGGAGACCTCGACGTCGATGAAGATGCCGTGCTTGGGGCCGGTCTCGCTCATCGTCCCAGCGCCTCCTTGACTGCCGCCGGGATCTCGTCGATCCGCTCGACCACAGGAATCCCGGCCTCCTGCAGGCGCGCGATCTTCTCGGTCGCCGAATCCTCCTTGCCCTCGACAATCGTGCCGGCGTGGCCAAAGCTCATCCCCTGCATCTCGTCGTCGTCCATGAACCGGCCGGCCATGAAGGCGACGATCGGCATCTTCGAGCCGGCCTCGTCCCGCCACTCGACCAACTCGGCCTCCATCCGTCCTCCGGGCTCGGTGTAGATCACGATCGCCTCGGTCTGCTGGTCCTCCTCGAACAGCGGCATCAGCTCCGCGTAGGTGGAGCCGATGATTGCGTCGCCGCCGATCGAGATCGCCGTTGAGACCCCGAGGCCGGCGGCGGTCAGGGTCGAGGAGATCTCCGTCGTCATCCCGCCCGAGCGACTCATGACTCCGACCGGTCCCGGGTTGTAGGCCTTCGCCGCGTCCTTCGCGGGGCCCCCGATGCCGCCCATCTTGGCGACGCCCGGTGAGATCAGGCCGAGGCAGTTGGGCCCGATGATCCGGGCACCCCGCTCGTTCGCGAGCTCGACCATCTCGGCCACGTCGCGGCGCGGGATCCGCTCGGTGACGACGACGATCAGCTTGATCCCGTTCTCGATCGCCTCGAAGACGGCATCCTTGGTGAACGCGGGGGGGACGGTCGCGACGGCGCCGTCGATCGGCGCGCCGTGATGCTCGACGGCCTGCTCGACCGTGTCGAAGACGGGAACCCCGTGGACCTCGCGCCCCTTGCGTCCCGGGGTCACCCCGCCGACGATCTTCGAGCCGAAGTCGAGGCACTCGCGGGTCAGGTTCACGGCCTCGCGGCCGGTGATCCCCTGGACGATGAAGGTGAAGTCTTCGTTCAGCAGCACGGGCATGGCTAGGCGGCGCCTCCCTGGACCTTGGCGACGGCGCGGCCGGCCGCCTCCCACATCGAGACCGAGCGATCGCAGTACTCGACCCCGTACTTGTCGAGGATCTTGGAACCCTCGTTCTCCCATGCTCCCGGGATCCGGAAGATCACGATCGTCTCCGCCGGGTCCTTGCCGAGCTCGAGGCAGGCTTTGATCACGCCACGGGCGACGATGTCGACGCGGGTGTTGGAAACGATCGACATCATCACCGCGATCTTCTCGACGCCGTCCTTCTTCAAAACCTCCATCGCCAGGCCCTTCGACTTGGCGACCGAGGGGTTGCCGCCGATCTCGGCGTAGTTGGCGGGCTTGCCGTCCTGGCTGCGGACCGCGTCGGTCAGCGTCAGCGATCCGCCGCCGGCTCCGATCACGAGGCCGAGGTTGCCGCTGAAGCCATGGTCCTTGCCCTGGATCACGCCGCGGTGATCGGCGGCATCGATCGCCTTCACGTTGCGCTCGAACTCCGAGGGCTCGTAGTCCTCGCGCGGCTCGGAGAGGTCGACGCCAATCGACTCGAGGACCTTCTTGTGGCGGCCGACGGCCTCGTCCTCCATCTCCAGGTGGGCGTCAAGGGCGACGAACGATCCGTCGGCGAGCCGGGCGACGGGGTTGATCTCTGCCAGGGTCATGTCGTACTCGCGCTGCAGGCGGGCGAGGCCGGCGAGCACTCGGCTGGCGCGGCCAAGCTCGGGACCGGTCATGCCGCAGCGGGCGACGGCCTGCTTGGCCCAGAAGTCGGCGATCGGGTGCAGGTTGGAGAGGTGGCCGCGGCCGACGTGATCGGGGTGCGCTTCGGCGACCTGCTCGATGTCGATCCCGCCCATGTCGCTGAACAGCATCATCGGGCGTTTCGCGCGGGCGTCCCAGAGGACCGCGGCGTAGTACTCGTGCTCGACCGCGGCCTTCGGGTCAACGAGCACACCGACCGGCAGGTGCCCGTTGATCTCGAGCTCGAGGATCGCGGCCGCGTGCTCGGCGGCCTGCTCGGGCGTGTCGGCGAACTTGACGCCCCCCGCCTTCATCCGGCCGCCGCTCAGGACCTGCGACTTGATCACGGTCGGGCCACCGATCTCGGCGGCGGCCCGCCTCGCCTCGTCGGCGGTCTTCGCGAAGCCGTACTGCGTCACCGGGATCCCGGCCCGCTCGACAAGGCGGCGTGATTCGAACTCGTAGAAGCGCATCTGTTGGGAGGCACGGCGGGGCCGCGGACGCGGAACCCTATCTCCAACCCGGTGCGCCGTGTCAGCCGATCTGCGGGTTTCCCACGCGCCGCCGCACCGCCCGTTGCGGCACAATCCGGGAGTTCGCCGAGTTCGCGCCCGCGTTCGAGACGCTGAGCTCCGCGTCTACCGGCCCCACCAACCGACCAGCTGAGAGGAGCTGAATTACAGCCAATGACGGACCTGACAGCAATGGAGGCGCCGACCGACAATCAGATCCTGATTGACTGGGTCGACGAGATCGCGGCCCTGACCAAGCCCGACGCGATCCACTGGTGCGACGGCTCGGCCGAGGAGTACGACCGACTCTGCCAAGGGCTCGTTGACGCGGGCACCTTCCGACGGCTCACCGACGCCAAGCGTCCCAACTCCTACCTCGCTTGGTCAGATCCCTCCGACGTTGCCCGGGTCGAGGACCAGACCTTCATCTGCTCCGAGACCGAGGAGCAGGCCGGCCCGACCAACAACTGGCGCGATCCAGCCCGGATGCGCGAGGAGTTGGCCGAGATCTTCAACGGCGCGATGGCCGGGCGGACCATGTACGTCGTCCCCTTCTCGATGGGGCCGCTGGGCTCGAACAAGTCGGAGATCGGCGTGCAGTTGACCGACTCGGCCTACGTTGCCGTCTCGATGCGGATCATGACCCGGATGGGCGCCAAGGCCCTCGACGTCCTCGGGGCCGACGGCCAGTTCGTGCCCTGCGTGCACTCCGTCGGGGCACCGCTGGCCGCCGGCGAGGCGGACGTCGCCTGGCCGACCAACGCCGAGACCAAGTACATCGTCCAATACCCCGAAACCCGCGAGATCTGGTCCTACGGCTCCGGCTACGGCGGCAACGCGCTGCTCGGCAAGAAGTGCCTGGCGTTGCGGATCGACTCGGCGATGGCCCACGACGAGGGCTGGCTCGCCGAGCACATGCTGATCCTCAAGCTGACCTCGCCTCAGGGTGAGGTCAAGTACGTCACCGGCGCCTTCCCGTCCGCCTGCGGCAAGACGAACCTGGCGATGCTGATCCCGACGCTCGAGGGCTGGACCGTGGAGACCGTTGGCGACGACATCGCCTGGATGAAGTTCGGGGAGGACGGGCGCCTCTACGCGATCAACCCCGAGCGCGGGTTCTTCGGCGTGGCGCCGGGGACCGGCCGCGACACCAACGAGAACGCGATCAGGGCGATCGAGCACGATGCGATTTTCACGAACTGCGCGCTGACCGACGACGGCGACGTCTGGTGGGAGGGGATGACCAAGGAGCCGCCCGCGCATGCGATCGACTGGCACGGTGAGGACTGGACCCCCCAGGCGGACCACCCCGCGGCCCACCCGAACGCGCGATTCACGGTCGCCGCCGACCAGGCTCCCTCGGTCGCCCCTGAGTGGGAGGACCCGGCCGGGGTACCCATCGACGCCTTCCTGTTCGGCGGTCGGCGTGCCAGCGTCGTGCCGCTCGTGCGCGAGGCATTCGACTGGGAGCACGGCGTGTTCATGGGCGCGACGATGTCCTCGGAGATGACCGCGGCCGCCTTCGGGACCGTCGGCAAGCTGCGCTTCGATCCGTTTGCGATGCTGCCCTTCTGCGGCTACAACATGGCCGACTACTTCCGCCATTGGCTCGCGATCGGAGAGCGCGGCGACGCCGACAAGCTGCCGAAGATCTTCTACGTCAACTGGTTTCGCAAGGACGCCGAAGGCGAGTTCATCTGGCCCGGCTTCGGCGATAACAGCCGCGTGCTCGAGTACGTCTTCCGCCGCTGCGACGGCGCGGGGGAGACGGTCGAGACGCCGATCGGATTGGTCCCGGCCCAGGGTGAGATCGACACCGCCAATCTCGACATCTCGGCCGACGACATGGAGGAGCTGCTGCATGTGGATCGAGACGCGCTCGCTGAGGAGCTGGCCCAGGTCGAGGAGCACTTCGCGAAGTTCGGCGACAAGTTGCCCGCCGAGCTGGCCTCCCAGCTCGAGACCTTGAAGAGCAAGCTCTCCTAGCGAAGTCCCCGCCCTCCGAGGGGCGAAGGGTGCGCGAGCCCTAGAAGGCTCCGAGCAGCCTCGGCGCGACCTGCTTCTTGCGGCTCATTACGCCGGGCAGCTGGATCACACCGCGCTCGGCCTTCGCGTCGAGCGCGCGCTCGACCGGGCTCGCGTCGCCGGAGATCAGCAGATCCGTGCTCTTGGCGACGATGTCGGTGACCATCAGCGCCGCGAGCGGGTAGGAGCGGGCCTCCCGCACCTCGCTCAGCGCGGCCATCAGCTCGTCCTCGCGGTCGAGCAACGAGTTGCCGATCGTCTCGATCTGCGCGATCGAGATCGTCTCGCCGCCGGCCAGCTGATACTCCTTGGCGTCCCGTTCGACGATCTCCCGTCCCGAAGCGGCGGAGACGTCGGAGCCCGCCTCGAACATTGCCTGGCCGAATTCCTTGGCGTCGATTCCAAGCGCCCGCTCGAGGTAGGAGACCACATCGTGATCACGCCGGGTGCTGGTTGGCGAGTTCAGCAGCACCGTGTCGGAGAGCACCGCGCCGAGCAGCATCGTCGCGGTCGGCTCGCTCGGCTCCATCCCGTTTTGGCGGAAGCGCTCGACGACCAGGGTTGCCGTCGATCCGACCGGATCGAAGGTTGCGGTGACCGGGACGTGAGTCTCGATCGAGCCGATGTTGTGATGGTCGAGGATCTCGACGATCTCGGCCTCCTCGACCCCGACCACGCTCTGGCCCTGCTCGGCGTGGTCGACGAGAATCACACGGCGGGGGGTAGGGGAGAGCAGGTCAGAGCGGGTCACGAGCCCGACCGGCTTGTTCGCGCCGTCTACCGCGACCGCGGCGCGGTAGTGCACGTCCTTGACCGCTTCGGCCACGTCCGAGAGCAGGTCGTCGGGCTCGACCGTGAGCGGCTCGTGTTCGGCAAGGCTCTGGCAGGGAGCGGCGAGAGTGATCATCCGGCTCGAGACGTAGGAGTCGAGTGGGCTGACCACGACGCTCGCCCTGCGCTCCCCGGCGAGCTCGAGAATCTCGGCATCGGGCCGCACCCCATTGGAGGCGACGAGCATCGCGGCGCCGAGCTCGAGCGCCTGCCGCTGGGCGTCGATCCGATTCCCGACGACGACCACGTCGCCGTCGGCAATGCGGCTCTCGGACCGGGAAGGGTCGATCGAATGCACCCAGACGCGACCCTCGATCGGGCGCTCGTCGCCGACTACGAGCTCACCGTCGAGCACCTCAACGATCGCCGCCACGGTCGTCGGGGCGTCGACCAGGGTCGAGGTCTCTCGCGACTCACGGATATAGCGGTGGGCCAGGGCGCGTTCGGTCATCGCCCCGATCAACGCACCGGACCGATCGACGATCGGCACGATGTCGAGCTGCTCGCGGGCCATCGTCAGGCCCACTTCGCGCAGGGGCTCGGTGTCCCGCGCGATCGGGAACTCGCTGCGCCAGACGTCGCGTACGCGGAGCATCACGTGGGCCATGAAGTCGGGCGTGGGGGCGCCGCTCCGCTCCAGGCACCAGACCGTCTGCGGGTTCACCTCGCCGAGCCGGACGGGTACGTACTCGCTCTCCTCGTCGAGCCGACCCTTGAGCTCGGCGTACCCGATCGCCGCTGAGATCGCGTCCATGTCGGGGTTGCGATGGCCGGTGACGTAGATTCGGCGTCTGGCGCTCTGCTCCGTAGCTTCGCTCACGGGCCATATCTTCGGGGATTGGCGCCGACCGCGCCGACCCGCCGCGTCGCCAGGGACCTACGGTTCAGTTTCAGCCAGGAACGGGGTCAGCGCCGCGCGGATGTCGGCGGGTATCGGCGCTTTCCGGGCACTGCCGCGCTGGACGAAGACGTGGCGCAGCTCACCCTCGGCCGCGAGACCGGCTTCCGTCTCGATCGCGATCTTGGTGATCATTGAAGTAGTACCGAGATGGCTGAGGGCGGCCACGAGTTCGACCTCCTCGTCGAAGCCGACCGGGGCGTTGCACCGAACGGTTGCCTCGGCGACGACCAGGTCGATCTGCCGATCCCGCGTCGTCTCCTCGTAGGGGCCGACCGCCTCACGCCAAAGCTCGGTTATTGCGATATCGAAATAGGTCAGATAGTTGGCGTTGAAGACGACCCCCTGCGGGTCGCAGTCCGAGTAGCGGACCCGAAGTCGGTGGCGGAGCGAGCGGCTCAGCGGGTGACCGTTTCGACAGGGATCCCGTCCGGGGTCTGCACTCCCGCGGCGCTGACCTCCGAGACCACGGCGACGGCCTGCAGTCCCGGCCCCTCGAGCGGCTCGCGCTCGGCGCCCCGGGAGTGCCAAGAGTTGGCGCCGATGTGGTGGTGGTAGCCGTCCCAGGCCAGAAACGCGGCCTGCGATCCGATCCGAGTCATCGTTTCCATGCCCAGTTGCTCGGTCCAGAAGAGCTCAGCGGCGCCAACGTCGGCGACCCGGAGGTGCACGTGGCCGATCTCGACCCGTTCAACGACCCCGGGGTCGGCGCCGGGCTCAGCGGCGGCGCCGAGGTCGATCAGATTCAGTGGCTGGGTGTAGAGGCGCACGCGCTCGTCCGGGCCCGGCGCCGGCCAGTCGGCGAGCGGCCGATCCCGGTAGAGCTCGATCCCCAGCCCGTCGGGGTCATCCAGGTAGAGCGCCTCAGACGCCCCGTGATCAGCGACGCCGCTGAGCTCGACGCCGAGGTCCGCGATCCGTCCCAGCGCTGCGGCGAGAGCGGCGCGGGTGGGATAGCGGAAGGCCGTGTGGAAGAGGCCGCTAGCCCGTGCCGGGGCCCGCCCTGCCCGCTCGGCGCGATGTAGAACCACGGTCGGCTCGTGCGTCTGCGGGGCTCGCAGCACCGCCTCGTCCCGGTCGATCCGCTCCGGCTCCAGGCCGACCAGCCGCGAATACAGCTCTGCGCTCGCTTCCACGTTTGAGCAGCGCAACTCCACCCGCGCGATCCGTGTTGGGATGTCAGCCATGCGGGGATCGAACCGTCATCGAGCTAGCTCCCCAAGCCGTAGGCCTCGGCCAGCTCCTCATCCTTCTCGGCCAGCATCTCGGCCAGGTCGACCATCACCTTGCACTGCTTCCAGGTGGCGTCGTCCTGCATCTTGCCGTCGATCATGTGCACGCCCTTGCCGTCTGGGATCGCCTCGATCACCTTCCTCGCGAAGAGGACTTCGTCCGGGTCGGGGCTGAAGACCTTCTTCGCGATCTCGATCTGGACCGGGTGCAACGACCAGGCGCCGACGCAGCCGAGCAGGAAGGCCGCCCGGAACTGGGCCTCGCAACCCGCGACGTCCTTGATGTCCCCGTAGGGCCCGTAGAAGGGCAGCAGACCGGCGCTCGTGCAGGCGTCGACCATGCGGGCGATCGAGTAGTGCCACGGATCCTGCTGGGCGCTTGCTCGCGCCGCCCCGGGGTCCTCGGGATCGGGGTCGTTGATCACCAGGTAGCCCGGGTGGCCGCCGCCGACCCGAGTCGTCTTCATGCGCCGGGAGGCGGCGAGATCGGCGGGACCGAAGCTCATCCCCTGCATACGGGGCGAGGCGGTCGCGATCTCCTCCAGGTTGACCACGCCCTGCGCGGTCTCGAGAATCGCATGCACGAGGATCGGCCTGGCGAGCCCCGCCTTGGCCTCGAGCTGGGCGAGCAGCCGATCGACGTAGTGGATGTCCGGGGCGCCCTCGACCTTCGGCACCATGATCACGTCGAGCTGATCGCCGATCTCGCCGACCAGGGTGGTCAGGTCATCGAGCGCCCAGGGGCTCTCGAGGGAGTTGACCCGGGTCCACAGCTGGGTGTCGCCGAAGTCGACCTCGCGGGCGACCTTGACCAGGCCCTCGCGAGCGGCGATCTTCTTGTCGACCGGCACCGCGTCCTCGAGATTGCCGAGCAGGATGTCGGCCGAGCGCGCCATGTCCGGCACCTTGGCCGCCATCTTCTCGTTCGACGCGTCGAAGAAGTGGATCATCCGCGAGGGCGGGAACGGGACCTCGGTGACGGGCTTCGGCGCGCCGAGCGCGAGCGGTTCAAAGAACTGGCGTGGGTTTCTCAAGTGTCTCCCTGTTGGGTCAGTTTGCACGCCGGAGTTTAGGTCCCGCCAGCCCCAGGCTGCTGAGCTGCGGAGGACAGCCCTTCAAGCGCGCGCTCTCCAGGACCTCCTAGCCCAAGCGCCGGACCGTGATCGGGTCGATCGAATCGCCTCCACCGCCAGGCTCGCGGTTGCGACTGTCCCAGCTCACCCCCCCGAGACGTGGGTCTTCGAGCTGCGAGAGCCGATCGGCGACCGGGTCGTGATCAGGGGCCGGTGCGGTTCGCCCCCTTCAAGGAGCGGATCGCCTGCGTGGCTGAAGCCTCGATTTCGGCCCCACGGGTATCCTGGAGGCACCGCCAAGGTAGCGGTGAGTTGGGGGCCGACAGACGCACTTGTGTTCCGTCCCCGATGCTGACCTCCCCCGACCCGCCGAGGAGCAATGGCCGTAGCTACCCCACAGTTCGACGAGAAGACCGACATTCAGAAGGACATCACCGAGATGGTCCGCCAGTTCGCGGATGAGCAGATCCTTCCGAACGCCGAGGAGTACGACCACGAGGACAAGTTCCCCGAGGCGATCGTCGAGCAGATGAAGGAGCTCGGGCTGTTCGGGGTGACTATCCCCGAGGAGTACGGTGGAATGGGCCTCGATCTGACCACCTACGCGATGATCGTCGAGGAGCTCTCCAGGGGCTGGATCTCGATCTCCGGCGTGGTCAACACCCACTTCATCGGCTCCTACCTGCTGATGAAGTTCGGCACCGATGAGCAGAAGGACTACTTCCTGCCGAAGATGGCGACCGGTGAGATCCGAGCCGCCTTCTCGCTCTCCGAGCCAGAGGTCGGCTCCGACGTCCAGGGGATCAAGTCAACCGCGACCCAGACCGAGGGCGGCGATTGGCAGCTCGACGGCCAGAAGATGTGGGTCACCAACGGCGCCGGCTCGGCGGTTGTCTTCGTGCTGATGAAGACCGACACCAAGGCGGATCCACGGTACAAGGGCATGACCTGCTTCATCACCGAGAAGGAGCCCTGGCAGGGGACCGGAGAGGGCAAGTTCAAGGGCCTCGATGTCCCTCCGAAGATCAAGAAGATGGGCTACAAAGGGGTCGAGTCGACTGAGCTGATCTACAACGGCTACGTCTGTCCCTCGGACCGGATCCTCGGCGGGCCCGAGGGCGAAGGCAAGGGCTTCTCGCAGATGATGGACGCGCTCGAAGTCGGTCGCGTAAACGTTGCCGCGCGCGGCGTCGGGATCGCCCAGCGGGCGCTCGAGCTCGCGCTCAGCTACAGCCAGCAGCGCAAGACGTTCGGGCGGCCGATCGCCCAGCACCAGGCGATCCAGTTCAAGCTCGCCGACATGGCGACGAAGATCGAGGCGGCCCGCCTGGTGACGCTGAAGGCGGCGCGCATGAAGGACGCCGGCCAGCGCTCCGACCTCGAGGCGGGGATGGCGAAGCTGCTCGCTTCCGAGACCGGCAAGGAGTGCGTCGAGGACTGCTTCCGCATCCATGGCGGCTACGGCTACTCGAAGGAGTACGAGATCGAGCGCCTCTATCGCGACGCGCCGTTGCTGTTGATCGGGGAGGGCACCTCCGAGATCCAGCGCATGGTGATCGGCAAGAAGCTCCTGCAACGCCACCAGGCCTGAGCCGACCGCCGTGGCCCGCGCCCAGGATCTAATCGCCAGCGCCTACCTCAAGCTCATCGCGGAGCTACCGGCGCTCGACAAACTCAAGCTCGTGATCCGGGTGGAGCTGCGAGGCCGCGGCGACGTGCAGGTCTTTCGCCTGCGCACCCCTGGACCGGAGATCACCAAGCTCGATCCCGAGGACGCACGCCTCAATATCTCGCTGCCGCGCGCCGATTTCAACCAGCTCGCCGAGGACGGTGACCTCGAGGCCTGGCGTGAGGCGCTCGATCACGGCCGGCTCAAGATCAGCGGCGACCGCGACGTCGTCAGCCTGCTCGGCACCGTGATCGAGAAGCACATGGCCCGCGGGCACTTCAAGCGGGTGCGTTGAGCGGCCGCCGGATACGATCCGCCGCCCCTTCACTCCGACCCATTCAGGGAGACGATCGATGATGCCCATCCGTACGGTCCTGGCGCTTGCCGCTGTGTTGCTCGCCGGCGGGCTGCTCGCGGCCTGCGGAACCGACGACAAAGAGACCTACGGCCAGGACGTACAGGACGTGCTCGAGCCGCTCGCCTCCGGGCTGGACACGCTCGGCACGGAGATCAGCGCGGCGACCACGGAGGCGCAGCTGATCGACGGGCTCGGCTCTGCCGAGACGGAGATCACCGCTGCCACCACCGAGCTCGAGGCGCTGGACGTACCCGACGACGTGGCCGAGGTCAACGTCGACCTGATCGCGGCGATCAGCGGGTTCGGGGATCAGCTCGCGGCGATCCGCAAGGCTGCCGAGGCCGGCGACACCGCACAGCTCGAGGAGCTCGCTGCGGCGCTGCCGGGCGTTGCGACCTACTTTCAGACCGAGCTCGACGCGATCGAGGCCGGGGCGATCGCCGCCGGTGTCCCGATCGACGATTCGTCCGACGAGGAGTAGTCGGTCGGCTCACCGACCACCGCCCCCAGAACCAACGAGGAGCCAATGAGCGAAGAGAACCATGTCCTGAGCACAGACCAGGCGGAGCGGGAGGCCTCCGGTGCGCATGCCTACGGCCGCTACCTGGAGGAGTTCGAGGTCGGCGCCGTCTACAAGCACTGGCCGGCGAAGACCGTGACCGAGGCCGACGACCACCTGTTCTGTCTGATCACGATGAACCACCACCCGCTGCACGTCAACGACGTCTATGCGGCCGAGTCGCAACAGGGTGAGAACGTCGTCGTCGGCTCGTACGTCTACTCGCTGGCGCTGGGAATGTCGGTCAGCGACGTCTCCGGCAAGGCGATCGCCAACCTCGCCACCGAGGAGCTCAGCCACCCGAACCCGGTCTTTCACGGCGACACCCTGTACTGCGAGTCCGAGGTGATCGAGGTGCGGCCCTCGAAGTCGAAGCCGGATCGCGGCGTCGTCAAGGTCCACACCCGCGTCTACAAGCAGGACAACACCTTGGTCGCGGAGTTCAAACGCGCGGTGTTGATTCCGAAGAAGAACCCGGGCTAGTGGCCGGCTGGGTCGATGGCTGACCCTTACGCCGAGCGTGCCGAGGCGGCGGGCCCGCTCTCGGTCGAGAGCGGGGCGGCAGGCTCCACCCTGGCGGAGCTGGTAGCCGCCCGCGGCGGGCAGCCGGCCTGCTCGCATCAGGACTTGGCGGCGTGGGGAAGCGAGGCCCGCTTTGGCGCCGTGCTCCTCCGCGACCAAGGCCTGGTGCCGCCCGTCGCCCGCCTCGCACCGGAGCAGGCCGTGATGATGTTGGCGGCCGGGGCGGTAGGCCCGGATCAGCTGCGGGCCGCGCTCGACGGCGCTCGCGCGGCGAGTGGGCAAATCCTCCTGCTCAAGGAGGGCTCGGTCGCGGGACCGGCCGAGCGCGAGGGAGCCTTCGCGATCGAGCCCGAGATCAGCGAGGCGTTACTCGATGCCGTCCTCGCCGGGGCCGTCGGCTGGGAGGCCGATCCCGACTTCGGCTACGAGGTCCCGGCCGAGGTCGACGGCCTCGGCGATGCCGTCGGTCGCGCCCTCTGCCCACGCCTGCTCTACGCCGATCACGACCGCGTCTACGAGCACTCCGATCTGGTCGTCGCCTACAAGCGCGCGCGACGGGAGCGGCTGGAGGCCGCCGGGGTTGTCGATCCGGAGCTGCTGGCCGCGAGCGGCTGGCCGATTGAGCCAACCGGCCAAGGCTGGAAGGGATGAGGCCCCGCGCCGCCCCGGCGCCCCGCTCGGCGCCCACGCGCGATACTCCCCGGCCATGACAGACCCCCAGACACCCCCACTGCTCGACGCCCTCCTTCGGACCCCCGGCCCCTCCGGCTACGAGGCCCCCGCGGCCGAGGTCTGGCGCGATGCGGCGGCCTTCGCCGAGGTCCGCACCGACGCGCTCGGCTCGAGCGTGGTCACCGTTACGGGCTCGCTCGAGGATGGGCCTACGTTCGCGGTCGTGGGCCACATCGATGAGATCGGACTGGTCGTGACCCACATCGACAGCGACGGCTTCCTCTGGTTCGGGCCGATCGGCGGCTGGGACCCCCAGAACCTGGTGGGCCAGCGGGTGCTGGTCTCCGGGCGCGAGGGGGAGATCCAGGGCGTGCTCGGCAAAAAGCCGATCCACCTGCTCAAGGCCGAGGCCCGCAAAAAGGTGACCAAGATCGAGGAGATGCACATCGACATCGGCGCCGACGACCAAGAGGAGGCCGAGGCCCTGGTCCGGGTCGGTGATCCCGCGGTGCTCGCGGCTGAGCCGCTGGAGCTACCGAACGGTCGCCTGGCCTCGCGCTCGATGGACAACCGGCTCGGCTCCTACGTAGCGCTCGAGGTCGCCCGCCGGGTCGCCGAAGGCGACGGCGTCAAGGCGACGGTCGCCGGTGTGGCCGCGGTCCAGGAGGAGATCACGATGGCGGGCTCGCGGACCACGGCCTTCGCCGTCGATCCCGATCTCGCGGTCGCCGTCGACGTGACCCACGCCACCGACGCGCCCGGGATCGACAAGAAGGAGAACGGCGAGCATGCGCTCGGCTCGGGCCCGGTGGTCGGCCGCGGCTCGACCCTGAGCCCGCAGGTCACCGCGCTGCTGATCGAGACCGCCGAGGCCGAGGGCATCGACTACACGCTGGAGGCCTCCGGCCGGCGCACCGGCACCGATGCCGATGCGATCCACATCTCCCGGGCCGGGATCGCCACGGGCCTGGTCTCGATTCCGCTGCGCTACATGCACTCCACGGTCGAGATGGTCCAACTCAGCGACGTCGAGGCCGTGATCTCGCTGTTGGTAGCGGTCGCCGGCCGGGTCGACGGGGACACCAAGCTGGCGCGCTAGACGCGGGGCCGGGTGTGTCCCTAGTGCGAGTCGTCGGCCGCGTGGGCCGGGGGCCGCGATTCCTCAGCGAGTGAGGTCAGCTCCAGCAGCCCCCGAGCCGCCTCCTCCAGTACCGCGCTGGCCTCATCGGCCGAGCGCGCGTAGAGCTCGACCAAGAGGTGCACGACAATCCGCTCCTCCTCGTGCTTGTGGAAGCGCACGTGGGTGAAGAACTCGCCCGTGCCCGCGTCGCCGAAGGCGCCGTAGGTGAGGCTGTCGGCGGCCTCGGGGCCCGCGCAGACCTCGACCATGTCCTGCTCGACCGAGACGGTGCAGGAGGCCACCCAGGGTGTCCCGGTCACGAGCCGCTCCCAGCGGTCGGGGATCGGTACCACCCCCCCGTCCTCAATTCCGAGATGAGGTTGGTCGTGCATACAGTCCAGGCACTGCACGACCGCCTCCTGGACCTCCTCCACGCGCTCGGCGGGCTGCCCGCTCTCGGGATCGATACGCAGGATCGCGTCGTAGTGGACCTGGGCCTCGAGGCGCTGCGACCAGCAGCGGTAGCAGCGAAGCCAGGCGCTGCGGTCGGTCTCAGTCTGCTCGTTCATCCGAACTCCATTGTGGCGGACCGGGCTGGGCGCTTGCGAGCGGTGCTAGCCGGCGCAAGGCGTCAGGCGGGCTGCCCCTCCGCGGCCCGGCTGCCGACCAGCTTCGCGATGTCGGCCATGATCTTGTTCAGATCGAAGTCTTTGGGCGTGTAGACGCGGGCGATACCACGCTCGGCCAGGACCTCAGCGTCGCTTGGGGGAATGATGCCGCCGACGATCACCGGCACCGAGACGCCGGCCTCGGCCAGCAGCTCGACGACCCTGGGGACCAACTCGAGGTGGGAGCCGGAGAGGATCGAGAGGCCGATAACATCGACGTCCTCCTCGAGCGCCGAGCCGGCGATCTCCTCGGGCGTGAGCCGGATGCCCTGGTATACGACCTCCATGCCGACGTCCCTGGCCCGCACGGCGATCTGCTCGGCGCCGTTCGAGTGCCCGTCCAGGCCCGGTTTAGCGACCAGGATCTTGATCGGATGCCCGAGCGCGGCCGAGGCCTTGTGGACCTCCTCGCGGACCTCGGCGAGCAGCGCCGGGTCGCCGCCGGTGGCCGAGCCGTCGACCCCGGTCGGGCCACGGTAGGCCCCGAAGACGCCGCGCAGGGTCTCGGCCCACTCGCCGGTCGTCGCCCCGGCCTTGGCGGCGGCGATCGTGGCCTCCATCAGGTTCGCCTCCTCGTCCTCGGCGGCCGCGGCCAGTTCGGCCAGCGCCTCGGCGACGAGCTCCTCGTCCCGCTGCCCGCGCCACAGGGCCAGCGCCTCGATCCGCTCGCGCTCGACCGCAGGGTCCGGGGTGAGGATGCCGCCGTCGTCTCCGACGGTCAGCGGTGAGGGCTCACTCTCGGTGTGAGCGTTCTGGCCGATCAGCCGCAGCTCGCCCTGCTCGATCGCCGCGACGCGCTCCCGATGGGACTCGACCAGACGGGCCTTCATGTAGGGCACCGACTCGACCGCGCCGCCCTGATTGGCGATCACGTCCATCTCCTCGCGGGCGCCGGCCACCAGCTCCGATACGAGACCGTCCATGACCTTCGATCCCTCGAAGATGTCGGGATAGTCGAGCAGGTCGGTCTCCTCGGCGAGAATCTGCTGGATCCGCAGCGACCACTGCTGGTCCCAGGGCCGCGGCAGACCGAGCGCCTCGTTCCAAGCGGGCAGCTGCACGGCGCGAGCCCTGGCGTCGCGGCCAAGGGTCACGCCGAGCGCCTCGAGCACGATCCGTGGCACGTTGTTCTCGGGCTGGGCCTCGGTCAGGCCGAGTGAGTTGACCTGGACTCCGTAGCGCAGCCGCAGCAGCTTCTCCTCGGTGACCCCGTAGCGCTCTCGGCCGATCTGCTCCCAGAGCGCACCCATCGCGCGGATCTTCGCGTGCTCCTCGATGAAGCGGATGCCGGCGTTGACGAAGAAGCTGATCCTGCCGAAGACCTTCGGGAAGTCAGCCTCGGCGACCTGGCCGCGCTCGCGGACCGCGTCGAGCACGGCAATCGCGTTCGAGAGCGCGTAGGCGATCTCTTGCACGGGGGTCGCACCGGCCTCCTGCAGGTGATAGCTGCAGATGTTGATCGGGTTCCAGCGCGGGATCTCGTTCATGGTGAAGGAGACCATGTCGGCGATCAGGCGCATCGACGGCGCGGGCGGGAACGCGTAGGTCCCATGGGAGAGGTACTCCTTGATGATGTCGTTCTGGGTGGTGCCGTTGAGATCGCCGCGGCCGACCCCCTGCTCGTCCGCGACCGCGACATAGAGGCCGAGCAGCCAGGCCGCCGTCGCGTTGATCGTCATCGAGGTGTTCATCTCCCCCAGCGGGATCCCCTCGAGCAGGGTCTCCATGTCCCCCCGGTGGGCGACGGAGACGCCGACCTTGCCGACCTCCCCGCGAGCCAGCTGTGCATCGGGGTCGTAGCCGGTCTGGGTCGGCAGGTCGAAGGCGATCGAGAGACCGGTCTGGCCCTTGGCAAGGTTCTTGCGGTAGAGCTCGTTCGAGCGCCGCGCGTCCGAGTGGCCCGCATAGGTCCGCATGACCCAGGGCCGGTCAGGCTGATCGAGCCGATGCTCACGCTCTGCCATGGGGAGATTGTAAGTGGGGGAGGGAGCAGGGAGCGGCGGGGCGACCGTCGGACGAGATGCGGGATGCTTCCCCTGACGTGGCCCGACTGATCGATACCGAGCACATGGGGGTGGAGCACTCGATCGGCGCCTGGGAGAGCGATGGGCTGCTGATCGATCCCGGGCCGGGATCGACGGTGGAAGCCCTGCTCGCCGGCCTCGGTGAGCTTGAGCCGCGGGCGATCCTGCTGACCCACATTCACCTTGACCACGCCGGCGCGACGGGCACCCTGGCCCGGCGCTTTCCAGACGCTCGGGTCTATGTGCACGAGATCGGGGCGCCGCATGTGGTCGACCCTTCCCGGCTGTTGAAGAGCGCCACGCGTCTGTATGGAGAGGACCGGATGGCCGCGCTCTGGGGTGAGGTCCTGCCGGTCGACAGCGAGCGTGTCACGGCCCTGCGAGGGGGTGAGTCGATCGAGGGGTTCGAGGTCGTCGCGGCCCCGGGTCACGCTGCTCATCACGTCGTCTACGTGGACCGCGCGGACGGCACCGCCTACGTGGGCGACGTCGCCGGGGTCCGTATCCCCCCGGGCGAGGTGACGGTGATGCCGACGCCGCCGCCTGAGATCGATGTTGAGGCCTGGGCGGGCTCGATTGCGCGGCTGCAGGAGCATGGCCTCGAGCGCCTGCGCCTGACCCACTTCGGTGAGGCGCCAGACGCCGCCGCTCAGCTCGAGGCCGCGTCCGAGTCGCTGCGACGCACCGCCGAGCTCGCTCGACCGCTGGACCACGACATGTTCATTCGGGAGCTGGGGGAGATTATCGACGGCCAGCCCAGCGAGGCGGCGGCCAGCATGCGGGCGGCGATGCCCCCCGAGCAGGTCTGGCTGGGACTCGAGCGCTACTGGCGTAAGCGCGGAGAGCAGCAGGGCAGCTGACCGGCCGGCGGGCGCTACTTTGCGGCCGCCCCCGTGTTCAGGACGGGTGTAGGCGTGCGTATGGCCGCAATCAACGCTATCCGGATCGTCCGCAAGCTACGCTCAGCATCATGAAGCGCCTAATTGCACTCATCGCCGTTGTCGCGGGCCTGGTCCTGGTCGGGAGCGCGTTCGCAAACGTGCTGATCTACAAGAACGGATTCAGCTCGAAGAAGGACTTCACGCGGATCGACCGCCTGCAGGGCGGCGGCAACTGCAAGAGCTCCCGGAGCGGCAAGGCGCTCCAATTGAAGGTCACGAGCGGCTCGCGTGAGTGCCTCTTCCAGACCCCGGTCGAGGGCGATAAGAAGCGGCCCGACCACACGATCCAGGCTGCCGAGAAGGTCCTCAAGAAGAACACCGACAAGAAGGTTCGCGAGAAGATCTACGTCGGCTTGGCGGTGCGGGCCAGCCGCAGCTCGGCCTACGAGGTCAGGGTCTTCCCCAAGGGTGGGAGTTACGTCCTGCTCAAGAGCGGGGCAGAGCTCGACTCGGGCACCAGCGAGGCG
>CAXMST010000115.1:0-9641 GCA_964196325.1 uncultured Acidimicrobiia bacterium
TCGCTAGACACCAGCGAGCATCCTCAAGCGTTCTTGATGACGACGCCCTCGATGATGTGCGCCGCCGTCTCAGTCGAGTCAATCGCCTTCTCGAGCACGGCGAAGATGTCCTTCCAGCGGATCACCACCATCGGGTCGATCCCGTTGGCAAACAGCGAAGCGACGGCGTCCCGCGAAATCCGATCTCCGTCGTTCTCGAGTCGATGGATCTCGATCCAGTACCGATCGAGGTCCTTGAAACCCTTGAGCTCGCCCAGCGCCAGAGCCAGCTGCTCACATGCCGCCACGAGGACCTTGGCCAACTCCAGCGCCTGCTGCATCGGCGCCTCGATCTGGTAGAGGCTGAGGAAGTCGGCGCCCTCCGCGATGTAGTCAACGACATCATCGAGTCCGGTAGCCAGGCCGTAGATGTCCTCGCGGTCGAATGGGGTGACGAAGGTCGTGTTCAGGCGCCGGACGATGTCGTGGGTGATCCGATCGCCCTCCTGCTCGGCCTTGAGGATCTCGCGACCCAGGCCCTCGCGCTCGTCGGGCCAGCGCTCGAGCATGTCGTAGAGCAACCGGGCGGCGCGCTCGGCGTTGTCGCCGGCCTCGCGCAGGAGGTCGAAGAAGACGCGGTCCTTGGGCGCGAAGCTGAAGCTGACCATCCTGTCAATATCGCACGAACAGCGAACAGCGAGCAGGGTGCTCCCGAGTCGTAACCGCCCGCCTGGCCCGCGAACTAAGCCCCGAGGAACTTGGCAATCACTGCCGCCGCCCGCTCAGCGGCATGGCCGTCCCAGCCGGGCGGCGGCGGGGACGGTTGCCCGCGGTCCACGAGCAGGCTGGGTAGCTCCGCGATCCGGGTCGGGTCGAGGCCGAGCAGGATGTTGCTGCCGGCGCTCACGGTGATCGGCCGCTCGGTGTTGTCCCGCAGGGTGAAGCAGGGCACACCGAGGTAGGTGGTCTCCTCCTGGATCCCGCCCGAGTCGGTCAGCACCGCCGCGGCATCGGCCTGGAGTGAGAGGAAATCCAGGTATCCGACCGGGTCGGTCAGGCGCACAGGACCCGGATCGAGTCCCTCGCTCCCCAGCCGGGCCCGGGTGCGGGGATGCACCGGGAACAGGACCGGCATCGACGCCGCCACCTCGCGCAGCGCCGAAACCGCCGCGCCCAGCAAGGCGCCGTCGACAAGCGCCGGCCGATGCAGGGTCACGAGCAGGTAGGAGCCCGGCTCGAGCCTGAGCTCGGCGGCTGCGCCCCGCGCCCGGAAGCGGTCCTCGAGCGCGACCAGGCTGTCGATCATCGTGTTGCCCACCGGGTGGATCCGGGCGGGATCGATCCCCTCGTTCGTCAGGTTCTCGACCGCTTCCGGAGAGTGCGTGAACAGCAGGTCCGAAATCTGGTCGACCAGGACCCGGTTGACCTCCTCGGGCATCGTCCGGTCAAAGCTGCGAAGGCCGGCCTCGACGTGAGCGATCGGCAGGCGCATGTGGCTCGCCGCGAGCGCAGCGGCAAGGGTCGAGTTGACGTCCCCGGGAACGATCACCAGCTCCGGTCGTTCAGCCTCAATCACCGGCTCGATCCGCTCCAGGACGCGGCCGATGGTCTCGGCGTTGCTGCCGCCGCCAACCCCGAGCAGATGGTCGGGGGTCGGGACCGAGAGCTCCTCGAGGAAGATCGCCGACATGTTCTCGTCGTAGTGCTGGCCGGTGTGCACCAAGGAGTGGCTGCCCTCGGGATCGAGGGTCCGCAGGGCCGCGATCAGCGGCGCCATCTTGACGAAGTTGGGCCTCGTGCCGATCACGTGCAGTAGTCGCATATGCAGATTCAGCGCGGTCCCCGGACCCCGTCCGGGACTAGGCCAGCGCGTCGATTCTCGCGGCCAGCTCGAAGTCGGCGGCGGTCAGTCCGCCCGCGTCGTGGTTGGTGATGCTCACCTTGACCGTTGCCCAGGAGATCTCCAGATCCGGGTGGTGGCTCATCGCCTCGGCGGGCTCCACGATCGTCCGCACGAACTCAACCGAACCGACGAAGTCGCCGCGATCGAAGGAGCGGCTGATCAGCTTGCCATCCAGCTCCCAGCCCTCGGCGGCCTCAAGGCGGGCCCTGATCTCATCGTCCGAAAGTAATGCCATGGCAACGATCCTATAGTCCCCGGGGATGGCGGCCGCAGCCCGAATCGCCAGCCTGGTCCCGTCGGCGACCGAGATGTGCTTCGCGCTCGGGCTCGGCGAGCGGTTGGTCGCGGTCACTCACGAGTGCGACTACCCGGAGGCGGTTGAGCGGCTGCCGAGCCTCACGCGGAGCGTGATCGATGGCGGCCTTGGCCCGGCCGAGATAGACGCCGAGGTGCGCGAGCGGACCGGCCGCGGCGAGCCCTTGTACGAGCTCGATGAGCGCCTCCTCGCTGAGCACGACCCCGACCTGATCGTGACCCAGGCGGTCTGCGCGGTCTGCGCGGTCAGCTACGACGACGTCGTCGCGGTGGCCGCCCGCCTGCCGCGCCGGCCGGCGGTGCTCTCACTCGATCCAGCGCGGCTCGGCGAGGTGATCGGCGACGCGTCTCGGCTCGCGGAGGCGGCCGGGGATCCTGCCGCGGGCGAGCGCCTCGCCGCGGCGCTGAACCACCGGGTCGCCGCCGTGCGCGAGGCCACCAACGGCCTGCGCCGACCCGGCGTCGCTGCGCTCGAGTGGCTCGACCCGCCCTACGCCGCCGGACACTGGCTGCCGGAGATGATTGCCGCCGCCGGTGGCGTGGACGCGCTCGCCACGCCGGGCTCGCGCTCACGCGAGATCACGTGGGACGAGGTCCGCGGCGCCGCGCCGGAAGTGGTCGTGGTGATGCCCTGCGGACTCGACTGCCCGGCGGCTGCGGCCGAGGGCTCCCGCAAGCTCGAGCGGCTGGCGGCGTTGGGTGCCGAGCGGGTCTTCGCGGTCGATGCCGCCGCCTCCTTCTCCCGGCCGGGACCCCGGCTCGCAGACGGGGTCGAGTTGCTCGGCCACCTACTGCACCCGGAGCGCGTCGGGCCGCCGCCCGGGCTGAGCTTCGAGCGGCTCGGCGCCTAGGACGCCCAGGAGGCCTAAAGCGTCGTGTTGGCGCCACTGCTCGCGACCGCGATCGCGATCACGAAGAAGCCAACCGCGAGCAGCGCCAGCGAGGCAACCTCAGGCGCTCGCATCCGGTTGTTGCCTCGCTCGGCCCGGAGCACGATCAGGGCCGCGATCGCGCCCCCGAGGAGACCGCCCAGGTGCCCGCCAACGCTGATCCCAGGGACGCTGAAGGTGAGCACCAGGTTGAGCACCAACCAGAAGCCCAACTGGGTCACGACCTGGGTCATGCCGCGGTCGCGGGCGATCAACAGGGTCGCCGCGAATAGGCCGTAGATCGCGCCTGAGGCCCCGACGGTGAACTGGGCCGGATTCGAAAGCAGCATCGCGCCGAAGGATCCGGCGATCAACGAGATCGCGTAGATCGCGAGCATCCGGCGGGCGCCGATCGCCGGCTCGACCAAGGTGCCGAGGATGTAGAGCACGAACATGTTCAGCCCCAAGTGCAGGAACCCGCCGTGCAAGAAGCCGGCGCTGATGATCCGCCACCACTCGCCCCCGTCGGTCGCGATCGGGGGAAAGCCACAAGTGCCGCCGGAGCCGACCGCGTTTGCGCAGAGCGCGCCCTCATTGAAGATTGTGCCGGTGTCGAACGAGGCGGCGCCCCCACCGGAGGCCATCTGCGCCAAAAAGATCAGGGCGTTGATCCCGATCAGCACCATCGTCGCCGGTGCCTGCTGGGCACGCGAGGAGCCCATGCTGAACCCGGGCCGACGCACATCCTGGCGCTCCCCCGAACACTCGGGGCAGCGCATCCCCACCGATGTCGGTGTCATGCAGTCCGGGCAGATCGGGCGATCGCAACGGGAGCAGGAGACGCTGGTCTCGCGGTCTGAGTGCCGGTAGCACGTGTCCATCGAGCGCCGAAGACTAAAGGCCCGGGGTTAGCGGCCGATAAGCCAAGCCGAGACCGCGCAGCGGTCCAGGCGGCAACGATCTACGGTTCCCGCCCTTACATCGAGCAGGATCGAGAGCAGCGGTGAGCGAGCAGGGGCCGGACGATACGGAGGAGGCGGCGGGGCCGAGTCGCCTGTTCGTGCTGCTCGTCGGCACCGCCCTGGTTCTGGGTGGAATCGCCGGCTTCTTCTACGAGTCGGAGTTCGACACAGGGGCCGCCCTCAGCACCGACAACATCCTCGGCATCTTCCCAACCAGCGGCTGGGACAACGTCCTGCACCTGGTCGTGGGGCTGGCCTGCCTGGCCTCCGCCTCGCGCCGGCCGCGGGGGATGGCGTTGGCCGTGGGCGCGCTGTTCGTCCTGGCCGGCATCTGGGGAGTGATCGCCACCACGAACGGGTTCGGCGTGATCCTGCAGACCTTCCCGGTCAACACCGAGGACAACCTGCTGCATCTGGCGGTCGGCTTGGCCGGCCTCGGGGCCGTTTGGCTCGAGGGCGACCGCTAGATCACTGAATCATTGATCTAGGAGAGGCGCCGGCGGAGATCCGCGGCAATCGCGCCGAAACCCTCCTGCTTGCGCCGGCGCCGAACCTCGAGCAGGATCAGGGCGCTCCCGGCGAGCCCGCCGGCTGCAACTGCCGCCACCGGCCGGACCCAGTTGCGCGGGTCGCGAAGCGACTCCAACTCACTCTCAGAGAGCTCATCAGCCCAATCCGAAAGTTGGCTCGCGGCGGCCTCGGCCACCCTCGAGAAAGTCGTCTCGAGCCGGCCGCTGAGCCGCTCGGGCGGCTCGATCGGACGGAGCGCGTCAGCGAGCAGGTTCTCCAGGTCGAGCTGGGATCCGGTCGCACTCTCACTCATCGTCCTCCTCCTCCTCGGCGCTCAGCAGTTCCTCGAGTTGCTTGATCGACCGATGGATCAGGACCTTGGTGGCGCCGTCGCTGCGGCCCAAGGCACGGGCGATCTCGCGATTCGACATACCCAACGAGAAGCGCATGATCAACGCTTCGCGGCGGTCGTCCGGCAGCTGGGTCAGGCCCGCGATCACCTCGCGCAGCCGCTCGCGACCCTCGACCACCCGCTCGGTCCCATGCGGGTGGGTGGGGGGCTCGACATTGTCCAGCGCCGCCACCGGCTTGCGCGCGCGGTCGCGGTGATGATTGGAGGCGAGGTTGTGGGCGATCCTGATCAGCCAGGGCCGCAGGGGCCGACCGTCGGACTCGCGTCGCGCCCGCTCGAAGTGGCGGTAGGCCTGCAGGAAGGTCTGCTCGGTGAGATCCTCGGCGTCGTGGTGGTCGCCGACCCGGTAGTAGGAATAGGAGTAGACGTCGCGTAGGTGCGCGCGGTACAGCTCCTCGAAGGCACGGTCGAGCTCGGCCTTGTCGGCCGCCACGACTCCACCCTCCCCCCCATCCCCTGATTGCTTGGCGCCGCTCGTCACCGCGCAAGCCTAGCCCGCCGCTACCGGAATCCCCGGCGGCGGCACCCGCCGGCGGGTGCGGTCTGGCACCGAGGCTCATGCGGCGCTCCGGACCCACTCGGTGCGGCGCAGACCCGCGACCCACTCGGCCGTGGTCAGCCGCCCCTCGACCAGGCCCGCAAGCCCGGTGAGCCCGTCAGCCTGCACGCCGGAGCGCTCGACCGCGGCGGCGATCATCGGGACTGAGTCGAGCCCCTCGGAGGCGTGCCCGATCCGATCAGGGATCTGGGCCGCCGGCACACCGGCGCCCAGCAGCTCACCGGCGCGTCGGTTGCGACTGCCCGGGGCAAGGACGGTCGCGGTCAGATCACCTACCCCGGCCAGGCCGGAGAAGGTCTCGAGCTCCGCTCCATGCAGGGTCGCGTAGGCGACGCACTCGCGCCAGACCTGGGCGGCGGCGATTCCGGCGGCGTTGAGGCCGTGCGGCTCCGCGGCGGCGGCAGCGAGCGCGGCGGCGTTCTTGGCGACGCCGGCCATCTCGACGCCGACCACGTCGGCCGTGCGCTCGCAGATCAGTCCGGCGCGGTCAAAGACATCGCCGAGCTGGGCGCGGAGGTCATCGTCGCTGCTGGCCAACGCCAGCGCCGCGGTCCCGGCCGCGGCCTCGTTGGCGTGCGCGGGACCGCCGAGCGAGGCCAGGGCCCTCGCCCGTACCCGATCGATCAGATAGTCCGAGGGAAGCGCCCCCATCGGCGGTACCAGGCCCTTGCTCAGAAGTAGGACGGCGGTACGGCTGCCGATCTTGGCCCCAAGCGCCCCGACGGCCGCGGGCAGGCCAGCAGACGGGACCGCGAAGCAGACCAGATCGAGGCCCGAGACCTCGATTTCCCCGGCCCGTCGGACAATGACCGACTCGGGCAGCTGCACGCCCGGTAGATAGGCCTCGTTTACGCGACTGTCGGCGACCCGCTCGGTCTGCTCGGCGGTCCGGCAACCGAGCTGCACCTCGACTCCACCGCGAGCAAGGAGCACGGCGACCGCCGTGCCCCAGCTGCCGGCACCGATCACCGCTGCCTTACGCATCGGCGGCAGGCCGCCCAGCCACTCCCACTGCAGCTCGATGCTGGGCCAGATCCGCGCGGTCACGGTCGCGGCGAGCGACGGTGAGGGGTTCTCCGTCCGAGGGAAGCTGACAGCTTTTCCGGCGCGCAGGCGCACCTTGCGCGGACGGATCCGCCAGCCGCGGCGCACGTGCTCGGAGCCGACCACCGCAATCGGCATGACCGCGGCGCCTGACTCGAGCGCCAGACGACCGACCCCACGATGCGGGGAAGCGAGCGAGCCGCTGCGGATCCGGGTGCCCTCGGGAAAGATGCAAAGGGCTCCGCCGCGCTCGAGGATCGCCGCCGAGGTCGCGACGGTCTCGGTATCGGACTGTCCGCGACGAACAGGGTAGGCGCCGAGCCGGTTCAGGATCCAACCCTGCCAGCGGTTCTCGAAGAGCTCGACCTTGGCCACGTAGTGCATCGGCCGTCGCCAGGGCAGCAGGGTCCCGATAACGAAGGGATCGAGGAAGCTGCGGTGGTTCGCGGCGACGATCATCCCGCCCTCGATCTTGGCGTGCTCGCGACCAATCCGATCGAGCCGGAACCAGATCAGGAAGGCCGGCACGACCAGCGCCCGCACGATCGAGTAGACGAGGTAGTTGACGCCTTTGTTGCGCGTGTACTCGTGGTAGGAGTTGAGCCTCTCCGCGCCAATCAACTCTGCCACATCGGTCCGGGGGGCCTTCGGGGGTCTGTCCGTGGGGGCCCGCGCTGGCGCCGATTCCGTCACGCTCAGGCTTACACGGCGCAAGCGTGACCGTTACAGGGATAGCGCGTCCCGATCCGAGCCTATCCTTGCTCCGACGCCGGAGTAGCTCAGCTGGCCAGAGCGCCTGATTTGTAATCAGGAGGTCGCGGGTTCGAACCCCGCCTCCGGCTTCCCTCGGATCCCGCTTGCGGAGCGGGATTGCCGGCATCGGGCCCTCCGAGGTCGAAGCTCCGATTACCGCGCTCCGCCACGATTCTGCCCGATTCTGCCCAACCGTGAGCCGGCCGCTGACTAGATCGACGTCGCGCCACCGGAGCGCCGTCAGCTCCCCGACACGGAGCCCCGCGAGCGCCAGCGTAAGCCGGAGGGCTGGACGCTCACGGCGGTGGCCGGGTGGGCGGTTTGGGGCGTCGGGGAGTGGCGCTTCGGACTACTAGCGCCAGCGCGGCGGCGTCGATCCCGCCGCCGTGTCTCTTCGCATGGAGGCTGTCGCGTAAACCAAAAGCGAGGCCGTGAGAGCTCGCGTCAGGCCTCTTTAGAAACGACTCGACGTAGATGCTTCATCCGGTGCTCGTGACCGGAGATGGACGACCTCGCGCCGGTCCCAGGAGCGACGTCAGAGTCCGTGCGGGTACGTCTCGTCGGCGACCTTTGTGCGACAGCCTCCATGAAAGGGAGTAGCGAAACCCGGCGCTGCCCTTTAGACCCAAAGAAGAAGCCAAGAAGACCTCGCCGCGCATTTGCTCAATGTCGATTCCTAGGTGATCGCTCCAAGCGGAAGCCGCGGGCCCGCCCGCTGGCCTGCCCTACTGCTTCTTCTTGAGCTTGATCTTGCGCTTGGCTGAGCTCTCGTTGCCGGCGGCGTCGGCCGCGGTAACCGTGACCGTGGCCATCGGCTTCCTGCCCCTGCGCTGAGCCTTCCTGGCGAGCCTCCTTGCCTTCTTTTTCAGCTTCAGCTTTACGGTCACCTTCTTGCCCGCGGCGAGCTCTCTCGTTTGACCCTTGAGCTTTGACTTCTTCTTCTTAGCCGCCACTGCCGAGCTCTTGGGCACAGGGACCCTGATCGTCCCGGCGACCACGATTGTGGCTGCCTCGTCGACCTTGACCTTGACCTTCACCCGCTTCGAGCTCTTTTGGGTCTTCTTGCCCTTCAGGGTGATCGTCGGGCCGCTCAGGCCAAGCACGGTGTCGAGCGTCCTGGTTGCGGTTGCCTGCGGGCTTCCGTTGCAGTGCGCTGTTTGGCCCGTGAAGACGGTGTCCCCGACGAAGCTGGCAGCGTCGCTGCAATCGTTTGTGACCGTGAGGCCGACCGTGTAGGTGCCCGGCGAGCCGTAGGTGTGTTGTGGTGTCGGGCCGCCGTTCGGGAGGGTGGTGCCGTCCCCAAAGCTCCAGTCGAAGCGCGTCGCGCGGCCGCCTCGGACCGTCGTAGCCGACGCATCGAAGCTGCTCGCCTGCCCGACCCCGGCCGAACTGACGACGAAGGCCGGCAGCGGAGTCTGGCTTGGCGTCATCGCGATTGAGAGGAAGCCGGCGAACTTGTCGCCTGTCAGGTAGGGAGATCCGGAAAGCGGGGTGAGCGCGCCGGCCGCGACGATCGAGAATCCGCTGACCACGCCGGGGTTCGCGCTCGCGAACCCGTAGACGCGTTGGCCGTCGGGTGTGGCCGCGGCAGCCTGCGTCTGCCCTCCGCCGGCGAACGGGGACCCGGCAATCGCCGTCAACGCTCCATTGCCGGCGATGTCGTAGACCGAAACGCCGCCGACGATGCCTGGGGCGCGCTCTCCAGCGAAAAGCCGGGTCCCGTCGGGTGCGAGCGCGAGACCGATTGGCGCCGTGCCTGCGGCGGCGAACGGCGAGCCGGTCACCGGCGTCAGGACCCCGGTCGCCTGGTTTATGTCGAGTACTGAGATCGAGCTCGAGGCGAAGGGCACGTTGCCGACGAACAGGCGCCCTCCGGTCGGGGAGACAACGGCTGGAAACGATTGAGTTGCGCCGGTGGCAAACGGTGAGCCCCCGACCTGGGTCAGGGCGCCGGTCGCCGGGTTGATATTGAGGACCGCGGCGGCGCCCGCAAACATGGCTCCCGCAACGTCACCAGGCACGAACACGCGATCGCCGCCGGGCGCGATCGCTACGCCCGTTGGGTCCTCAAGCCCAGCGACAGCGAACGGAGAGCCAGACACCGGTGTGAGCGTGCCGGTGTCCTCGTCGATGTCATAGGCCGCCACCGAGCCGGGGTCCGCCGCATCGTTGCTAGCGGTCCCACGGTTACTCGCCAAGAGCCTGTCGCCAGAGGGCGTCACCGCGACGCCGGTTGTATTGATGCCGCCACTCGCGAACGGCGAGCCCGGGACCTCTATCAGCGTGCCACCGAACCCGATCGCGTAGCCGCGCACGCCGGCGGTGATGCTTGTGG
>CAXMST010000116.1:0-5138 GCA_964196325.1 uncultured Acidimicrobiia bacterium
CTCGATCTCGACCTCGACACTGAACACGAGCCGGCTGAACTCCTCCCAGATCCCGTTCATCAGCTCGGAGAACATCGAGTAGCCCTCGTTCTTGTAGGCCACCAGCGGGTCGATCTGGGCAAACCCGCGCAGGTGGATGCCCTCGCGCAGGTAGTCCATCTCGTGCAGATGCTCCTTCCAGCGCTGATCGATGATCTGCAGGAGGATGTGGCGCTCGAGCGCCCGCATCAACTCCTCGCCGAACTCCTCCTCGCGCTCGTCGTAGGCGCCCAGGGCGTCATCGACCAACAGCTCGATGATCTGCTCGCGACTCGAGGAGCTGGGCTCGACCTCGGCCAGCTCCTCGGCCAGCGGCCACATCGTCGCCATCAGGGTCTGTAGACCGCTGAGGTCCCATTCCTCGAAGACGTCGGATTGGGTGTACTCGTTGACCTTGCTCTCGATCAAGCCGGTGAGCTGCTCGCGGGCGACCTCGCCCATGTCCCTGCCCTCGAGAATCTCGCGGCGGTACCTGTAGACCACGCGACGCTGCTCGTTCATCACATCGTCGTACTCGAGCACCCGCTTACGAGTCAGGAAGTTCTGCTCCTCAACCTTCTTCTGCGCCGACTCGATCTGCTTGCTCAGCATCTTCGCCTCGAGCGGATACTCCTTGCCGTCGTCATCGACGGGACCGAGACGGTCGAGGATCTTGTAGATCCGGTCGCCCGCAAAGAGCCGGACCAGGTCGTCTTCGGCGGAGAGGAAGAAGCGCGAGGCTCCCGGATCCCCCTGCCGCCCGGAACGGCCGCGGAGTTGGTTGTCGATGCGGCGGGACTCGTGGCGCTCGGTCCCGCAGATGAACAGGCCACCGAGCTCGCAGACCCGCTCGCCCTCCGCCTTGCAGATCGGCTGCAGCTCACCGATCAGGCCGGCAAGCTCCCCCTCCCAGCTCTCGTCCCGCTCGTCGATCCCAAGCTTGTGCAGCTTGTGCAGCGCCATCTGCTCGGGGTCGCCGCCGAGCTTGATGTCGACGCCGCGACCGGCCATGTTGGTGGCGATCGTGACCGCCCCGACGCGGCCCGCCTGAGCGATGGTCTCGCCCTCCTTCTGGGCGTGCTCGGGCTTCGCGTTGAGCACCACGTGCTCGATCCCGCGGCGCTTGAACTGCAAGCTCAACATCTCCGAGATCTCGACCGAGACGGTGCCGACGAGGATCGGCTGGCCGTTCTCGTGGCGCTCGGCGATCTCGTCGACGACGGCCGTCCACTTACCGTCCTTGGTCTTGTAGATCTGGTCGTTCTCGTCGGCGCGGACCATCTCCCGGTTGGTCGGGATCTCGACCACCGGCATCTTGTAGATCTTCATGAACTCGGTCGCCTCGGTCAGCGCCGTGCCGGTCATCCCGCTGAGCTTGTCGTAGAAGCGGAAGTAGTTCTGCAGGGTGATCGTCGCCAGCGTCTGGTTCTCCTCGCGCGGGGCCAGCCCCTCCTTGGCCTCGACCGCCTGATGGAGGCCGTCCGACCAGCGCCGGCCCTCGAGGATCCGCCCCGTGAACTCGTCGATGATCATCACCTGATCGTCGACGACGGCATAGTCCTTGTCCTTGCGATAGAGCGATTCAGCCTTCAGCGACTGGACCAGGTGATTGACCAGGGTGCCGTGCTCTGAGATGTAGAGGTTCTCGACACCGAGGAACTTCTCGGCCTTGCCGACCCCGCGCTCGGTCGGCGCCACGGTCTTGTGCTTCTCGTCGTACTCGAAGTCGTACTCGGCCTCGGAGGTGTCCTTGGTCTCACCCAGGGCCTTCAGCTTTGGCTTCGACTCCACCCCCTCGAGCTGCTTGGCCAGGCGCGCAAAGGTGTGGTACAGGTCGGCCGCTTGCTCGGGGGCGCCGGAGATGATCAGCGGCGTCCGCGCCTCGTCGATCAGGATGTTGTCGACCTCGTCGACGATCGCGAAGTTGTGGTCGCGCTGGAAGCAGGTCTCCAACGAGGTCGCCATGTTGTCCCGCAGGTAGTCGAAGCCGAACTCGGAGTTGGTCCCGTAGGTGACGTCGGCAGCGTAGGCCTCGTGACGACGGTCACCGTGATCGGGCAGGTCGGTGTCCTGGATCACGCCGACCTTGACCCCGAGCGCCTCATAGAGCGGAGCCATCCATTCGGCATCGCGGCGAGCCAGGTAGTCGTTGACGGTAACCAGGTGCACGCTCTTGCCGGCCAGTGAGTTGAGGAAGACGGCCAGGGTGGCGGTCAGCGTCTTGCCCTCACCGGTCTTCATCTCGGCGATCGAGCCGTTGTGGAGAACCATGCCTCCGATCAGCTGCACGTCGTAGTGGCGTTGGCCGAGCGTGCGCTTGCCCGCCTCCCGGCAGAGCGCGAAGGCCTCGGGCAGCAGGTCGTCGAGCGACTCCCCGTCGCGGGCGCGCTCGCGCAATGCGTCCGCCTCGGTGCGCAGCTCTGAGTCGTCGAGCAGCTCCATTTCCGGCTCGAAGCGGTTGATCGCCGCGACCCGCTTGTGGTGCTCGCGGAACTGCTTGGTCTCGCCGACTCGCAGCGCTCGATCGACTATTCCCATGCCTCGGGCCATACGGTCAGGGTACTAAGTGCCCTAAGGCCCCGATGAAGCGCGGCCGGCGGCCGCTCAACGACCAAGCGGGGTGCGCGCGAAGACGAGCGCGGAGACTCCCCTCGAGCCGGCCTCTGAGAGCGCCGCCGCGCAAGCCCGAAGCGTGCCCCCGGTTGTCAGCACGTCGTCGACCAGGAGGACCTGGTCGGGGGCCGGGGCGATCGCTTTGAACCGGGGCGGATCGGCCAGACGCAGCTCCCGCGGCCGGCCCCGCTGGCGCCGGTGATCGCGACGAGCGAGGACTGCGGCAACGGGGAGCTCGAGCCTTGGGGAGAGCGCCAGAGCCAACTCGTGGGCCGGGTCGAGGCCGCGACGTAGAAGCCGACCCCGGGCGGCCCCGACCGGCACGAGAACCAGCTCGGGAGCCGTTCGGCCGAGCGACTCAGCCAGAAGCTCGGCCATCGTCGCCGCGGCGAGTGGCGTGGCGCCGGACTTGAGCGCAGCGACCAAGGGGATCGCAGGACCGGCGTATGAGGTCGCCGCGAGGGTGCGCCGAATCCCGTCGAGCGGGGGCCCGGGGAGCGCCCCGCGCGCGAGCTGGAGGCGACAGCCGGCGCAGAGGCCGAGCTCCAGCCCGTGGCAATCCAGGGCTCGACAACCCAGGCAGCGGGGCGGCGCCAGCAGGCCGACCATCGCCGCCCCCAGGCCACGTCCTCCCCAGCTCCAAGCCACCATGGGCTGATCCTGGGACCCCGACGCGCACCGGGCAAGGCTCAGCTGTGCCGGTTCAGCGCCACAGGCCGCGCGCGCGTGCCACGCCGGACCGGGTCAGCCACCGTCGAAGAGCGAGGCGCCCTTGGCCTTGGCGCGGTAGAGGGCCTGGTCGGCGCGAGCGACAAGCTGATCGCGCTCCTCACCTCCATCCCAGAGCACCAACCCACAGCTGAAATCCGTAGCAATCTCGGGGATCCGGAGCCGCTCGATCAGCCTGCTCGCCGCCTCCGGACCGCAGCGGGGAAGGATCAGGCCGAACTCATCGCCGCCGTAGCGGCCAAGCAGATCGGCGGCGCGCAACATTGGCCGCCACAGATCAGCGATCGACCTCAGCGTGCGGTCACCGACGGCGTGGCCTTCACGATCGTTGAGCGCCTTGAAGTTGTCGAGGTCGAGCATCGCCACCGAGAGCGGCGTACCCTCGCGCGCGGCCCGCGCCATCTCGCGAGCGAGCCCGTCCTCCCAGGCGCGGCGGTTCGGCAGCTCGGTGAGCCCGTCGGTTGCGGCCAGTGAGGCCAACCGCCCGAAGGCAACCCCCCGATCGATCGCCACCGCGGCCTCAGCCGCGACCGACTCGAGCAACCTCGCCGTGCGCTTGGCGGGCGGCTCCACCTTCGACTCGTAGGCCAACATCAGTATCCCGCGAAGGGAGCGCCCGCGGCGGATCGGCTGCCACAGCGCCGAGCGGGCGCCCAGGGCGCGCATCAAGTCGCGCGCGGCGGTCGGCTCGGTCGTCGGATCGGCGACGAACTGGGCGCTACCGGTGCTCAGCGCTCGCCCCGGCCCCGAGGCATCGGCGGCGGGCAGGCTCGCATCGAGCGGTATCTCAACCCCGTCAGCGGAGGTCACACGCAGCTCCCGCCGGCTTCGGTCCGGCTCGAAGAGCACGGCGTGGTCGGCCCCGGCGAGCTGCCGCAGCGCCTCGCATATCGTCGTCCTCGCCTCGTCGGCATAGGTGCTGCGTGCGAGCTCGCGCCCGGCCGCCACTGCCAGCAGCTGGTCATGCTCAAGCGCCGGCGGCCCGGCCCCGGAGGGATTTCCCCGGCTCTGCGGCGGACCGATGTCCACGGCCACGGCCAGCCCACCGGCCGAGCGCTCCGGATCGGGTCCAAGCCGGACCACGAGCCGGCGGCTGCGATCGGTGCCGATGCAGTCGAGCAAGACGTGCTGGCAGCCGAGCGCCCGCCGCGCGGCGAGATTCAAGCGCACGTGGTCGGCAACCTCGAGGGCCTCGGAGAGCGAGCTCCCAGTGTGTCGGTGGGGGTCGGCCGGCGCGGCCCCCTCGACGAGCAGCGAGTTGTCGAAGCGCAGCAGGGTTGACCCCTCCGGCATCGCGATCCGCGGGCCCCAGTCGCCCGGCTCAGGATCAGGGGCGGGGTTGGTCAGGCCGCCGCCGTCGCCGCCGTCGTCGCCTGGGCGGGAACGCGGCAGGCGCCACCATCGACGCTCCGGCCGCCGAATCCGGGCAGCGACCAGATGCCCCCGCCATGCCCACCTACGTTGGTTTGCGTTGCTCCACTCGATGTCGTCCCCCTATCGACAACTCAGTGTAGGCAATCCCGGGCGCCCCCCAGCAGAGTGGCTCAGCCGAAGACGATCTTCTCGACGGCGGCGGTGCTCGCCTCGGAGCGGATCACCGAGGGTGCCTTGCCCAGCGCTGTGTCGGGGTCCTTGAGACCGTGCCCGGTGAGCACGCAAACGACGCTTTCGGGCTGGGCTGCGCCCTCGGCGACCGGCAGCCCTTCCGCAAGCAGCCCGGCAACGGAGGCGGCCGAGGCAGGCTCGCAGAACACGCCCTCCTCGGCCGCGAGAAAGCG
>CAXMST010000117.1:0-2925 GCA_964196325.1 uncultured Acidimicrobiia bacterium
TTCGAAAACGGCCCAGTTCGAGGTGAACACCACGAGCAGCGCGAAGAGCAGCAACAGGAATCCGTAGAGGCGCGCGATCGGCTTGTTCATACGGTTGCCTCCGGGCGCGGGCGCCGCGCGCGATCGGAGATCAAAAGCAGCAGCGCAAGCAAGATCATGTTGGCGACGATCGAGCTACCGCCGTAGGAGACGAACGGCAGGGTCACTCCGGTGAGCGGAATGACCCGGGTGACGCCACCGATGATCACAAACGCCTGCAGGGCGAAGACCGCCGTGAGCCCGGCCGCCAGCAGCTTCGAGAAACCGTCTTCGGCGATGCTCGCGATCTTGAAGCCGCGGGCGGCGATCAGCACGTAGGTGAGGATCACCGCGGCGCCGCCAAAGAGGCCGAGCTCATCGACGATCAGGGCGTAGATCAGGTCGGTCTGGACCTCCGGGATCAGCGGCGGCGCGTTGGCGGCCGGGAACAACAGCGACTCGGCGATCCCCCGCCCGAACAGCCCACCGTCAGCCTGGGCGAACATCGACTGCAGAATCTGGAACCCCGAATCGGAGGCATCGGCGTATGGGTCGAGCCAGATGTCGACCCGGTCCTGCACGTGACCGACGGTCGCGGTGAAGAACCAGGCGCCGGCGAGGAACATGGCAAAGCCGATAACCACGAACGAGAGCCGGTTGGTGGCCACGTAGATCAGCGCCAGGAAGGCGCCGAAGAACATCAGCGAGCTGCCCAGGTCGCGGATGAAGACCAGCATCACCATCGCCGCCCCCCAGACCACCAGCAGCGGCCCCAGGTGCTTGAGCGGTGGCAGGGTAAGGCCGGCGATGCGCCGGGCGCCGACAACCAGAACCTCGCGCCGATCACGCAGGTAGCTGGCGAGGAAGATGACGACGCCGATCTTGGCCAGCTCGGCGGGCTGGAAGGCGATCGGGCCAAAGTCCACGGTCAAAAAGGCGCCGTTGGTCGCCTCGGCTCCGATCACGGGCAGCCGGGGCGCCAGCAGTAGACCGATGCTGACCATGGCGATCACATAGCGGTAGCGCTCGAGCACGTGGTAGTCGCGCAGGAAGACGATCGTCGCGATGAACAGGAGTAGGCCGAGCACGAACCAGTTCGCCTGGTCGCGAGCGAGGCCGTCGTCGATCCGATAAATCATCACCAGCCCGATCGCGGCGAGCAGCGCGATCAGCGGGAACAGGTACGGGTCCGCATCAGGCAAGCGGAAGCGGATCACCATGTGAGTGGCAAAGCAGATCGCCAGGAAATAGCCGCCGAAGATCAGGCTGAGATCGCCGACCTCGCTGTTCTGCACGGTGAAGACAGCGGTGAACCCGGCCGTGACGAGCACGGCGACGGGGATCAGGCCGAGCAGCTCGCGGTTCCGAGCACTCACCCTCCGCCCCCGGAGCCCTGGCCGGACCCGTTGCCGGCGCCAGACCCGTTGCCGTTGCCCTGGCCGCCGCCGGCGCCGGCGGCGCCCTCCTGCTCGGCAGTCGCCCGCTCGGCAGTCGCCTGCTCGGCGGCCGCCCGCTGCAGGTCCTCGATCAGCGAGACTGCATCGGCGCGGGAGCGCAGCTCGTGGTTCGTGGCGGTGTCCTGACGATCCTCAGGCAGAGCCTCGATCGTGATCGGGCTCGAGTAGACCTCGTTATAGAGATCGACGCCCAATGGCAGGTCGTAGGGGAGGCCACGGAACAGCGCCACCCGGCCGGCCTCGTCAGCGCCCAAGAACCAGACCTGGCGGGCGCCGTAGAAGACGGCCCCGCCGAGCACGGCGAGCACGGCCACAGCGGCCAGGCCCGCGAACGCCCGGCGCCGAAGCGAGCGCCCACCGAGGGCGCGGCCGCTCGGCACGGCGGGGCGCCGCTCGGCGGCCAGATCCGCCGCGCGGGCCTTCGCCAGGGCTGCTGCGCTGAAGCCTGCCTCCTCGGCGCTGGTTCCAACCAGAGTCGCTCCCTCCGCGATCGGCTCGCCCTCGGCATCGAGCGCGCCCTCGAGCCGGAAGAGAACGACGGTGATGTTGTCGCGGCCACCGTGGCTGTTCGCAGCGCGAATCAGACGACGGGCCGCGACCTTGAGGTCCGCGTCCTTGCCGATGATCGTCGCGACCTGCTCGTCCGAGAGCATCGAGGTGAGGCCGTCAGAGCAGAGCAGGAAGACGTCGCCGGGCCGCCCCTGAACGGTCATCGTGTCTACAGCGACTGTCGGCTCCGGCCCGAGAGCGCGCGTGATCACCGAGCGCTGCGGGTGCTCGGCCGCCTGGGCGCGGGTCAGCTTGCCCTGACGGCGCAGCTCCTCGACCAGCGAGTGATCGTTGGTGAGCTGACTGAGTTCGCCGTCCCGGTAGAGGTAGGCGCGGGAATCACCGACATGGCCGAAGCTGACCTCGTTGCCGGAGAGCATCGCTGCGGTCAGCGTCGTCCCCATCCCGGAGCGGCTGGAGTCCCCTTCCGCGAGCTCGAAGATCCGCGCGTTGGCCTGCTGTGCGGTCTCGCGTAGATAGTTCTCCGGGCCTGCCAACCGGTCAACGTCGGCGTCCGCTTTCGGCTCGAACGCCTCGACCGCGATCCGTGAGGCGACCTCGCCGGCGCGGGCCCCACCCATGCCGTCGGCAACGGCGAACACGGGCGAGCGGGAGAAGTAGGAATCCTCGTTCGCCTCACGCTGCCGGCCGGTATCGGTGCGCTGAACAGCCTCCGCTATGCGCAGCATCGGGGGCACCTACCCACCGTCCCCGAGCGCCAACTCGAAGCGGAACGTCGTCTCCCCGATCGCGATCTCATCGAGGTCGCCAAGCGCCGCCTCACCGCTGAGCTGGGCACCGTTGAGAAAGGTGCCGTTCGTCGAAGCCAGGTCCTCGACGAGATAGGTGTTGCCGCGAGAATGGACCCGGCAGTGCAAGGTCGATGCGAACCGGTCCTCGA
>CAXMST010000118.1:0-17073 GCA_964196325.1 uncultured Acidimicrobiia bacterium
GTGAGTATGTGTGAGTGTGTGTGTTTGTGTGTGTGTGTGTGTGCGCGCGCGCGCGTGTGTGTGTGTGTGTGTGTGTGTGTGTGTGTGTGTGTGTACCTGTAGTGTGGCGTGAGGGCCTTGACAAGCGCAACCAGATTCGGCTCGAGGTGACTGGCTCAACCGTTGTGGCCACGGTCAACGGTGAGCGGCTGGCCAGGTTCGTCGACGAGGCTCCGGAAGAGGTCACCGGCCGCAAGGCCGCGATCAGCTTTGGCAGCGTGGCCAAATCCAACAAGGATGGCTTCAGCGTCGTCGACAGCGTCAAGGTCTTCGTCCCGACCCCATAGGACCGATAGGGCCGCCACCGGGGCCGACGCAGCCGGCGGTTGGGATCCGAGCTTGCGCGCCGCTGGTCTAGCCTTAGTTCCGGGCGCCCAATGACCGCGCCCGCGCCGTCGCATGACCCCCAGCACGATCGAGAAGCCCCGCGCGGCGGGCCCGGGTTCCGGGCTCGGTGGCGAGTGGCGGGTAATTGTCCGCAACGACGACCACAACACGTTCGAGCACGTCGCTCGCACCCTGGCCCGTTTCATCCCGATGGTCGACTACGAGAAGGGCATGGGCCTGGCCAACGCGGTTCACCGCTCCGGTCAGGCGATCGTCTGGTCGGGGCCGAAGGAGACGGCCGAGCACTACTGGGAGCAGCTGGCCGCAGCGGGCTTGACGATGGCGCCGCTGGAGCAAGGCTAGAGCTGCGCTAGCGCCGGGCCGGGGCTCCGTTCGCGAACGGCCAGAGCTGCGGCATCCGCATTCGCTCCCGCGAGCCTGCCTCCTCGCCTCGCAGCTGAGCCGCCCTGATCCGCAGGATCGACACCGCCGCAGTGGTTGGCACGAAGGGATCGGCGATCGCTGGGAGCTCAGGCTCGCGGATCGATGCCGCGGCGACGAGTCGACCGCCGAGCTCCGCGCCCAGCAATGGCAGCTGGGGGACGGCGGCGCTGTCGCGCTGCGCCAGCCTGACCAGCTCTGGCCCATCGCTGTCGTTGAGCGCGCGTATCGTCAGCGCGGCCATCGGAGGCCGGGCGGCTCGATCGGAGTTGTGGTGCTCTCGGTACCGCATCGTGGCCTCCTCGGGGTTCGATTCCAGTGGGCGTCTGTCAACTCACTATGCGGCCCTCGGCGGATTAGCGCAATAGGAATTTGTGGATGCTGTGATAAGCTTGGCTAATGCTCGACCTCAAGCGGCTCTTGGTTCTTCGCGAAGTCGCCGCGCGCGGCTCGTTTTCCGCGGCGGCTGACCACCTCTACGTCTCGCAGTCGGCGGTCAGCCAGCAGATCGCAGCGCTTGAGGCCGAGACCGGCGAGCAGCTGCTCCTGCGCATACGAACGGGCCCAGTGCTAACCGATGCGGGCCGCCTGCTCGTCTCGCACGGGGATGCCGCGATCGCCCGGCTCGAGCAGGCGGAGCGTGAGCTCGGCGAGCTCTCCGGCCTGGACAGTGGCGAGCTGCGCCTGATCAGCTTTCCCAGCGCCAGCGCCACGCTCGTGACCGCCGCGGCATCGGTGTTTCGCGAGCGCCATCCGGAGATCCGGGTGACCCTGGTGGAGGCTGATCCTGAGGAATCGATCCCCCAGCTCAAGCGCGGTGATCACGACCTCGCCGTCGTCTACGACTTCGAGCTACACCCGTTTGCGCCCGATCGCGACCTCGAACTACGGCCTCTGCTCATCGAGGAGATGCGGCTGGCGCTACCGCGCGGGCATGAGCTGGCCGGGTGCGGGGCGCTCCAGTTGGATCGCCTCGCAGATCAGTCCTGGCTCTGCGGGAATCCTGGCGGCTCCTGTCGCGAGCTGGCCGTCCGCAGTTGCCAGCTTGCGGGCTTCGACCCCGACGTGTCCTTTGAGAGCAACGACTACACCGTGATCCAGAGCCTGGTCGCCGCCGGGCTCGGCGTCGCCCTGCTGCCGGACCTCGCGCTTACCGCGCCTCATCCGGGTGTGGAGATCGCCGAGGTGCTCCCGGAGCCGCCGTTGCGACGGGTTTGGGCGGCGAGCCTCCAGGTCGGGTCCCGGAGCTCGGCAACCGAGGCGATGCTCGACGTTCTGGCCGAGGTCAGCGAGGAGTTCGCGACGCGGACCGCGGTTGCGGTCTAGGGTTTGCCGCAGGGAACGTGCCAGCCCGGCAGTATGGGCTTGTTGTAGTAGTTGAGCGCTTCGGCCCGCGCTCGCGCCGCCTCGTCAGAGGTCCAGAATCGGTCGAAATCGCCGCGGCTCTCCCACACCGTCGTCTGACGGAAGTGCAGCGGGTCGTCCTCGGAGCGGGTCATGCTCGTCGCGGTGGCGCCGTAGGCTTCTGCCCGCTCAAAGGCGGGCATCCACGCGGCGTACCAGGGCTCCACCCGCATTGGGTGGATGTGCCACTCGATCACGTTGACCTCGCTCATGGGCGAGCATCTTATTGCCCGGGCTCGACTCGCGGCGACCCGGCCACGCCGCTGGATGCAGGCACTCCCAGCGACCGGCTTTGAGGCAGCAACACGAGGGCCACCAGCCAGAGTGCGGCGATCACCCCGAACCCGATTCGCCCATCTCCCGGCAGCGAGAAGGTGAGCCCGACCAGGGGCGTCGCAATCAGGACGGTCAGGGCGGCGCTGCCGTTGACGAAGCCAACCGCGCTGCCGGGGGCGTCCGGGCGGACCATCGCAGCCCCGGTAAACGCCGGCGAGAAGGAGATCCCTCCGCCGAGGCCGAGCAGCGTTGCCCCCACCACCGCCAGCCAGAGGGGCCCGGCGAGCATGATCATGACCGTCCCTAAGGCACCGGCCGCAACGCTGATACCGAGGCTGACACGCAGGATCTGCGGGTGTCGATGCAGCAGCCAGCCCCCGAACGGACGGCTGAACACGCCAAGCAGGAGGGTCAGCGAGCCGATCGCTCCGGCCTCTGCGTTGCCCACGCCCGTCTGTCGCTGGAGGATCTCGACCACCCAGTTTCCGATTACAATGCTGAGCCCGAATGTGACCGCGAACAGGACCGCGAGTCGATACAGGCGGCGATCTCGGAGCACTCCCGCCGCGCGCGTTTGTGAGAGGTTCAGGTGGCCGACATCGACCGGCGCTGCGGCGAGCAGCAGCAACGCCACCAGCGAGGCCGCGATTGCGCTCCAGTGCGGTGCCCGCCAGCCGAGGCTTGGCTCGAGTAGTGGCACGATTGCCAGCGCAACGCCCGCGGCCGCGACGCCGATCCCTCCGTACATGCCCTGGGCGAAGGCTGAGCCGCCAATCGAACGCACGTAGGCGCTCCCCGCGATAAACGCCGACGCGGTGCCGACGCCGGCAAGCAGTCGGCCCGCCAGCCCCCAGACGAGATCGGGAGCCGGCAGCGCCAAGGCGGCCCCCGCGGCCATGATCGCGGCGCCGATCATTCCGATCCGGCGGGAGCCGAAGCGGTCACAGGCCCTGCCGGAGGGGACCTGCAGTGCCGTGTGGGTGATGAACAGCGCCGTTGTGAACAGACCGACGGTTGCCAGGCTGACCCCGTAGGCGGCGGCCGTTTCATCGGGAATCGCACCGATGTTTGTCAGGGTCCAGCCAGCCGCGAAGCTGATCACACAAGCCGCCACCACACCCTGACGCACCGCGGTAGCGCTGGTGCCGTCCATCGCGGCCATCCTATGCGGCGAGCGCTGGTCCCGGCGCGCGGGCCCGCTGGTAGAGCCTCAGCCGCCGACCTCAGCCCAGATCGGTCCCGGGCCGTCCTCGTGCTTGCCCTGCTCATCGTCGGTCGCCCCGACCCTGATCGCGATCTTGCCGAAGTGCTTGTTCTCGTGCAGCAACTGGTGTGCCTCGGGCACGCCATCGAAGTCCATCGCCTTCCACAGCACCGGCTGGATCTTGCCCGCCGCCATCAGCTTGTTCGCCTTCATGCACTCGTAGGCGTTGGCGAAGTGCGAGCCGAGGATCTCCTTCTGCTTCATCCACAGGTAGCGCACGTCGAAGTCGAGCGTGTAGCCGGAGGTTGCGCCACAGATCACGACCTTCCCGAACGGCTTGACCGTGAACACCGAGGTTGGGAACGTCGCCTTCCCGACATGCTCGAAGACGATGTCGGGGGCGTCGCCGAGGATCGACTTGACCTGCTTGGCGAAATCGCGCGAGACCTTGAACCGCGCCTTCTCCTCATCGGGGGTTTCGTTCCCGGTCCGCATCATTGCGCTGAACTCGTTGCGGTTGATGTAGTCGACGCAGCCGAGCTGCTTGACCAGCTCGCCCTTCTCGTCGGAGCTGACAACGCCGACGGCGTTGGCGCCGGCCGCCTTGGCGAGCTGGCAGGCGAACACGCCGAGTCCGCCCGCCGCGCCCCAGATCAGCACGTTGTGCCCGGCCTGAATGCGGGCACGGTCGAGCAGCATCCGGTAGGCGGTGAAGTAGGTCAGACCATAGGCCGAGGACTCCACCCAGGAGAGGTTTTTGGGTTTCGGAAGCAGCTGTTGGGCCTGGACCTTCGTGAACTGTGCGAATGAGCCCCAGGTGGTCTCGTAGCCCCAGATCTTTTGCGAGGGGGCCGCCATCGGGTCGAGACCGTGCACCTCGACGTCCTCGTAGGAGGCCTGGTTGCAGTGCAGCACGACCTCGTCTCCGGGCTTCCAGCTGGTCACCCCGGGGCCGACCTTCCAGACGATTCCGGAGGCGTCCGAGCCACCGATGTGATGCCCGAACTCGGGATGGTCTCCGTAGCCGAAGACGCTGACCGGCTTGCCGAGTGCCGCCCAGACGTTGTTGAAGTTGACCCCCGCGGCCATCACCCGCACAATCACCTCGAACGCCCCCGGCTCGGGGATCTCGACCTCCTCGGTCTGGAAGGCGTCCTTCGGCTCCCCCTCCCGCTCCGCGCGAATCACCCAGGCGGCCATCGTCGCGGGCAGGGTTCCCGGCTCGACATCCAGGTTGGCAACTTGGGCGGTGTCTACGGCCACGGGGGCTCCTCCGTTGGGTCGTTGGTAGCGAACGGAGGCGGATGCTAGCGATGGGGGAGAGGAACCACGGGTGCGGGCGAGGGTGTGGCCCCGCGCGGCGTCAGCCCCTGGTGGCGCCCGCAAGCTCGACGCTGGGCTGGCTGCGGTCCACGAGCTCGGGCTCGGGCTGGGGGGGCCGCTTTGCCGAGATCATCAGCAGGGCCAGGACCGCCCCGGCGGCGGCAACGAAAGCGCCGATCTCGACTGAACTGGCGAGGCTGTTTACGAACGCTTCGCGGGCGGCTTCGCCGGCCTGTTCGGCCTGGGCGGCGGGTAGGTTCGCCAGCTCGAGGCCGATCTCACCGCTGCCGACCTGCTCGGCGATCGCGTCGACCTGGTCCTCGCCGATGCCGATCGGCCTCAGTGCCGCGCCCAGGTCGCTGCGGCTGTGCGCTTGAAAGATCGCTCCGAGCACGGCGACTCCGAAGGTTGCTCCGACCATCCGTGACATCGACAGCAGGCCTGATGCCAGGCCGGCCTTGGCCTCGGCGACAGCGTTCATGGCCGCGGTGGACATCGGGGACATCGTCAATGCGATCCCGACTCCCATCAGGATGAACGGCACCAGCAGGTCGCTGTAGCCGGAGTTGACGTCGATCGAGGACTGTAGAAAGAGCGAGAGCGAGACGGTCGAGAGACCGGTGACGATCAGCGGCCGGGGCCCGATCCGATCTGTGAGCCTGCCGGCGATCGGCGCCAGGGCGACAATCATCAGCGTCGTGGGCAGGAAGCGAACGCCCGCTTCCAACGCCGAGTAGCCGAGGATGTTCTGGATGTAGAGCGCCATGAAGAAGAACATCCCGAGCATCGCGAACGAGACAATGAAAGCGACGATCGACGCACCAGCGAAGGTGCGGCTGCGAAGGAACTCGAACAGAATGATCGGTGCCTTGACCCTGGTCTCGATCATCAGGAATGCGGCCAAGAGCACCACGGAGCTGACCAGCAGCGCCACGATCGCGGTGGACGTCCAACCCCAGGCGTTGCCCTCGACCAGGGCCAAGACCAGCGCCGTGAGTCCCGCGGTGAGCACCGCCGTCCCGAGCCAGTCGATCTCACGACCGACGGTCTCGTCCCGGGACTCGCGGACCGCGAACAGCGTCGCCACGATCGCGCCGGCGGCTACCGGGATGTTCAGGTAGAAGATCGCGCGCCAGCTGACCTCCTCGGTCAGAAAGCCGCCGACCAGGGGTCCCATCGCGAGAGCAAGGGCCGAGACGCCCGCCCAGGTTCCGATCGCCTTGCCGCGTTCCTCGGGCGGGAAGGCGTTGGTGATGATCGAGAGGGTCGCCGGCATCATCAGGGCTGCGCCCATGCCTTGGGCGATGCGACTCGCTACGAGCGCGGTCTCGCTCGGCGCGAGCCCGGCGGTCGCCGAGGAGGCGGCGAAGATCACCACCCCGGTCAGGAACATTCGGCGGCGCCCGAGGATGTCGCCGAGGCGGCCGCCGGTTGCGAGCAGCACGGCGAATGACAGCGTGTAGCCGTTGACGGTCCACTCCAGCGCGGAGATCGACGCGTTCAGATCGTCTTGGATCGAGGGCAGGGCGACGTTGACGACGGTGTTGTCGAGCATGATCATGAACAGCGCGAAGCACATCGCCGCGAGCGTCCACCACTTCGAGTTCTCCTCGGTGACCAGATGCCGGTAGCGGGTCATCGGGGGCTCCGATCGGCCTCGATCGCGACGAGCGCCTGGGAGAGCATCAGCCGCTGCTCGCTGGTCAGGTCGGCGACGAAGCGCTCGAGGCCGATATTGCGCAGCGCCACGATCTCGTCAACGAAGGCCTCGCCGTTGCTCGAGATCTCGAGCAGCCGGACCCGACGGTCCTGAGCGGATTCAGAGCGGGAAACGAGCTCGCGGGAGACGAGACCGTCGATCGCGCGGCTCATCGCGGCGGGCGAGAGCCCTAGGCGCTCGGCCAGATCCCCGGCGGACAGGGGCCCCTCCAAGCAGGCCAGGGTCACCAGCACCCGAACCTGGGTCATTGACAGCCCGCGCTCCTCGATCATCCCCAGGTGGTCGGTCCGGGGGTCGAGAAAGATGTGACGCAGCAGGGCGCCGAGCTGGTCGGCCACGGTCGCGGGCTCGGCGCTGGGGTCATCGTGCTGCGGGATTGCGGAACGAACTTGCACTCCCACAACTATTGCGCGAACGAAACTAACCGGGTGTGAGCCCGGTCACGCCCGCCCGCATCCATCGCCGCCGGGGTGGAGTCGGTTAAGGCGAAATGCTGCACGTAACCGACTCCACCAGCTCTCAACGACTCCACCAGCTCTCGCCGGGGGATGCGTGGAGTCGGTTAAGTCGAGACGCGCCACGTAATCGACTCCACCAATTTCGGGGGGGTACCGGGGCGGGGTCAGAAGTCGTAGAGCTCGCCGAACTTGCCGCGCAGACGGCGCAGCAGGGCGGCGGGGTCCATGGGACCACCGAGGGCTCGTTCGGCGAGCTCGGCGGGCTGGTAGCGGGCGCCGTGGCGGTGGATGCGCTCGCCGAGCCAGTCGCGTAGAGCGACCAGCTCGCCGGCCTCGATCAGCTCCTCGGGATCGCCTAGCTCGGCGCCCGCCAGCTCCCAGAGCTGGGCGGCGATGATGTTGCCAAGGGTGTAGGTCGGGAAGTAGCCGAACGATCCCGCGGCCCAGTGCACGTCCTGCATCACGCCGTGGGCGTGGTCGGGAACGTCTAGCGCCAGGTATTCGCTGCTACGGGTCGCCCATGCCTCGGCCAGATCAGACGCCTCGAGGGTGCCCGCGAACAGCTCGAGCTCGAGCTCGAAGCGCAGCGCAATGTGCAGGTTGTAGGCGAGTTCGTCAGCTTCCACGCGGATCAGCGAGGGATGGGCACGATTCGCCGAGCGGTACAGGTCCTCGAGCTCGACACCGTCGAACTCGGAGCCGAGCTCCTCTCGCAGCAGCGGCAGCAGTCGCCCAAGGAAGGGCCGCGAGCGCCCCACCCAGTTCTCCCAGAGCCGGCTCTGGGATTCATGGAAGGCGAGCGAGACCGGGTTGCCGATCGGGCCTCGACGCAACTCGGGCGGCACCCCGGCCTCATAGATCCCATGTCCGGCTTCGTGCAGGGAGCTGAACAGCGCGAAGGAGAGATCGTCGGGGTCGTAGTGGGTGGTCAGGCGCACATCGCCGGCCGCGATCGAGGTCGCGAACGGATGCAGTGTGGGGTCCAGGCGCCAGCTGCCTGGGGGCAGCGGCAGGCCGCCGATCAGACGCGCTGTCAGCCGTCCTTGATCAGCGACGCCGAAGCTGCCCTGAAGCGGTGACTCCGCGACCGTCACCGTGCTCTCGGCGACGGCGGCGACGATCGGGACCAGCCCCTCCCGCAGCTCGGCGAGAATCTGGCGCGCGGTCGCCGTCGGCAGCCCGGGCTCGAAGTCGTCGAGCAGCGGGTCGTAGGGGTGATCGAACGGCGCGAAGCAGTCGGAGTAGCTCCGGCGCAGCTCTACGTTGCGGGTCAGGTGGGGCAGGTAGGCCTCGAGGTCCGACTCGGCTCGGGCCGCGGCCCAGGCGGTCTCGCCGTGGGAGGCGGCGCGGGCCATCTCGGCGCGCAGTTCGGTGGGGACCTTGCGCGCCTTCTCGCAGTCGCGGCGTGCGGCGCGGACCGTGGCCGCCTCCAGCCCGGCGGGGTCCGCCCGCTCGGTCTGCGGGCCGAGGGCCTCGACCAGCTCCCAGAGCCGCTCGTCGGTGAGCCGCTCGTGTCGGACCCGGGCCAGGGTCGATATCTGCTCGGCCCGCCCGGCGGCGCCGGCCGCGGGCATCATCGTGCGCTCGTCCCAGGCGAGCAGCGCGCGGGCACGGCCGAGATCGGAGATCTCGCCCCAGCGGCGCAGGAGCTCCTCGTAGCCGGCGGAGAAGGCGGGCTTGGCGGGGTGCGGCGACATGATTGGGGCTGGATATTGCCGTCAGGGAGGCGTCCGGGCGCGCGACTACCTTTGTGAGTTCAGATGGAAGCCTCCCAAAAGCATCAGCTCGACGAGCTCCCCTTCGAGGCCGGGGCCGCCGTCCGAGCGCTCGGCGACCGGCTCGTAATCGAGCTGCTGACCGTCAACGACGAGCGCGCCGCGCGGCTCGTTCGTGAGCGCGCCGAGGCGGGCGAGGAACCCGCCGAGACGGTCGCCTCGGCGATCGAGATCGGCTGCCGCGTGCTTGACGGTGAACGCACAGCCGCCAATGTCGACTACGTCAAACACGAGTTGCAGACCAGCCTCGGAGCTCTCAGCCGCGAGCTCGGCGAGACGCTCGAGTCGGGTAGCTCCGAGCTCGCTGAACGGCTCGCGGCGGCCTTCGGCGCGGATCGCAGTGACTCTGTGCAGCAGCAGATCAAGACGCTGGTCGGCGAGCACGTCGATCGCCGGGTGGGTGAGCTGACCAGACTGCTCTCTTCGGAGGAGCTCTCGAACCCGCTCGTGGCCGTACAGGTGCGGGCGACCAAGGCGATGCTCGAAGCCGAGGAGCGGCACCGCAAGCAGCTAGGCGAGCTCAAGGAGAGTCACGCGACCGAGAACCGGGCGCTTCAGGAGCAGGTCGCAGGGCTGCGCGAGACCGTCGGCCGCGTGTTCGAGAAGCAGCAGGGGGACGAACGGGTAGCGGAGTCCGAGGAGGCGGGGACGCGCAAGGGACGCAGCTTCGAGGAGCGGGTTCACGATGCGCTGGAGGAGATCGCCGAGGGCCGCGGCGACGTCGCCCGGCATACGGGCGACGTGCGCGGCGACGGTGGCTCCAAGAAAGGCGACACCGTGGTTGAGATCGGCGCAGCGGAGGGCAAGTGCACCGGCCGGATCGTGTTCGAGGACAAGGACCGCCAGCTCTCGAAGAATCGGATGCGGGAGGAGCTGAATGGAGCGCTGGCTGAGCGCGAGGCTGACTTTGCGGTCCTGGTCGTCGCCGGTGAGGAGCGGATCCCCGCCGGCCATGAGCAGCTGACCGAGTATGAGGGCAACAAGATCATCGTCGCGGTCGACCCCGAGGAGCCGGACGGCCTCGGCCTCAGGCTGGCATACCGCTATGCCCGATTGCGAGTCGTACTGTCCCGGGACCGCACGCTAGACGTCGATGCGGCAGAGGTCCGCGCTGCGGCTGAGGCCGCTCGTTCAGCCCTGAAGCGGGCGCAAAAGGTCCGCCTGGCCTTGAGCAACATTGACAAGAGCGCGACTAAGGCGCGCGAGGAGATCGACGGAATGGTCACCGACGTCGACGATGAGCTGGCCCGGATCGAGGGCCTCGTCGAGGAAGTCGACCCCAAGGACGTCTGACCGGCGTTGCGCCGTTAAGGCAGCAGCAGGTCGTTCGCGCCGGTCTCCCGCTCAGGGCCGATGACCAGCTCGGCGGCCTTGATCTTCGAATCGCTGGCCTCGACGCTGTAGATCCCCTCCTGGAGCTCGACCTTGTAGTTCGAGGTGCCGTTCGCAACGACCGGGGCGGTCGCGGATTGGGTCGGCCCGTCGAAGTCGAGCGTGACCTCCTTGGACGTCTGGTTGCTGATCGTGAAGTTGGCGAGCCCAGCCCCGACCGGCGCGCCGTCGATCTGGGTCGGCGCGACGATCACGCGCTTTCCATCGATCAAGGCGCTGAGCTGGAGAGTCGTGGGCGGTCTCGGGTCGTTCGGGAAGTCCTCAGCCCCGCACCCCGCGGCAGCAACCGAGATCGCTGCGGCGGCAAGCAGCGCGACACGGCTCCTCCTCTTCCTCCTCACACCGAGAAATCTATCTGAACCGGGGGCGCTTCGGGTCGGGGGGAGGAGGCCGAGCCACAGAGCAGCCCTCAGCCAAGCCAAACCGAGCGGCGCTGGGCGAGCATCTGGTCCAGCGAGACCTGGATTCGGGCCCGGATGTCCTCCGCGATCGACTGCACGGCAGAGGCGTCATCGAGCGTCTCGGTGGGGACGGAGCCAAGCTCGATCGGTTCGAGGAACCGGATCTTGAACTTGGCCGGCATGTACATCAGCGCGCCGAGGGGCCCGAACTGTGGGAAGGCGTGGTTGAACGGTGCATAGGGGAGCCCGGTCGTTCTCTGCACGAGCCGCATATGGGCGAAGATCGGCATCGCCTCCTCGCCCCCGACCAAAGCGATCGGCACGATCGGCACCCGCGCCCGCAGTGCCGTACGGACGAAACCGCCCCGGCCGAAGCGGCGCAGCCGGTAGCGCTGCCAGAGCACCTTGCTGGTGCCCTTCATCCCCTCGGGGAAGACCAGTGCCAAGCGCCCCTCGTCGGCCAGCAGGCGTTGGGCGTTGGCCGGGTGGGCCGGTACCAGCCCGATCTTGTTCGCGATTGCCCCGACCACGGGAAAGCCCTTGAACCAATGCTCGCCCAGCATGTAGACGGGCCGGGGGCTGGGATGCTCGTTGCGGATCGCCTGCATGATCATCGGCGCGTCCGGCGGCAGGGCGCCCGAGTGATTGCCGACCAACAGCGCGCCTCCGGACTCGGGCACGTTTTCGAGCCCCTCGACCTCGACCCGGAACCAGTAGCGGTAGTAGAAGTTGAGCAACGGATCGATTGCGGCGATCAGCTGCTCCGAGCGCCCCCAGTCATCGATCTGCCTGCTGGGCTCCGGCTCGGACAGCAGCTCACGCAACTGCTCCAGCGTGGGCTCCTGTGGGTCGACAGTCGCTCCCGCGTCGGTAGCGGCCGGGGCGCTGAGTTGGTCGTCGTGGAGATCAAAGCCGCCCGCCGCCACGGCTCGCTCCGGCTCGGGGTCGGGTGCGTGGCCCGTCGCCGCTCCGGGGCCGCCCAGCAGTGGCGAGTCTCCGCCCAGCGGTCTGCCGCCGAGCCCGAGCGAGCGGCGCCCGGGGCTCACGCCTCGATCGCCTCGACCTTCGCTGCGATGCCCGCACCGACGGTGACTGCGGCGCCGGGCTCGGCCTCGCGGCGCAGGATCGCCAGGGCCAGCGGCCCCCGAGAGGGCGAGATCACGGCCGTTCCGACCTCGCCCACCTGCTTTTCTTCGGTGATCACCGGTGCGCCGCGCTCGAGCGGCTCGCTCGAGAGCAGCCGCCGCAGGTGGCGGTTGGGCTTGCCGCGGTAGTGCAGGCGCGCGACAGTCTCCTGGCCGATGTAGCAGCCCTTTTCGAAGCTCACGGCCCGGGCGTTGATGCCGGCCTCTTGCGGCATCGTCTCGTTGCCCATATCGAGCCCGAAAGTGGGCCGCCCGGTCTCGACCCTGAGAATCTCGGCCGCCGCCTCGCTGACCGCCTCGGCGCCGGCCGCCGCGAGCTCCCGAGCCGCCGCTGCGAGCGCGTCCTCGGGGCCGATCAGGTCGGCGCCCCGGTCGGTCGCGAGGACCCGTAGCTGATGGCCGCCTACCGGCGTCAGGCGGTTGGTGTGCTCAGGGCCGAAGGGCAGCCCGCCGAGGAGCTCCGAGGAGCGCGGGCCGATCAGCGCGAGCATCCCGAGCTCGGGGCGAGGCTCGATCTCGACATCGCGGCCGACCTTGTACATCTGTAGGTGCCGCTCGACCTCGTCGCTGGTGTCCGCAGCTGTATCGAGCCAGATCAGATCTTCCGCGATCACGAGCACCCGCATGTCGGCTCGGATCTTGCCCTTGCGATCGAGCAACGCCGCATAGCATCCGTCGCCCGCTTGCAACGACTCGATTGCGTTCGTCAGCTGACCCTCGAGGAACTCCCCGCTCTCGGCGCCGCGGAGCTCGAGGATGCGGCGATCGGGACGCGACAGCTGTCCGGCCTCCTCGCGCAGCAGGCGGTACTCGGCATCCAGCTCGACTGTTTGTGCCCTGATCACAGGCCGATTGTAGGGGTGATGGACGTTGCCAAGTTTGGTGTGCCAAAATCTAAATCGTGGCCAGTTCAAAAAAGACATCGGAGGATCCCAAGGCACGTCGGCTCAGCCGCCGCCGACTGATTGCCGGCGGCGCGATGGCCGGCGCCTCTTTGCCGATCCTGCATGAGCTGCTGCCGCACCAGGGGGTGCATGATGCGCTCGCCGGCTCCGGCCATGGCGTCGCCGCCGCGGCCACGGGCACTGAGCACCTCGGTCATGGGGAGTCCGCTGCTCCCCTGCACGCTGCGTTTGCCGACGGCCCGGAGGTCGACCACCTCGCGAACGGCTTCAACCCGACGGAGCTGCTCCGCGACTTCGACTATGGGGAGGTCCGGCGGCTGCCCGGCGGACAGACCCTGCGGGAGTACACGATCCTCGCCGAGGACAAGGAGATAGAGGTCGCCCCGGGGGTCTTCTATCCGGCCTGGACCTACAACGGCCGCGTTCCCGGGCCGACCCTTCGATGCACCGAGGGCGACCGACTGCGGATCCGCTTCACGAACGGGTCTGAGCACCCCCATACGATCCATTTTCACGGCGTTCACTCGGCATTCATGGACGGGATGCCCGGGATCGGCGAGAGCCGCGGGGGCGGACAGATCGGGCTCGGCGAGAGCTTCGACTACGAGTTCGACGCCGAGCCCTTCGGTACCCACCTCTACCACTGCCATGTGAGCCCGCTGGCGGCCCACATCGCCAAGGGCCTGTACGGAGCCTTCATCATCGATCCCAAGGAGCCGCGCCCGGCCGCCGACGAGATGGTCATGGTCATGGCCGGCTTCGACACCAACTTCGACTCGTCCAACGAGCTTTACGCCGTCAACACGATCGGCTTCCACTACCAGCGCCACCCGATCAAGGTTCAGCGCGACCAGCTCGTGCGGATCCACCTCGTCAACGCCCTCGAGCACGACCCGCTCAACAGCTTTCACCTGCACGCCAACTTCTTCAACTACTACCCGACCGGCACCTCGCTGGAGCCAAGCGAGCTGACGGACACGGTGATCCAGGGCCAGGGTCAGCGCGGGATGTTGGAGATGCGGTTCCCGAAGCCCGGGCTGTTTATGTTCCACGCCCACGTCACCGAGTTCGCCGAGCTCGGATGGATCGGCTTCTTCGAGGTGAGCTGATGGACGCGAGCGCCCAGACCGTCGATCGGGCCGGTCTGCCCACCTGGCTATGGGGAGTGATCCCGCTCGCGCTCCTGGCGCTCGCGATTGCCGCCTTGGCGTTGCTCGACGGCCCGGGCCTCGGGACGCGCAGCGGCGTACCGGTCGAGGAGGTCGCGATCGAACGGACCGAGCTGCGCCCCGGGGAGATCGAGCTGACGCTTCGAAACGATGGGCCCGATCCAGTCACGATCTCCCAGGTCGCCGTCAACGATGCCTACATCCCGTTCACCGGAGCGGGTGAGATCGACCGGCTCGGCTCCCGCACGCTGACCGTCGGCTACCCGTGGGTCGAGGGGGAAGCCTATGAGCTGTTCCTGCTGACCTCGACCGGGGGCACGGTTGAGACCGCGATCGACGCGGCCGTCGAGACCCCCAACCTCGACCTCAGCTTCCTGGGTCTGATGGCCCTGCTCGGGATCTACGTCGGTGTGATCCCGGTCTCGATCGGGATGGTCTGGCTACCGTTCGTGCGCAGGGTTGGCCCTGGGCTGCTCCGGGTGCTGATGGCGTTCACGATCGGCCTGCTCGCGTTCCTCGGCGTTGACGCGGTGCTCGAGGGCATCGAGATCGCGGGGGAGGGCCCGCAGGTCTTCGGTGGCTCGGCCCTCGTGTTCATCGGTGCCGCGCTCGCCTATCTCGGTTTGGCGGCGGTCGATTCGCATCTGCGAGCCCGGCGGGAGGCGGCTCGTGGAGCCGGCGCCGGCGGCGCTTATCTGGCGCTGCTGATTGCGATTGGGATCGGACTCCACAACCTCGGCGAGGGGCTCGCGATCGGCTCCGCCTATGCGGGCGGAGCCCTCGCCCTCGGCGCCTTCCTCGTTGTCGGCTTCGCGATCCACAACACGACGGAGGGCCTGGCGATCGTCGCCCCGCTCGCCGACGAGCGGCCGGCGCTGCGGCGGCTCCTACTGCTCGGCGGCGTCGCCGGGGCGCCGGCGATCCTTGGCGCTTGGATCGGCGCTGCGGCGTTCAGCAACAGCATCGTTGCGCTGCTGCTCGGGGTCGGGGCCGGCGCGATCCTGCAGGTGATCGTCCAGATCGCCCCGATGATCCGCGATCGCGCCGGCCGCTACCTGACCCCACCGACCGCGGCAGGCGTTGCCTGTGGTGTGGCGGTCCTGTATGTGACGGGACTCCTGATCAGTGTCTGAGCGCCAGGCTGATCCGGGGCTGTCCGCCCCCGCCGGTTCGCACGGCCGCGAGCGCCGTCAGGACCGCGGGCAGGAGGCGGTCGAGGACTACGTAAAGGCGATCTACGCTCTTGCCCCGACTGGTGAGGGATCTGTCTCAACCTCTTCGCTCGCGGCTCGCCTTGGGGTCGTCCCGGGCACGGTCACGGCGATGCTGAAGCGCCTCGACAAGCTTGGGCTTGTCGAGTACGAGCCCTACCGTGGCGTTGAGCTGACCGGGGCCGGAGAGAGGGTTGCCCTGGAGGTGATGCGCCATCACCGCCTGATCGAGGCCTACCTGACCGATGCGCTTGGCATGCCCTGGGACCAGGTCCACGACGAGGCGGAGGTGCTCGAGCACCACATCTCCGAGGAGCTCGAGACGCTGATCGCGACCAGCCTTGGCGATCCCAGCCACGATCCGCACGGCGACCCGATTCCGAGCGTCGACCTGGTGATTCCGGAGGACACGAGTCTGCCCCTGAGTCGACTCGAGCGGGGCAGGAGCGCGGTCTTCGTCCGGGTCTCCGACTCCGACGACGGGATGCTGCGGTACCTGGCAGAGCAGGGCATCGCCCCGGGGGATCGGCTCGAGGTCGTCGGCACCGAGCCCTACGGCGGACCAGTGCAGGTGCGGATCGGCGACCGCGTGCACCCACTCGGCGCGGAGCTGGTCGCGGCGATGCGGGTCGCCGACGATGAGGCCGGCTCCGCGGCGGTCGAATAAGCTTCGCCGGGTGGCGCTCGCCCCGGACTTCTCTGAGATCGTTGACTCGCTGCCGGCCGATTGGACCGATATCCAGATCGATCTGCGGATCGCCGACGAGGACCGCTATATCGACGCGTCGATTTCGATGACGCAGATCAACGCCCAGCCCTACTCCCAGGCGGATTGGCACTGGCGGATCAACGTCGCCAAGGGGTTCGGGCATGGCGCTCCGGCGGAGACCGTGACCTGGGTTTTGGACATGCTCGATAGACAGGGAATCGAGGGGGAGCTGATGGTGCGCGGCATCAACGAGGGCCGCGCCGAGGTAGTCCAGATGTGGGGTCGTCCCGAGAGCGTGCGCGAAGAGTTCCGTTCCCGCCGCGGCCTCTAGCGGGCCTGCCGAGGGGTGCTCCCATCGCCCGCATCCAGATCTTGGTTACCGACCTGATGCTCTCGAGCAAGGTCTCGGAGACATTGAGCAGCGCCGGGCATGAGCTGCTCCGCAATCCCCAGCCAAGCGCCGACGCCGAGCTGATCGTCGCCGATCTCGACGCCGTCGACGCCGCGCAGGTAGCGGCGGCCGGGCCGCCGACGCTGGGCTTTTATCAGCACACGGACGTCGTCACGCGCAGGCGGGCCGAGGAGGCCGGGTTCGACCTGGTCGTTGCTCGGAGCCGGATGGCGCGCGAGCTGCCCGAGTTGGTCGAGGCGCTGCTGAGCTAGTCCCGGGGCGCCGGGCGGGAACACTTTCAGCCCGCCCGCGCCTATAGACTGCCGCGTCGGCACCCCGCGGCCGCGGGGAAGACACCTACGAGGAGGTAAGAGCACAGTGCAGGATCGAGGGCTGGCTGCCTACATCGCAGAGTTGGTCGGAACGTTCTTTCTGGTCTTCGTGATCGGGACCGCTATCAGTCTCTATCTGGCCACCGGTGGTCAGGCCCAGTTCGGCTCCGACTATGCCGTCATCGGCCTCGCCTCGGGGTTTGTCCTCTTCGCGATGATTCAGTCGCTCGCGCTGGTCAGTGGCGCCCACCTCAATCCCGCGGTTACTTTTGCCGCGGCGCTGCTCAAGAAGATCGACCCCGTCGACGCGATCGTCTACATGCTCGCCCAGCTCTCGGGCGGTGTGCTCGGCGCCCTACTGGTCAAGGGTCTGCTCGACGATGAGGGCCTGGCTTCCAACTGCGGGGCACTCGACGTGACCCCGGTGGTCACCACCTTCGGTGGCGCGGGC
>CAXMST010000119.1:0-2775 GCA_964196325.1 uncultured Acidimicrobiia bacterium
CGCGGAAGCCGGCGCGGGGGATCGGGCGGCTCTCGGTCAGGCGGTCGGCGAGCTCGTCGATCGACCCGGCGTCGGTCTTGTCGACGTAGGGGCGGAGCTCGCTGGAGATCTTGCGGTGGGGCTGGTCGTTCATGCGGTGCCTCCGAGCGGTCTTGGGTTGAGCTTGCGGGCCTCGCGCAGCGCCTTCACCGACGCCTCAGCGTTGCCGGAGCGGGCCTCGAGGCGGGAGAGGGTGGCCCAGTTGCGCCAGTTCGCGGACTCCTTGCGGGTTGCTTCGCGAGCAATCTTGGCGGCGGCGGGCAGGTTCCCCTGGAGTTCGAGCACGAGAGCCTTCTGGATCCGGGGGCCGGCGGCGTAGGGCTGGGCGTCGATCGCGGCGCCGGCTTCGGTGAGGGCGGCTGGGAGGTTGCCGGCGGCGACCTCGATCTGGCTCTCGCGGAGGTCATCGGCACCCTGGAGCGGGGACCAGATGGCGGCCAGGGCGACGATCGCGACCGCGGCGCCGATCGCCTGCGGGGCGTACTTGCGGATGCGACTACGGTGGGCGCGGGGGCGGCGGACGCGGCGGGCGAGGATCGAGTCGACCTCGTCGGGCTCGGTGTCCATGGCGATGACCGCGGCGAGCAGGAGGAAGAGAGAGGGCAGGGCGGCGATCTCCCCGATCCAGTCGGGCGCCGCCCCAGCTGCGAAGCCGGCGGCGGCGGCCGTGGCGGTGGCGATGCGGAGGCGGGCGGCGGGGCTGGCGCGGAGGGAGCTGTAGAGGCCGATGCCGAGGGTGGCGAGGACGAGGGCGACGATCAGGCCGAAGCCGATCCAGCCGAGCTCGGCCAGGTTCTCCATGTAGAGGGAGTGGGCGTCACGGACGAAGCCGAAGTTCTCGGGGTCGGAGGCCCAGTGGAACTCGAAGGTTCCGGGGCCGAGGCCGGTGAGCGGTTCGGAGGCGCCGGCGTCGGCCGCGGACTCCCAGAACTGGTAGCGGCCGGAGGAGGAGGTGTCGAAGAGGACGGCGCCGCGGTCGGCCTGCTCGGCGCCGGATGTGCGGCTCTGGAAGTTGTCGAACTCGTCGGAGACCGTGCCGGGAAGACCGGCGGCGAATGCGATCGGGATTGCGATGAGGGCGGCTGCGCCGGTGGCAATCCAAGCGTTGCGGCGGGAGATCTTTAGGGCCCTGGGGCGCTCGCCGAAGCGGACGGCGAGGCCGATCGCGGTCTGGGCGAGGGCGACGCCGGCGCAGACGACGATCGCGATCACCAGCAGCTCATCGCCCTGAGTCAGGGCCTCGGGGGTTGGAAGACCGCGGTCGAGGGCGGGTCGGTCGGCCAGGCCGGCGGCGAGGATGCCAGTGCCGGCAGCGGCGAGGGCGATGGTGCCGAACTTGGGGAGGCGGTCGGGGGCGAGCACGACGAAGACGGCGAGGGCGACGATCGCGGTGCCGGTGCCGACGCCGGAGCTGGAGAGGACGAGCATGAAGCCGGCGAGGGGAAGCGCTGCGGCGGCGAGGGCCTGGCCGGTCAGGGTCTTGGCCCAGGCGGTGGCGCCGAGCAGGAGCGGGATCGCCATTGCCGCGAGCACGGCGACCGCGCTCGAGTAGTTGAGCGGGTAGGCGAGGCGGCGCTCGATCTCGATTCCGGGGAGGAAGGTGCCGATCGTGTTCTCGGGAAAGTGCTGGGGCTGCAGGCGGCTGAGCACGGCGAGGGCGGCGAGCAGGCCGACGGCGGTGGTGATGCCGGCGAGCAGGTGGCGGGCGCGGCCCTGGTTGGCGGCGAGCAGGCCGAGCGCGAGGAAGCCGGCGTAGGTGGCGACGCGGGCGAGCTCGGTCGCGGTGCGCTCGTCGGACTCGGTCCAGATGAAGGCGAAAGCTGTCCAGACCGCGAACGCGGCGAGCAGGCCGAAGAGGGCGAGGGCGGCGCGCGATTTGGTCGGCAGCGGCATGACGCCGACGGCGACGCCGATCAGGACGACCCACCAGACGGCGACGCCGACCTCGCCGCGGACGATCGGGTCGTAGCCGCCGCCCTGCAGCGCCAGGTAGGCGATCAGCGCGAAGCCGAGGATCCAGGTTGCCAAACCCGGCCCGTCGAAGCGGGCGAGGGTGAGCCCGCGCAGGGCGACGGGTAGCTGCTGGGTGCGCTCCATCAACCATAGATACGCATCAGCGGCCGAAAACCAGACAAACCGGGGTTAATTCCGCGACCACCGGGTGGGGCTCAGGCACGGATCCGGTGGATTTGTCTGGTTTTCGGCGGCCCGTGCGTATGTATTGGGTGATGGGACGAATCCTGACCTTGCTGAGCGCCTGCCTGCTGGCCGCGGTGTTGGCGCTGCCCGGCGCCGCGCTTGCGCAGGGGATCTCGGTGCCGCCGGGCAACTCCGAGGCCGACCAGTACTTCGAGACGGTCCCCGACGGCAAGGGCAACAAGTCGCTCGACAACAGTAAGGACCCCGCCGATGTGCTGACGCCGAAGCAGCTGGCAGCGCTCGAGGCGCTCGGCGCGGACGGGATCGCGGCGGCGCAGCTCGCCGCGGGGACCGCTCCCGACGAGGGCGGGTCCGGCGGCGGGAGCAAGGGCGGCACGGCTGGGGCCGGTGGCGCCGGTAACGATGGCAGCGTCGCTGGCGAAGACGGAACTTTGACGGCGGCGGCGGCGGCTCCGTCGCGGGAGGGGCTTGGCGGGTTGCTCTGGGTGATCGTGATCGGGGTCACGGTCGCCGGTGGTAGCTACGCCCTGGTGCGCGCTCGCGCGCGCAGGGGATCTTGAGGCGGCTGGCGGTGTC
>CAXMST010000120.1:0-5806 GCA_964196325.1 uncultured Acidimicrobiia bacterium
CCTCCTCGCCGTAGAGCTCGTCGTTGCCGCCGTCCCCATAGACCTTGTCGTTGCCGAGCCCCCCGCAGACGATGTCGTTGCCGGGGCCGCCGTAGACGATGTCGTTGCCGCGACCGCCGTTGATGATGTCGTTGCCGGGGCCGCCCCTGAGCACGTCGCGGCCGTCGCCGCCGTTGACCAGGTCACGGCCGCCACCAAAGTCCTTGCGGTCGTTGCCGCCTCCGAGCTGCTTGGTGCGTTTCTTGCAGATCGGCGCCTCCTGGGCGCCCGCGGGCACCGGCGCGACGAGCACGCTCACCAGCAGCGCGAGTGCCACCGTCGCCGAGAACAGGGCCCTTCCCACTACTGCCATTGCCGAAACCAGCCTTCCGCAACCCGCCGCCGTCGTTGTTACCTAGCTGAGATCGTTGATCCGCGCGGTGCGTTCGCTCGCCGAACGTCCCAACGCCGCGACCTCGGCGTCCATGGTAGCCACCGTCTCCGGTGCCTCCCGAGACAGGACCGCCTCCCCGAGACGGGTTACGAGCAGATTGCGGATCCAAAACAGCAGCCGGGCGCTCTTGGGAATGAAGATCCGGTCGCTGCGCGCCTCGATCCCGTCGACGATCAGCCGGGCGCACTCCTCGACCGAGGTGGTCTTGCTCGCCGGCCAGGGCAGCTTCGAGCGCATCGTCCGAAAACTCTCCAGATCGGCCGTAGCCTCACGGACCAGGTCGGTGTCGATCCAGGAGGGGTGGATCGAGGCCGCGCAGACCCCGCGCCAGCCCACCTCGGCCCGCAGTGCCCGGGTGAACAACTCGACCCCGGCCTTCGAGGCGTTGTATGAGCTCGCCCCGGGCAGCGGCGCGTAGGAGGCGATCGAGCCGATGATCCCGATCCAGCCGCGCCGCTCCAGCACCTGCGGCAGAGTTGAGTGCACGGTCCGGTAGACGCCATTCAGGTTGATGTCGATCGTGCGTAGGAATGTCTCGGGGTCGGACTTCTCGACGCTGCCGTAGGCCGCGATCCCGGCGTTGGCTAGAACCATGTCGATGCCGCCGAGCTGCTCGACCGTGGCCGCGACCGCGGCCTGGACCGAGTCCATGTCGGTGACGTCGGCCTCGAGCGCGATGTGGCCCTCGCCCATCTCGGCCGCGCGGGCCTGCAACTCCTCGGGCTCGAGCCCGGTCAGCGCGACCCGGGCGCCGCGCCGAGCGGCCTCGGCCCCGACCGCGGCGCCGATCCCACGGGCGCCGCCGGTTACGAACAGGACCTTGCCGTGCAGGCTCACAGAGAGAAAGCCTAGGGGCTTCCTGCCTCGCTAGGGGCCGGCGAACTCGCCGGCGGCACCGTTTGGGGAGCCGGGGTCCGAACCAGCCCCGGCAGCGCCACCCCCGCTGACGCTCTCGCCGCCGTCGGCTGCCGCCGTCTGTGGGGCGAGCCCGAACTCGAGCTTCTCCGGTTCGGGGGCCGGGGTCGCCTGCGCCTGCGCCTCTGCCTGGCCCTGCCCATCCTCGGCCCGCACGGCCTTTTCCTGCTGCCCAGCGCCGGGTCCGTCGGCGCCGCTGCTCTCGACCGGCGGCGCCGTCGCGACCAGTTGAGGGTCGGCCGACGCCGGATCGCTCTCCTGCTGGCGCTCCACCGCGGGGCGTTCGGAGCCGCCCGGCGGTGCTTCGCCCTTACCGTCAACGCCCACCACAGCCAGCGGCCCAACTCCGGCGGCAACGCAGACGCCGGCCGCGGCGCTGGCGCCCAGGCAGGCGACCGCGGCCTTTCCGGCCGCGCCGAGCCCGGCGAGCTTGGCGAGCGCTCCGGCCCCAGCTGCCCCCCCCCCGAGAGCGCCGCCTGCGCTCGCCACTCCCCCGGCCACCTCAGAGGCGCCGCTGTCGGTGATCCGCTCGACCGCCTGCTGGACGCTCTCACGGGCGCGATCGGCGACTCCCAGCGCGCGCTCGCCGAACGAGATCTGACCCTGATCGAAAGCGCCCGCGACCGAGGTCCAAGCAACCGCCCCGCCGAGCTCGTGCAGATGACCCTGGAGCCGGGCGACCAGCTCCGCGCAGCCGCGGCAGTGGCCGATGTGCTGCAGGGCCTGGCGCCGGGCGTCCTCCGAGCAGGTGCCGGCAACGAACTCGCGCAGGATCGGCTCACGAGAGTCACACCAGGAGCCGCTCTCGACCTCCGCCAGCCGCCCGATCACCTCCTCCACCCCACGCGTTATCTCCTTCCGGTACGCCCGCGGCGAGAGCCCGTCGATCAGGGCGCAGACCTCCTTCGGCTCGAGGCCCCAGCCGTATCGGAGCAGGATCACCGCCCGGCGCCGGGGCGGCAGGCTGCTGAGAACGTCCCGGGTCGCCGCCCCGAGCTCGGCGGTGACGGCGGACTCCTCGGGCGCCGGGGCATGTGCGTCGGCCAGGGTCCGCGCGTGGTTCTCCTCGAGGGCGCTGGTCGGTTTGCGCGAGCGCCGCCGGATCTCCTTGCTGGCGTGGTTGGCGACCGCGGTCAGCACGTAGGAGCGCAGCTCGTCATCCCCCATCCGCTGGGCCCGCCCACGGAGGGCGGCCAGGCTCGAGGTCCAGGCGTTCGAGTAGACGTCATCGATCTCGTCGGGGGAGAAAGCGCTGCCATAGGCGCGGCCGATCAGGACCCGGGCCGGCTTGCGCAGATCCTCGAACAGGGTCGAGCAGCGCTGATCCCAGCTCGCCATCCGCGGAGCCCGCTTGAACTCCGTGCCACCCTGCTCGGCGGTCGCTTCTTGCATCTCCCTAGCCGCTCACCGTTGTGCTCCAAACCCCGGTGAGAGATTCCCTGCCCCCCAGGGCAACAACCGCTGGGAACACTACCGACGTCGCCTCGTCGGCCCGGCGCAGCTCGCGGCGCCGACGGGCGAGCACGCTACGCCCGTGTCGCAGTCGATCTCGATCGCCAATACGATGGCTGCGTGGGGAAGATCCACCACCTGAACTGCGCGACGATGTGCCCTTACGGCGCCAGGGCCCTGACCGGCAAGGGCGGCTGGACCGAGACGGCGACTCTGGTCACCCACGTGCTCGCAATCGAGAGCAACGACGGGATCGTGCTGGTCGACACCGGGATCGGGACCGCAGACATCGCCGACCCGGGGCGGGCCGGGCCGCTCTTCCAGCACGTGATCCGACCGAGCTTCGACCTCGCAGAGACGGCGCTCGAGCAACTGGGAGCTCTCGGCTTCGCCCCGTCCGACGTCCGCCACATCCTTATCACCCACCTCGACTCCGATCACGCCGGCGGCCTCGGCGACTTCCCGAACGCCCAGGTGCACATCTTCCGCACCGAGATGGATGCGGCACTCAACCCCAGCCTTCGTGAGCGGCCCCGCTACGCATCGGCCCAGTGGGCCCATGGCCCCGCCTGGCATCCCTACGACACCGGCGGTGACAACTGGTTCGGCTTCGAGTCGGTTCGGGCGATCGAGGGGCTCGACACCGAGATCGCGATCGTGCCGTTGGTCGGCCACAGCCGCGGTCACTCGGCGATCGCCGTGCGTCGCTGAGCGGCCGAAGGCAACGACTGGCTGTTGCATTGCGGCGACAGCCACTACAGCCACCTCGAACTCGAGACCCCGCCGGCGATCCCCTGGGGACTGGCGGCGTTCGAACGGCTCAGCGAGTTCGACCGCTCGGCTCGGCTCGGCAATCTCGAGCGCCTACGGGAGCTGGATGCGAAGCACAGCGACCAGGTGACGATGTTCTGTGCCCATGATCCTGCCGATCTCGAACGGCTCGGGGGAGTTGCCTAGTCCGATCCGGAGCGTGCTGCGGCGCCGGCTCCAGCTCCCCGCTCTCGACCCTCTTCTCGGCTCGGGGCCGCAGGCCGCGCATCGCCACGGTCGCCACGGCAAGCCCGGTCAGCGCACCGACAAGCAGCGAGGCGCGCGGGCTCACGGCCCCGGCGAGCCAGCCCATCAGTGGACCGCCGATCGGGGTCGAGCCGATGAACACGACCATGTAGAGGGCCATCACCCGGCCCCTCATCTCGGGTGCCGCGGCCAGCTGCAGGCCGGCGTTGATCGAGGCGGCGAAGGTCACCCCTGCCGCGCCAAGCAGGGTCAGCGCCGCCATCTCCAGCGCCAGGCTCGGGGCGACGGTCGCCAGCAATCCGGCGACGCCGAAGCCCGCGGCCCCGGCCGCAACGAACCCCGGCCCGATGCGCCCATGAGAGGCCGCAAACAGCGAGCCCGCGATCGCGCCGATTGCGATCGCGACCATCAGCATCGAATAGGTCGTGATGTCACCACCGAAGCTGAACCGAGCCAGCAGCGGAATCACCACCGGGAAGTTGAAGCCGAGTGTGCTCAGCGCCGCCATCAGCAGCAGCGGCACCCGTAGCTCACGTTTGTCTCGCACCGCTCGCAGCGCGGCGCCGATCCCGTAGGCCTCTTGGCGGGGGGGCTTCGAGCCGAGCTCGCCCGGCCGCATCGCGACCAGCGCCCCGATCATCACGATGAAGCTGAGCGCGTTGACCGCGAAGCAGATGCTGACCCCCCAGAGCGCGATCACAACACCCGCCAGCGCCGGGCCGGCCATCCGCGCCGAGTGCACCAGCATGCTGTTCAGCGCAACCGCGTTGACGATCCGCTCGGGCCCCACCAGCTCCATCGCGAAGGCCTGACGGGTCGGGCTGTCGATCGCCAGCACCAGGCCGCGCACCGCGATCAGGGCGTAGACGATCCAGACCTCGACCGAGCCGCTCAGGGCGAGTCCGAACAGCGCCAGCGCCGGGGCTGCCATCGCAAGCTGGGTGATGATCAGCAGCTTGCGCTTGTCGAAGCGATCGGCCAAAGCGCCGCCCCAAAGGCCGAACAGCATGATCCCGGTGAACTGCAGCGCGGTCGCGATCCCCACTGCGAGGCCGCTGCCGGTCAGCTCGAGAATCAGCCAGAGCTCGGCGACGATCTGCATCCAGTTGCCGGCAAGCGAGGTCAGCTGCCCACCGAAGTAGAGGCGGTAGTTCCGGACCGAGAGGGCGGCGAAGGAGCGCTTCGCGGCGGCGGTCATGAGCGCTCCTCCTCGAGCATCCGCTCGAGCAGCGCCGCCGCCCGCCGCAAGGTCGCCAGATCGCGCTCGCCAAGCTCACCCAGGCGTCGGGCGAGATATGCGTCCTTGCGACTCCGCAGGCCGCTGAGGAGCGCCTTGCCCGCGGGGGTGCAGCTGATCAGCGAGCTGCGCCCGTCCGCCGGGTCCGGGGAGCGCCGAACCAGTTCCTGCTCCAGCAGCCGAGCGACGATCCGGGTGGCCGTCGGAGGCTGCACCGCCTCGATCCCAGCCAGCTCCCCCGGTGTGATCGGGCCGAGCCGGTCGATCGTGGCCAGCGCCGCGAGCGCGGATGGACCCAACTCGGAGCCGGCGCTCTGGCGCAGGCGCCGGGCGGTCCGGGTGATCGCCAGGCGCAGGCGGACTGCCTGCTCGGCGATCTCGTCCTCGCTGGGTGCTGGGGCGTTCAGTCTGCTGACTCGTTTTGGTCTTGTTGTGCTCTCGGAGATACTTAGTTAAGCTAATGATTAGCTTAGCAAACTAACCCCGTGAGGTCGAGCGAGCGTCGCCGACCGTGGCTACGACCGCATCTGCGCTGATACCGTCGCCGCACATCAACTCCACAAAGCTTTGGGCTGTGGGAAAGGACGGCGCACGATGGAAACGATGGTTGTCTTTCACGAGGTCGACGATGTCGATCACTGGCTCACCTCGCCGAAGCGGGAGGAGCTCTTCGGGCCGCTCGGGGTCACGCTGCGCACCTTCCGGGACCCGGCCGGCTCGAACCGCGTTGGGATAGTCCTCGAGGTCCCCGA
>CAXMST010000121.1:0-10042 GCA_964196325.1 uncultured Acidimicrobiia bacterium
TAGACCCGCCAGGGGCGCTCGCACTCCTCTCGGACAACCTTCTCCGAGAGGTGCTTGGTCTCGAAGTAGGGGTGGTTCTCGACCTCCTGGGCCTCGACGAACATCGACTCATGGAAGGTGCCCTTGAACAAGCCCGCGGCCGCAATCGAGGAGGTCATGTGAAACCGGCCGGCCTCAACCGCGTGCGCGAACTCGACGACGTGACGCGTTCCCTCGACGTTGGCGACCCGCTGCGATTCGGCGTCGGCCTCCATGTCGTAGATCGCGGCCAGGTGAAAGAGATGGTCGATCTCACCCTTCATCGATTCGACCTGGGCCGCATCGATCCCGAGTCCGGGCTGCGAGAGGTCCCCGACGACCGGAACGATCCTCCCCTCTTCCGCGACCCATGCGGAAATCTGCTCCTCTAACCGCCCCCTCGATCCCTCGCGTACGAGCAAGTAGATCTTGCCCTCGCGATCCAGCAGCTGCCCGACGAGGTTCCGGCCAATGAATCCGGTCGCACCGGTGACGAAATAGCCCATGTTTCCCTCCTCCAAGATTCCTGAACCGAACGGTACTGACCCTACACTCTGCCGGGTGAGCCTTCACGCCCACAACGCCGACGAGGATCCGATTCGGGTCAGCGGAGGGGTCAAGGTCACCGACCTCGGGTCCGAGCACCAACTCGTCCGCGACGGGGTCGAGCAGCTCGCGCACGGCGCGCTGGTCTGCCCCGACTGCTCGATGCCGGTGCGGATCGAGGCGGCCGTTGGGGTAGGGGCGGAGCTCGACTGTGCCTACTGTGCGACGCGCGGTCCGGCCCGCGAGTTCCTCGTACGCGACGTGTACGACACGCCGGCGAACGAGGTCCTGCTGATCGCCCGCCTCAGAGCCGCTGCGATCTAGGCCTCCGACGCGCGCGGCGATCGCCGGTCCGGACGGGATCTCGCGCGTCGCTGCCCAGCGCGGGGCCTAGTCGTGCCGCCGAGCGCGCGCAATGCCTATAGTCAGACAAACACTGTGAACAGCCGCGACTACCCCCTCTAGAGTCCGGAATGCCGACCACCGGGACGATCCAGGTCGAGATGCCCGCCATGGGCGAGTCGGTCACCGGGGGAACCGTGCTCGAGTGGATGGTCGCTGTCGGCGACACTGTGGTCGAGGGCGACACCGTCGTCGAGGTCTCGACCGACAAGGTCGACGCCGAGGTGCCCGCCCCGATCAGCGGCACGCTCACCGAGATCCTCAAGCAACCCGACGACGACGTGCAGGTCGGTGAGGCCCTTGCCACGATCGAGCCCGGCCCGGGACCCAAGCCCTCCGCCGACGGCGAGCCAACCACAACGGCCGAGGGCGGAGGGAGCGGCGCCGGCGAGGCGGGCGGCGAAGAGATCGAGATCACGATGCCCGAAATGGGTGAGTCGGTCACCGAAGGGACCGTGCTCGAATACAGGGTCGCGGCGGGCGACAGCGTGGCCGAGGGCGACACCATCGTCGAGGTCTCAACCGACAAGGTCGACGCCGAGGTGCCCTCGCCCGCCGAGGGCACTGTGCTCGAGCTGCTCAAGGCCGAGGACGACACCGTGGTCGTCGGCGAGGCGCTCGCAAGGCTGAAGACCGGTGCCGGCGTGCCCGCCGCAAGCAGCAATGGCGGCGGCTCCGACGGCGCCACCGCAGCCAGCTCAGACGGCTCCGACGAGCCGGTCCTCGACGAGGACGGCCGGGCGACACCGCTGGCGCGCCGCGCGGCGGCTGACAAGGGCATCAGCCTGACCGGCGTAGAGGGCAGCGGCGAGGCCGGCAAGATCACCAAGGACGACGTGCTGGCCACGGCCGACGGCGCCGGCAACGGAGCGGCCCCGGCGCCCGAGGCAGCCAAGCGCCTGCGGGGACCGGCGGCGATGCTCGCCAAGGCGATGAACGAGAGTCTCTCGACGCCGACCGCGACCTCCTTCCGGACGCTCCCGGTAGACACGATCTGGGCCAAGCGCAAGGCCCTGAACGGGGCCCTTGCAGAGCGCGGGATGAAGGTCTCGTTCACCCACCTGATCGCCTGGGCGATCGTCGAGGCCGGCAAGCGCTGGCCGGTGATGGCGGGCGGCTACGCCGAACTGGACGGCAAGCCCCACCTGATCGAGAGCGAGCACATCAACCTCGGGATCGCGGTGGACGTCGAGCGCAAGGACGGCTCGCGGGCGCTGATGGTGCCCACCATCAAGGGCGCGGACAGCTTCGACTTCAAGGGCTTCCACTCCTCCTACGAGGAGTTGATCAGCAAGACCCGCGAGAACAACCTGACGGCCGATGACTTTTTGGGAACCAACGTCACCTTGACCAACCCGGGCGGGATCGGCACGGTTGCCTCGGTCCCGAGGTTGATGAGCGGTCAGGGCACGATCATCGCGACCGGTTCGATCGCCTACCCGCCCGAGTGGGCGCACGCTTCGGCCGACCGCCTGAAGATGCTCGGGGTCTCCCGGGTGATGACGATGACATCGACCTACGACCATCGGATCATTCAAGGTGCGGAGTCCGGCAACTTCCTCAAGGCGCTGGACGAGTTGCTGCAGGGCGGCGGCGACTTCTACGAGAAGGCCGCCGAGAATCTCGGGGTCGAGGCCTCGGTGGTGACCAACGCCCATCCCGAATCCGCCTCTGCACCACCCCTGTCGCCCAGCGCCGGCCCGAGTGCCGCCGCCGTCCCCGCGGCGACCCCCGCCGCTCCGGACGAGGAGCTGCTGCAAGGCGTCCAGGCTGCGACCTCCCTGCTCAAGGCGTTCCGAACCCACGGGCACCTCGCGGCCAATCTCAATCCGCTCGGCGGCGACGGCAAGGGCGACCCGGCTCTGCAGCCCGAGAACCTGAACCTGACGCCGGAGCTGATGGGTCGGATTCCGGCGTCAATCCTGCGACTCGGCGTCAGCGGCGAGACGCTGCTCGACGTCCTGCCGCGGATGCGCGCCGCCTACTGCGGAGGGATCGCCTACCAGATCGAGCATCTCTCCTCCCACCAGCAGCGGATGTGGCTGCGGGAGATGATCGAGACCGGCGGCCACCGCAGAGCGCTCGAGCCGGAGGAGAAGCGGGAGCTGTTGGGCCGGCTGGTCGAGGTGTTCCAGTTCGAGCGCTTCCTGCAGAAGGCCTACCTGGGTCAGAAGGTGTTCTCGATCGAGGGCCTCGACACGACCGTGCCGATGATCGATGAGATCGCGGCGCTGGCCAATCGCGACGGGGCCGAGGAGGTCGTGATCGGAATGGCCCATCGTGGCCGGCTGAGCGTGCTCGCGCACAATCTCGGCCGCTCGCTACAGTCGATCATGGCGGAGTTCGAGGGTGCGAAGGCGCTCGATGCGGTCAAGCGCAATAACGCCCTGCGACACGGCGGCACCGGCGACGTCAAGTACCACCACGGCGCCGAGGGCATGCTGGAGACCGCGACCGGCGAGATCAAGGTTCGGCTCTACCCGAACCCCTCGCACCTGGAGTTCGTCGACCCGGTGGTGACCGGCGCCGCCCGAGCCGCCCAGACGGCCCACTCAGGGCCCGTGCTGAGCCACGATCCGAAGCTTGCGGTGCCGGTTCTGCTGCACGGCGACGCGGCTTTCCCAGGGCAGGGAGTGGTCGCCGAGACCTTCAACCTCCAATCGCTGATCGGCTACGCGACCGGGGGCACGATCCACATCATCACCGACAACCAGGTGGGCTTCACCACCAACCCGTTCGAGGGCCGCTCAACCCCGTATGCGTCCGACATGGCAAAGGGCTTCAACGTGCCGATCATCCACGTCAACGCCGACGACGCCGAGAACTGCATCGCGGCTGTCCGGCTGGCAATGGAGTACCGCAAGAAGTGGGGTCGGGACGTCGTGATCGACCTGATCGGCTACCGCCGCTACGGCCACAACGAGACCGACGAGCCCGCCTACACCCAGCCGAAGATGGCCAGCCAGATCAAGAAACACCCACCGGTCAGCGAGCTCTACGCGACGACCCTGCTCGAGCAGGGTGTCGTCAACCGCGAGGACGTCGAGGGGAACGGCGGCGGTCGGCGAGACCAACTGAGCGGGATCCACAAGGACCTGAAGCGCAAGCTCGCGCGCGGCGAGTTCGAGGATCCCACCGTGGTCGGAACGGGGACGGGCGAGCTCGACCGGACCAAGAGCCCCGACGTTGAGACCAAGGTCTCGGCGAAGCGGCTGCAGGCCCTGAACCAGGAGCTACTCGCCGTGCCCGACAGCTTCACCATGCACAAGAAGCTGCGCAAGCCGCTGCTCAAGCGGCTCGACGTGCTCGAGGAGGGACCGATCGAGTACGGCCATGCGGAGTCGTTGGCCTTCGCCTCACTGCTCACCGAGGGCACCCACATCCGGCTCACCGGTCAGGACGTCGAGCGTGGCACCTTCTCCCATCGGCATCTCGTCCTGCACGACGAGAAGACCGGGCTCCGCTACGCGCCGATCCAGAACCTCTCCGGAGCCCTGGCCCCGTTCGAGGTCCATAACTCGCCTCTCTCCGAGCAGGCCTGCCTCGGCTTCGAGTACGGCTACTCAGCGGCGTCGAACGAAAGCCTGATCCTCTGGGAGGCCCAGTTCGGCGACTTCGGCAACTCCGCCCAGGTGATCATCGACAGCTTCATCTCCTCGGCGGAGTCGAAGTGGGGCCAAGCCACCCGCCTCACCCTGCTTCTTCCCCACGGCTACGAGGGCTCGGGCCCGGAGCATTCCAGCGCACGAATTGAGCGCTTTCTACAGCTCGCCGCGGAGGGCAACATGCGGCTTGCGAACCCGACCACCGCCGGCCAGTACTTCCATCTGCTCCGGCGCCAGGCCCGGATCGCCAAGGCCCGCCCCCTGGTGGTCTTCACTCCTAAGGGTCTGCTGCGTCTGCCCGATGCGGCGTCACAGCTCGGCGACCTGAGCGACGGGCGCTTCGAGTTCGTTCTCGACGATCCGCGCGCTCCCCAGCGAGCCGCCGAGATCAAGCGCGTGGTGCTCTGCTCGGGCAAGGTCTACTACGACCTCGAAAACCACGACCGTCGCGACGCCGCCGAGAGCGTCGCCGTGGCCCGGGTCGAGCTGATCTACCCGTTCGCAAAGACTCAGATCCGCGAGCTGATCGCCTCGTACCCGAACCTGACCGAGCTGATCTGGCTGCAGGAGGAGCCCAAGAACATGGGCTGCTGGTCGGTCATGTCCCGACGGCTCCCGGACCTGCTCCCCGACGGCGTCGAGTTCCGCTACATCGGCCGGCCCGAGCGCGCCAGCCCCTCGGAGGGCTACCCCGCCGCGCACCGCTCCGAACAGGAGCGGATCGTGCTCACCGCGCTAACCCGCTGATCCGCGCCCACGGTCGGGGTGCCTACCCTTTGGATCGTGAGCGAACCGGTCTCAGCAGCGGGAGAACGGGAGTTGCCCGCCCGCGCGCCCGGCCCCTTCTTCCCCTGGGTCAAGTGGGTCTCGCTGATCGAGCTCGCGGTCTTTGCCGGCTTGCTGACCGTCTGGCTGCTGCCCGGACTGGAGCAGCCGACCTTCTGGTTCGGCCTCGCGCACGGCCTTGGCTTCCTGCTGCTGTGCCTGATGATCTGGATCGCGGTCCTCCGACGCGAGGCCCCGTTCTGGCTACTTGCGGCCACGCTCACCCCGGTCGGCCCCCTCGGCAGCTCGATCGGCATCTCGTTCATCGAGCGTCGCGCAGCGCCGGACGCGGCGGCGGCCGCGGAGTACGAGCGCGCATAGACTGTCGCCCCGATGCTGGCTGCCACGATCAGAGACGGAGAGATCGCCGTCGAGGAGCATCCAGACCCCGAGCCCGGCGCCGGTGAGTGCCTGGTCCGGATCCACGCTGCCGGCATCAACGGGGCCGACCTGCTGCAGCGACGCGGCCTGTACCCGGCGCCGGCCGGAGCGCCGGAGCTGATCCCGGGGCTCGAGCTCGCGGGCGTGGTCGAGGGCTGCGGAGAGGGGGCCACCCGCTTCGCCGCCGGGCAGAAGGTGATGGCGATCGTCGGCGGAGGCGGTCAGGCCGAGCTGGCGGTCGTCCACGAACGGCAACTGATGCTCGCCCCTGATCTGCCCTGGCCGCAGCTGGGCGGCCTTCCGGAGGTGTTCGGCACGGCCTACGATGCGATCTTCAGCCAGTGCGGGCTGGGCCCCGGGGAGCGACTGCTGGTCCACGGTGGCGCCGGCGGGGTAGGGACCGCCGCGATTCAGCTAGGCGCGCTCGCGGGTGCTCGGGTCAGCGCCACTGTCCGCAACGAGGCCCTGCACGAGCAGGTGGCGGCACTGGGCGCCACGGTGATCGGTCCCGAGGGCTTCACCGACGCCGGTCCCTTCGACGTGATCCTCGAGTTGGTCGGAGCCCCGAACCTGCCCGACGATGTGCGGGCCCTGGCCACCGGGGGACGCATCGTCGTGATCGGGATCGGGGCGGGCGCGAAGGCGGAGCTGAACCTGGCCGCGCTGATGGGCAAGCGCGGCTCGATCTCCGGATCCACGCTGCGCGCTCGCCCGCTCGAGGAAAAGGCCGCCCTGGCCCGCCGGCTGGAAGCGCAGGTGCTGCCGGGGATCGAGACCGGGAGACTGACGGTGCCGGTCGCGGCGCAGTTCCCGCTGGCCGAGGTCAGCGCCGCCTACGAGCGTTTCGCGGCCGGCGGCAAGCTCGGGAAGATCGTCCTGGAAAACCAGTCGGCGAGCTAAACGCGGGTAGGCGAGGCGGGGCCGCGGGAGGCAGGGGGTCCGCGCGGCCCGCGCCACCGCCAGCGCGTCGGTAGCCAGGGAGGGATGCCGACGCGTTCACCCCCGGAGGCGGGACTGACCGGGAGCGAGCTTTAAGAATAGCTAGCTCGGCACCAATCATGCCTCACCCCACCCGCCCGTGTCAACAAACCGGCCGCGGGTGGCTCAGCGGAGATCTCGAAGCACGCGGTGCAAGATGCCGCCGTTACGGAAATAGTGTCGCTCGTTCGGCGTGTCGAGACGAACCCGGGCGGTGAAGCTGATCGGCTCCGACCCCCCGCGCTCCGCGACGACGTCGGCCTCTTCCGCCTCGCCGTCTCGCAGGTCACCGATCGTGAAGGTCTCCTCTCCGCCGAGACCGAGCGACTCGATGGTTTCGCCATTGGGAACCTGAAGCGGCACGACACCCATGCCGATCAGGTTCGAGCGGTGGATCCGCTCGAAGCTCTCAGCGATCACGGCCCGCACGCCGAGCAGCAGGGTTCCCTTGGCGGCCCAGTCGCGCGAGGAGCCCGAGCCGTACTCGGGCCCGGCGAGCACGACGAGCGGAACGCCCTCTTCCGCGTACCTCATCGCCGCGTCGTAGATCGCCATCTCGTCCCCCGACGGCAAGTGCCGCGTCCAGCCGCCCTCGCGCTCGACCAGTTGGTTGCGCAGCCTGATGTTGGCGAAGGTGCCGCGCATCATCACCTCGTGGTTGCCCCGGCGGGAGCCGTAGGAGTTGAAGTCCCGTGGCTCAACACCCTGCTCGATCAGCCAGCGCCCGGCGGGACTGTCCATCTTGATCGCTCCGGCCGGCGAGATGTGGTCGGTGGTGATCGACTCCCCGAGCTTGGCCAGAACGCGGGCCCCGGTGATCGGCTCGCGGGCCTCGGGCTCGACGCTCATGCCCTCGAAGAACGGCGGCCGCCGCACGTACGTCGAGGCAGGCCAGTTGTAGCGGTCGCCCTCCGGCACCTCGATCGCCTTCCAGGCATCGTCGCCCTCGAAGACGTTCGCGTAGTTCTTCGTGAACATCTCCGCCCGGACCGCCTCGGCGACGGTGTCCCGAACCTCCTGGGGCTCGGGCCAGAGATCGCGGAGGTAGACCGGCTCGCCCTCCGGGTCTCTGCCGATCGGGTCGAGCTCGAAGTCGATATCCATGCGGCCGGCAAGGGCGTAGGCGACGCACAGCGGCGGCGAGGCCAGGTAGTTCGTCTTCACGTCCTGGTTGATCCGACCCTCGAAGTTGCGGTTCCCTGAGAGCACCGAGCAGACGACGAGATTCTTCTCCTCGACCGCGGCGGAGATCGCCTCGGGCAGCGGGCCCGAGTTGCCGATGCAAGTCGTGCAGCCGTAGCCGACCAGGTTGAAGCCGAGCCCGTCCAGGGCCCTGTCGAGGCCAGCCTGGGCGAGGTAGTCGGTGACCACGGTGGAGCCCGGTGCCAGAGACGTCTTCACCCAGGGCTGACTCTGCAAGCCACGCGCGAGCGCGTTTCGAGCGAGCAGCCCCGCGCCGATCATCACCGTCGGGTTCGAGGTGTTGGTGCAGCTGGTGATTGCCGCAATCACCACCCGGCCGTGGTCGAGCTCGAACTCGGTCCCGTCCTCCCCCTCGACCGTGACGCAGGCGTGGGTGCGGGGGCCGCTGAGCGCCGTCGCCGTCGCCGGCTGAACCGGCCGGTCGCGAGCGGCCTGGGCCTCGGTCTCGAGGTCCCTAGCGGGCGGGTCGGAGGCCGGAAACGACTCTGCCAGCGACTCGTCGTAGCCCCCAAGCCCTTCCGCGGCGCGATCGTCGTGCTCGGCCAACGTCGCGATGAAGGCGGCCTTCGAATCGCTCAATGAGATTCGATCCTGAGGCCGCTTCGGACCGGCGATCGACGGCACCACCTCCGAAAGGTCCAGCGAGAGCGTGTCGCTGAAGGTCGGATCCTCCGACTCGGCCGTGTGGAACAGGCCCTGCTCGCGAGTGTAGGCGTCGACGAGCTCGATCGTCTCGGTCGGCCGGCCGGTGAACTCGAGATAGCGGAGCGTCTCGGCGTCGGGCGGGAAGATCGCGCAGGTGGAGCCGAACTCCGGCGACATGTTGCCGAGCGTCGCCCGATCGGCGAGCCCTAGGCTGGGCAGCCCGGGGCCGTAGAACTCGACGAAGCGGCTGACGACGCCCTTCTCGCGCAGCATCTCGGTCACGGTCAGGACCAGGTCGGTCGCGGTCGTCGCCGGGCTCAGCTCCCCCTCGAGCCGGAATCCGACCACCTGGGGCAGCAGCATCGAGATCGGCTGGCCGAGCATCGCCGCCTCGGCCTCGATTCCGCCGACGCCCCAGCCCAGCACGGAGAGGCCGTTGATCATCGTCGTGTGCGAGTCGGTGCCGACCAGAGTGTCCGGGTAGGCACTGAGCTCACCCTGCTCCGACTGGCTGCTCCACACGACCCGGCCGAGATGCTCGAGGTTGACCTGGTGGCAGATCCCGGTCGCGGGCGGGACCACCCGGAAGTCGTCGAACGCGGTCTGGCCCCAGCGCAGGAACTCGTAGCGCTCCTGATTGCGTTCGAACTCGCGCTCTGCGTTGATCTGAAAGGCGCGCTCGTTGCCGAAGGCATCTACCTGGACCGAGTGATCGATGACCAGATCGACCGGTACCAGCGGGTTGATCTTGGAAGCGTCGGCACCGAGCTCGTCCATAGCGTCACGCATCGCCGCGAGGTCGACGACCGCGGGGACCCCGGTGAAGTCCTGCATCAGCACCCGCGCGGGCTGGAAGGGAATCTCCGCCGTAGGCTCGGCCTTCGCCTCCCAGGTGGCGATCGCCTCGACGTCGGCGGCGCTGACCCCCTCGCCGTCCTCCAGTCGCAGCACATTCTCAAGCAGGACCTTGATCGAGTAGGGAAGCCGGGCCACGTCGTAGCGGTCCTGAAGCGCGTCGAGCCTCGCGATCCGGTAGCTACGGCCACCTACGTCGAGGGTGGATAGGGCTCCGAAGCTGTCTCTGGCGCTCATGCTCTCAGTATGGACGAAATCGCGGGGCCGCTGCCGCCCAGCGATCCGCCCCCGGACGCTCTAGCGCTTGCCCTTCTGGCGCTCAGCCAGCTCTTCGGCCACCCGCTCGCCCCTGCCACGCTGAGCGCGGGCCGCGACGCCGGGAAAAACGTGGGCGAAGGCCGTGATCGCCCGCTGCTGTGGGGGGGCGACGACGATCTCAGCCCGATCCCGCTCGACCGCCCTGACCACTGCCGAGCCGACCTGCTCCGGCGTCCCGGTTCCCAGTCCAGCCGGCAGCTTCATCTGCGCGTCGGCGAACAGCCCGGCGTCGCGGATGAAGCCCGGCAACACCAGCGAAGCCCCTA
>CAXMST010000122.1:0-3040 GCA_964196325.1 uncultured Acidimicrobiia bacterium
AGCACATGCCGAAGCGGGCTGTAGCCGCGCGATCCGGCCAGGATCAGGTCGAACTCACCGCTTGCCTCAGCCACCATTCCCGCCGCATCCCCCTCAAGCACCATCCCCTCGTTCTCGACCGTCGGCGGCAGCTGCGCGAGCGCGGCCTCGTTGGCCCGGCTTCCGGCTGCGCGGATCCGCTCGGCGAGGCCGCCGCTCAATCCCAGCTCCGACGTTCTCATCCACCACTTCGGCGACCAGGACTAGTGGCTGCGCGGCGCGCTCGAGTAGCGTGCCCCGTCGGCCGAGAGCGTTGCGGTCGATGGGCCCGGACGCCTCAGCGGCGGCCGGGCAGCCGATGCCCCGGGGACCTCAACCAGCTTCGAGTGGGCGTAGCGTCACGGCGCCGGCCAGCCGCTGGATGTCGTCCAGGCTGCCGGTGCCGAGGCCGCGGCGAGCGGCGTTGAGCGCCCCCGCCGCGACGCCCATCCGCAGTGCCCGCTTGATCGGCCTGCCGGACGCCAGCGATGCGGCGATCGCCGCGACCAATGAGTCGCCCGCGCCTCGCGGCTCGCGCGGCTCGAACACCGGGCCGGCCAGCTCGTGCAGTCCATCCTCCAGCAGGACCAGCGCGGGCCTCGGCCCGCGTGTGAGCAGCACCTGTCGGGCGCCCTCCTCGTGCAGACGCTTCATCGCCGTGACGGTCTCACCCTCGTCGGTGAGCGCAGCCGTCCGTCGGCCCGACCCGCGCTCCCGCTCGCCCAACTCGCGTTCGCTCAGGTGCAGCAGGTCGATCCCGCCGCCCAGCGCCGAGTCGAGCGGAGGACCGGATAGATCTGCCAGGACGGTGCAGCCGGTGCTGCGCAGGTCCGCGGCCAGGCGCCGGTAGAAATCGGAATCGAGGATGTCCTCGGATCGCGGTCCGGTGAGGACCGTGAGCTGGGCCTCCAGCGAGGTGCTCAGCATCGTGCCGTAGAGCCCATCGATTTCGTGTCGGGCGAGCCGTGGGCTGCTCGTCTCGCCAATCTCGCAGACGGTGTCGTCGCGACGGTCGTGGACGTAGGCCCCGTTCCAGCCCGACGTCTCGATCGGGCAGAGGTCGATGCGCTCTCGCTCGATCAGTGCGCGCAGCACCGCGCCCACCTCTCCTCCCAGCGGAGCGCAGAAGGACACCCCCACCCCGAGCTCGCGCACCATCCGCGCCACCCAGAACCCCTGACCGCCCGGGTGCAGGTGGAGCTCCTCCTTGCCGTCGCCATGCTCGAGCGTCACGGTCAGGATCGGGGAGGGGGCCAGGAGGGCGACCCGGTTGTCGTCCTGCGCCGGAGTCGCCATCACGGGCCATCACCCCCGCCGCGATCGCGGGCCGCGGCGATTACGTCGACCAGGGTGTCTCGCAGGGCCGGCCCGGTTGCCAGCGTCGAGTCCGACGAGAGCGCATGCGCCCCGCCGGTCTCGTCGAAGACCTCGCCGCCCGCCTCACGTACGAGCAGCACCCCGGCGCTCACGTCCCAGGCCCGGTTCGAGAGCGCGATGGTGGCCGACATCCGGCCGGCGGCCAGCCAGGCGAGATCGAGCGCGACTGAGCCATGGATCCGAAGCCGCATCGAGCGAGCGACGAGCTCCTCGATCACCGCGAAGCGCAGGCTGTTGGTGGCGCGGTGCTTGCGCCCGAAGGCAAAGTCGGAGAGGGCTACCAGGGGGTCGCCGACCTCTGTTCTCGCGACCTGGATCGGCATCCCGTTGAGGAACGCGCCGACCCCCTCCACCGCCATGAAACGCTCGCCGAGCAAGGGGGCGGAGACGATCGCGATCACCGGCCGCCCGCCGCGGACGAGCGCCAGCGAGATCGAACAGAGCGGACTCCCATCCGCGTAGTTCGCCGTGCCGTCGATCGGATCCAGCACCCATGCCGCTTCCGACCCCAGCTCCGCGCCGCCGTCCTCCTCGCCCAGCAGGGGGATTTCGGGGATCTCGCGGGAGAGCTCGGCGCGCACGAGCCGCTCGATCTCGATGTCGATCAGCGTCGCGAACCCGTAGTCGCCCTTGTCGATCAGGGTGCGGACGTGGGAGCGCCCGTGGACCATCGTGATCTCGGCGATATCGACCGTCCGTTGGGCCGCGAACAACTCCCGGGAGAGGTCGTCCGGCTTGCTCTGGGCACCGGTGCTCACGCGACTACGGTTGGGAGCGAGATCACGAACAGGGCGCCGTCACGATCGAGAGGATACTCCGCACGCGGGCAGCCGGAACATGCGGTGAAACCCACCAACGTCGATTCAGGGTTAGCCACTGATGCGGGCGGGCCGTCGGAGAGCGAGCATATCCGTGTAGTTCCCTACGCGAGGGAAGAGCGGATGGAAGCAGAGCGAGCGAACGTGGTTGCGAGCGCCGGTGACCGAGTGATCGTGCACGCCCATCACCAGGGCGAGCATCCCCGCGACGGCGAGATCCTCGAGGTTCAAGGAGAGGAGGGCGGGCCGCCATACGTGGTGCGATGGGACGACGGGCGGGTGAGCGCGCTCTATCCCAGCTCCGATGTTCTCATCCACCACTTCGGAGACGACGACTAGCAGCAGGCCGGCCTCACTTCGAGCACCGGGTCCCGGGATCGATGCCGGTGATTGTCGCGCCGATGGGCGCGCTCGAGCAGACCCATCGGGCGCAGCCTGCGGCTGTGGCGGGCCGCGACCGCGTTCGACCCACGGGGAATCAGTAGATAGAGCGGATGTGCAGTCGCCGTCGCTGGAATACGGTTGCTTCCCGACCGAGTCGAGACTCAATCTGGGTCACCCGGCCGGCGGGCTTCAGGCCTAGGAGCGATGCGGACGAGACAGATCCGCCCTAGGGGCGACGTGTGTCCCTTCCCTCCAGCCACCGCGACCGACCAGACAGGAGACAGTTATGTCCCGCAGTTCGGCGCCGACCGCAACCGTGACCGCGGGAACCAGAGACAGCGACCGCCCCCACAAGACGATGCGGGGCGGAGCGAACCTCAACGGGCAGGCGCGAGCCGCCGGCGATGAGTTGGCGAAGCTCGCGGCCGCCGCGGAGACCCCCG
>CAXMST010000123.1:0-41928 GCA_964196325.1 uncultured Acidimicrobiia bacterium
GCAGCAGCAGCAATCCCTATAGGTAAGCCGTAGATTGCCACCCCGGGCCGGTAGCTCAGTTGGTTAGAGCAGCGGACTCATAATCCGTAGGTCCCTGGTTCGAGTCCAGGCCGGCCCATACGAAAGGCCCCGCTAATCGCCATGTTTGGCGGCTCGCCGCAAGCGACGAGAATGGCGACTGCAACCATTCTGCAACCCTTCGGCCGCTCAGTCGACGACGAGCGCGGCAACCGTTGCGGCGGCGTCTTCCTGCAATCCCGGCATGACGTGCGAGTAAACGTCGAGCGTGAAGCTCACCGTCCCATGGCCGAGCCGCTCCGAAACGACCTTCGGATTGACGCCTTCCAGTAGCGCCAGCGACGCCCACGTGTGTCTCACGTCGTGCAAGCGGATTCGCTGCACGTTGAGGTTGGCGACCACGTCCTGAAACGATTTCGAAACGTAGTCAGGGTGAAGCGGTCGGCCGTCCTCCCAGGTGAACACGTAGCCGCTCCTCTCGTAGCCGGGACCGTATGCGAGCTGTTGGCGGCCTGGCCCTTACGGTGAGCTATGAGAGCGGCGACGGTGGCGGGGTCCAGCGCCACCGCCCGGCGCCGGCCAGACTTCGGCGGCGAGTCAGCTACCTCGTGGCCGACCGAGACTCGAGCGTTGGTGACGGCCATCGTCCCGCCGTCAAGCCCGAGGTCGCGCCACCGTAGGCCGAGAGCTTCACCTCGGCGCAGTCCGGTGGTCGCGTAGAGCAGCCAAAGCGGGTAGAACCGATCGCCGCGAACCGAGTCCAGAAACGTCCGCAACTCCGACGCCGACCAGGTCGCCGGCCGGCGCCTTCGCTGCTTTCGCTGAGGGTGCGATGGCGACATCGGCGGTATTACGCGCGAGCCTACGCGCGAGCCGGTTCCACTTCACCGCATCGGCGAGCGCACGACGTAGGACCGTGTGGACGTAACGGACGGTGCGCGGCGAGAGCGACTTGCCGGTGCGCTCCGACTCCGACGATCCGAGCTCGCTATAGAAAGCGTTAGCGGGCTGCAGCCATTCTCGGCGCGCAAGTTCAACCGCCGGCTGCGCGAGCGCTTTGGCGGCCAGGTCGACGTGCGGACGATCGCCGGTGCCGCGACCTGGGTCGCCCTCGAGCTCGGCCCGAACGCACCGCTGCCAAGCGAGCATCGGGGGCGATAGCGGCGGATTCCGCCCGAGGCCCTCTGGCCCGACGCGCCGGAGGAGTCCCTTCCCCGGGGAGGGCAAACCGAACTTGACGGCCAACGCCGGGCGGCCGACGAAGCCCCGGCAAGCAAGAAGGAGAGCGCGAGCCCGGCGACGAGCAGCAGCAGCCCCGGGGGATCCCAGTTGGGCCGCTCGCCGCGGCGATCCTCGCTCAGCAGTCGCAGCACCAACGCCGCTGCCGCGAGCGCCAGCAGGGCGTTGACGGCGAACAGCCAGCGCCAGCCGCCGCCGTCGATCAGCACGCCCGCGATGAACGGGCTGAGCCCGAAGGCGATTGCCCCGAGGCCGCCCCAGGTGCCGAACGCCCGGCCGAGTCGCCGCTCCCCGAACGAGTCGGCGATGATCGCCAACAGACCGCCGAACATCACCCCGGCGCCAAGACCCTCGACGGCGCGCGAGGCCAGCAACATCCCGAACCCGGCCGAGGCCGCCGAGAGCAGCGCGCCGAGCGCGAACACCAGCGCGCCGATGAACAGCAGGCGCCGGCGCCCGAAGTAGTCGCCATAGCGGCCTGCCAGCGGCATCATCAGGATGTCGGGGAGCAGAAATGCGATCAGCACCCAGCGCATCTCGTTCAGATGCAGGTCGAAGTCGCCCTGGATGTCGGCCAGCGCCAGGTTCGCGCCGAACAGGTTGACGCTGCCGACCGCAAGCGGCAGCGCCGCGGCGACCAGCAGTCGCCACTCCGCGCCGTGAAATCGGCCGTCAGCCCGCCGCGACCCGGTTCCGACGCTGCGCTCATCGGACGCAGTAGATCACTTCGCTGGGCTCCTTGGAGTCGCGTCCGCGGCTACCCGGCGGGGGGCCGGTGGCCGCGCACCCGTAGTCTCAGTGCCGTGCCGAAGGTAGCTGCGACGCTCTACACCGATCCGGGCTGCCCGTGGGCGTACTCCCTTCGTCCGGCCGAGGCCCATCTCCACTGGCGCTTTGGCGACCAGATCGCGTGGAACCCGGTCCTGATCGGGCTGAGCGAGACGGCCGAGGCCTACGCGGCACGTGGTTACAAGCCCGAGAGCCACGCCGCCGGGATGCCTGCCTTCGAGCGGCGCTTTGGGATGCCGTTCGACTACCCGGTCAAACCGCGTGTCGCGGGGACCGCGAGAGCCTGCCGCGCGATGGTGGTCGTGCGCGAGACCACTCCCGAGCGCTTCGACGAGGCCCTGCGGGCGATCCAGTTCATGCACTTTGCTCACGGCGGGCTGCTCGACGAAGATGACGATCTGCGGGAGGCGCTGGGCGCGGTGGAGGGGCTCGACGCTGCGGGAATCGTCGCCCGGATCGACGATCCCGAGATACTCGCGGCCTATGAGATCGACCGGGCGCGCTCGCGCTCGGCCCACGGTTCGCCGACCCACGTCCAGGACCGTTCCGCCACCTCAGATGGTCCGGTGCGCTACACGGCGCCATCGGTGCTGTTCGAAGGCGCCGACGGCCGCCAGCTCGAGGTCGGCGGTTTTCAGCCCTTCGAGGCCTATGACACAGCACTCGCGAACCTCGATCCCTCCCTCGAGCGCCGTCCGGCGCCCGAAAGCGTGACCGAGGCGCTGGAGGCGTTCCCGAATGGCCTCACCACCGCCGAGGTGACGGCGGTGATGCGTCGCTCCGACCTCGCCGAGAGGGATCGGCCGGGCACCGAAGCTGAGCTCGCACGGCTGGCCGCCGCCGGCACAGTCAGTCGCGAGGCGGTCGCCGGCGACGCAGTATGGCGGCTGCAGGGCGCTGCCGGGTAGGCGCCGCTCGTCGAGGGCGGCCTAGGACGGAGGGCTGGAGGGCACTCCGTTGACCAGGGAAGTCAAGGTCTGCGCGAGGATGCGCTCGACCCGTTCACGGTCGGCTTCCCCGCGTCGCCAGGCGCCGGTGCCGGCCTCCGCCGCTCCTTGGAAGATGCGCAGGGCCAGCCGGAGCTGATCGGACGGCTGATCGCCGCCGCTGTGATTGCTCGCCATCCGCTCGATCACCTCTGTGCGGACCTCGCGAACGATCGCGGCGATTGCCGGGTCCCGCGGCGCGTCGGCGCCGAACAGCAGCGCCCAATCCTCCTGGTCGCGCTCGATCGAATCGAGGAAGTGTTGGGTGTTGGCCGCGATCATTTCCTCCGTGCGCCGAGGTTGGTTCGGACCATCAGCGGCAGACGTGCCGAGATCTCCGAGAGCACCGTCGCGTAGAGCGCTCGCTTGGGTCCGAAGTAGTGGTTGATGAGCCCCGGGGTAACGCCGACCTGATCGGCGATCCCGGCCATCGAGACCGCGGCGTAGCCCTCGCGCGCGAAAGCGGCCCGCGCCTTGGCGAGGATCTCGCCGCGGCGAACGTCGGGCTCGAGCCGACTCCAAGTCTGCGCCTCCACGGCTCCAGCCTAGCCCTTTCGATCGCAGTCGACTGAGCGTCAACAGCTTGCTGGCGTGGCGTCAGCAAGATTGGCCAGGCGAGCCCGAAGCGCTCCTCGATGGCGCCGATCGCGGCCGCATCATCGGCGGGCTTGCGATTCGCGATGATCACCTCGGCGCCGTCCGGCCGCCCCCCGCCTGGCTTGGCGGGGTAGATTGCCCCGGTGCATCCACGAGCGGCCCCTCGGGGACCGGAACCTGAAGGGACCTGATGGCTGATCGCGACGACCTTGAATTCACCTACTCACTGATCGACGAGGTGTTCCGCCTCAGCCTTGGCGAGCAGGGAGATTTCAGCGGAGCGAAGTTCGACGGCGACTGGTCTTTGACGCTCGAGCAGGCGCAGCGCCGCAAGCACGAGTACGTCGCCGAGCAGATCGGGATCGAGGCCGGCCGGCGGGTGCTCGACCTGGGCTGCGGTTGGGGGCCGCTGCTCAACTACATCCGCGGGCGTGGGGCGGAGGGCGTTGGGGTGACGCTCTCCTCGGCCCAGGCTGAAGCCTGCGCCCGACATGGCCTCGATGTCCACCTGCAGGACGCCCGCCAGGTCACCCAGGCGACCTTCGGTGACTTCGATGCGGTGGCCAGCCTCGGCGCCTTCGAGCATTTCTGCTCGCCGGAGGAGTACGCCGCGGGTCGGCAGGAGCAGGTCTACCGGGAGTTCTTCGCAAACGTGGCCACGTTGCTACCCAGCGGCGGGCGCTTCTACCTGCAGACGATGGTCTTCGGTCGGAACATGATCCCGGTCGAGCTGGTTGACATCAACGCTCCGCGCCACTCCGACGCCTGGTATCTGGCGTTGATGGGCAAGCAGTTCCCCGGCTCCTGGCCGCCGTTTGGGAACGAGCAGCTGATCGAGTGCGCCGGCGACAGCTTCGAGCACATCTCCAGCATCAGCGGCCGGGTCGACTACCTGGAGACGATCCGGCGCTGGCGCGAGCTCTTCGCCCAACCCAGCGTGCGCAAGAACCTGATGAAGCTGCGGCTGATTCCCCACTGGCTGCGCAGCGCCGACTTCCGCCTCGCGTTCACCTCCGGCGTCAGCGCCAACGGGGTCTGCTTCGAGCGCGAGCTGCTCGACCACTACCGGATCGTCTTCGAGAAACCCTGAGAAAGGGCCGGGCTTGCCTGGGGCACCGTCGCCGGGTTCGCTTCACCGGCCTGGCCGTCGGCTGCAACACCGCGACCGGGGTCAAGACCTCCCCGGCGCTGCTCGTCGTCGTGGTCGCGATCGCCGCCCTGCTCGCTCTGCGCGGTCGGCATGAGACCGCCGGGGTCGAGCTCGAGCGGCTCAATTGAGCCTGATCCGGGTACCCTTGCCGGCATGGAGAGGTCGGTCGCCGCCCAGCCCGTGGGCACTGATTCGGGCACCGTTGGATACGCCAAGGGGTTCGAGTCGCTGGATCATGAGCATGAGTTGCGGGTCGAGCAGCTGCCGCTTCGAGGTGCGCTCCCGGAGTGGCTGAGCGGATCCCTGGTGCGCACCGGGCCGGCCCGCTTCGAGGTCGGCGAGCGCACCTACGATCACTGGTTCGACGGTCAGGCGATGCTGCACCGGTTCGGCTTCGCCGACGGCAACGTCTCCTATGCGAGTCGCTTTCTCCAGACCGCGGCCTTCGCCGCCACCGAGCGAGGCGAGATCAGCTTCTCGGAGTTCGCCACCGACCCCTGCCGGACCCTGTTCGGGCGGGCGATGGCGATCTTCAGCCCGGCGCTCTCCGACAACTGCAACATCAACCTGACCAAGCTCGGCAAGCGCTACATCGCGATGACCGAGACGCCGATCCCGGTCGAGTTCGATGCCGAGACCCTGGAGACGGTAGGAGTCGCCTACGAGGTCCCCGGGATGCTGACTACCGCACATCCCCACCTCGATCGGGACAGCGGCGGCATGCTCAACTACGCGGCCAAGCTCGGCCCCCGAAACCAGTACCGCTTCTTCCGGCTCGAGCCCGACGCGAAGGAGCCCACGGTGATCGCCTCGATGCGCTGCGATCAGCCTGCCTACATGCACTCATTCGGGCTCACCGAGCGCCATATCGTCCTCGCGGAGTTCCCGTTCACGGTGAATCCGCTGCGGCTCGCCACGGCTGCCCGCCCGTACATCCAGAACTACCGCTGGAGGCCCGAGCGCGGCACCCGCTTTACCCTGATCGACCGTGAGAGCGGTGACTGTTCGGGCCCGTTCATCACGGACCCCTTCTTCAGCTTCCACCACGTCAACGCCTACGAGGATCCCGAGGCCGGCGAGATCGTGATCGACATGTGCACCTACCCCGACGCCTCGCTGATCGATGATCTCTACCTCGACAGGCTGCGTTCCGGGGGCGGGGTTCGCGGGGGGGAGCTGCGCAGGGTCCGGATTCGCCCGGCCGAGCAGGCAATCGAGTGGGAGACGATGCTCGATTCCGACCTCGAGCTGCCGCGGATCAACTACGGTCGCAACAACGAGCGCCCGTATCGCTACGTGTGGGGCAACGGCGTTGGCGACAGTGGCTGGCTGCAGTCGATCGTCCGCGGTGATCTCGAGCAACGGACTACGAGCAGCTGGAGCGAGCGCGACTGCTATCCGGGTGAGCCGGTGTTCGTGGCCCGGCCGGGTGGCGATCGGGAGGACGACGGAGTCCTGCTCTCGGTCGTCCTCGACGCGGCCGGGGGGGACTCCTTCCTGCTGGTCCTCGACGCCGCCGAGCTCAGCGAGATCGCCCGGGCGCAGGCGCCTCACCACATTCCCTTCAACTTTCACGGTCAGTTCGCTTCGGCCTGAGTGGGGGCGGGTACCCGGCCGGCTATCGGTAGGCTTGCGCCGATGGCAACCCGCACCGACCTCGACAAGCTCGACGGTGAGCAGCTGCACGACCTCGCCGTGCGCCGCGCCCTGAAGCATCTCGACGCGAAGTTCTTCTGGCACCTGCTCGAGGCGCTGCCGCTGGCCGAGGCGAGCGCGGGGGAGACCGACAAGGCGAACTACGACCTGCAGAGTGCGGTCGCTCACGTCGACGATCTCACGGATTCAGGGCGCGGCGAGACGGCGGAGCTGCTCCGGCCCCTCTACATCGACTACCTGGCCGACGACTCCTAGCCGGAAGCGTCTGCAGCTAGCCGGCGCGCGCGGCGAGGACCTGCTCAGCCGCCGCCTCAGCCGCCGCCAGCTGCTCCTCGACCAGATCGAGGCCGCTGTCCCAGAAGCCCGGGTCGCGCAGATCGACCCCGACCAGCTCGCCCAGCTCCTCGGGTGAGCGCGAGCCCCCGGCGCTGAGCATTTCCAGGTAGCCGGGGACGATCTCCTCACCGCGCTCGGAGTAGAGGCGATAGACGCTGAGCGCCAACAGCTGGCCGTAGGCGTAGGCGTAGACATAGCCGGGGGAGCCGATGAAGTGGGGGACGTAGCTCCACCACGAGCGGTAGCCGTCGGTGAGCTCGACGGCGTCGCCGAGCAGCTCGGACTGGCTCTCGGCCCAGAGCTCCCCGAAGCGCTCGACCGACAGCTCCCCGTCGTCGCGGCGCGCGGTGTGCACCCGATCCTCGAACTGGTTCATCGCGATCTGGCGAAACACCGTGGCGATCTGACCCTCGATCGCCTCGGCCAGCAGCGCCAATCGCGCGCCTGCCTGGGTCGTCTCCTCGAGCAGCCGGCCAAAGACCAGCTCCTCGGCGAACACCGACGCCGTCTCGGCCACGGTCAGTGGGGTCGACTGGTGGAAGATTCCCTGCTCGCGCGCCAGGTATTGGTGGATGCCATGTCCGAGCTCGTGCGCCAGCGTGGTCACGTCGCGGCGCCTGTCGGTCCAGTTGAGCATCACGTAGGGGTGCACGCTGGGCACGGTCGAGGCGCTGAACGCGCCGCCACGCTTGGCCTTGCGGGGCGGCACGTCGATCCAGCGCTCGGTCAGGAACCGGTTGGCGACATCGCGCATCTGCGGTGAGACCGAGCCGAAGGTGTCGAGCACGATCTCACGCCCTTCATCCCATTCGATCTCGGAGTCATCGGAGCCGACGACCGCCATCCGGTCGTAGTCGGCCAGCCGCTCGATCCCCAGCAGCCGTGCCTTGGTCCGATACCAGCGCCGGGGCAGCTCGTAGCGCGCCTTGACCGCATCGACAAGAGCCTGGACCGACTCATCGGAGGCCTCGTTCGAGAGATTGCGGGTGGCGAGCCAATGCGGGTAGCTGCGCAGGCGATCCTTAACCGACTTGTCCTGAAGCAGGGTGTTGAAGACGTAGGCGCGCGTTCTCAGGCCGCCTTGCAGGGCCGAGGTGACCGCCTCGGCGGTCCCGCGCCGCACCTCCCGGTCGGGGTCGAACAGGTTCGAGAGCGCCTGGTCGAGCGTGGTCGGCTCCTCCGAGCCGGGCAGCTCAACCTGGATCGAGGAGGTGAGCTCGTCGAAGAGGCGGCCCCAGGCGCCGGCTCCGGTGATCGACAGCTCCGAAGCGATCCGCTCCTCGGGTCCGCTCAGCAGATGCGGGCGGTAGCGGCGCTCGAGCCGCAGGTGGTGACGGCAGAACTCCAGACCTTCGGTGGCCAGCAGTTCCTCGGCGCGCTCGTCGTCGATCGCCACCCACTCGAGCTCGAAGAACAGGAGCCGGGTCCGGATCGCCGTCGCACGTTCTGAGCATGCCTGCAGCAGCGCTCCGATCTCGGGATCGGCGGTGTCGCCGGCGAAGCTCAGATGGGCGTAGTTGAGCGCCCGTCCGGCGAGATCGCTGATCGCGGCCAGCGCGGTCATCGCCTCGACCAGCCCGGGCCCGTCGAGCTCTCCGACGCGGCTCTCATAGCGCTCGGCGAACTCCCCGGAGAGCCGTTCCGCCTCGGCCAGCAGAAGCTCGACCGCGGCCCGCGGCTCTTGCTTGGAGCCGCCGCTCCCGATTCCGGCCGCCTCCAGATCGGTCAGGTGGCTCAGGTCCCAGGTGAGCTCAGTCTCGGTGGCCATCGGCTCGCACGGTAGCGATTGGCGCGCGCCGGCCCGCTCAAGAGCCGCGCGCTTTGGAAGGAAAACGCTGCAAGGGGGCGAAATGTGCTCAGCGATGAGCAAGACAGCCACTAAGACCCAGTCCCGCCGCAACGGCACCCCCACCTCCAGCGATCCAGGGGGTGTGAGCGGCGGAAAGACTCTGTCGGCCTACATCACCGAGCGCTTCGATGAGTTCAGTCGCTCCCAAAAGGACGTTGCGCGCTACATCGTCGACCACCTCGAGGAGGCCGCCTTCCAGACTGCCGAGGAGCTGGCCCGGCGGGCCAGCACCTCTTCCTCGACCGTCGTGCGCTTCTCCCAGGCGCTCGGCTTCGACGGCTACCCGGAGCTGCAGCAGGCGGCGATCGAGGAGTACCGCCATGCGGTCGGATCCGGCACAGGCGGCTCGGCCGGCTCGTCGGGATCGCTGTTCGACTTCGACCACACCGAGTTCGAGTCCTCGCTGGCCGCGGACCACGCGAACATCGAGAGCACCGCACGCGGCCTCTCACGTGAGCAGCTCGATGCCTGCGTGGGGGAGCTCGCCACCGCCCAGCGGGTTGTGATCGTCGCGATGGATCAGATGGCCTTCTTCGCCTCCTATCTACGGCATCTGCTGGCCCTGCTCGACATCAGGGCCGAGGCGGTCACGCAGCCACGCCAGGAGTCGATCACCAAGCTTGGCAACACCGACGAGAGCACCCTGGTGGTCTGCTTCTCGGCCGGTCGGGCCCATCCGCTTGCCGTGCGGGCGATGAAGCTCGCCCGCCACCGTCGCGCCCGCACGATCGCGATCAGCGACGCGACCCTCTCCGAGATCGGCGAGCACGCGGACCACACGCTCTACTGGTCCTCGGACTCGCCCTCGTACACGCGGTCTACCGCCGCGCTGCTGGCGCTCGTGCAAGCTCTCTCCTATGGGGTCTACGCTCGTGACAAGGGCGCCTTCAAGGATCGGATCCGCGCCTTCAAGCTGAAGTAGTCGCCTGGCTCACTCCGCGAATCGGTCCCGACGTGAAATGCTGGCGTCAGAAGGAGTAACAGCAAACCACCAGGAGGAGCAGCCTTGAGCATTACCGAGGGCAGTCCGACCCCCGCAGACCTCGACGCCTACCGCCAGACCCAGCGCAAGGTCTGGGACAGCGGCGACTACGGCGACGTCGCCCAACGCTTTACCTGGGCCGAGGGCCCGGTCGCTGTCGATGCCGCCGCAGTCGGCGCCGGCCAGCGTGTGCTGGATGTCGCCACCGGCACCGGCAACGTCGCGATCCGGGTCGCCGAGACGGGTGCTGAGAGCGTCGGCCTCGACGTCGCTCCCGGGCTCCTGGAGGAGGCCGGCCGCAACGCCGCGGAGGCCGGGGTGGAGGTCGAGCTGGTCGAGGGCGATGCGGCCGAGATGCCGTTCGGCTCGGAGTCCTTCGATGCGGTGCTGTCGGTCTTCGGGGTTGCCTTCGCGCCGCGCGCTTCCGACTGCGCCGCCGAGATCGCCCGGGTGCTCCGCCCCGGCGGCTCGATCGCGCTGATCAACTGGACGCCCGAGGGGATGATCGGGCAGACTCTGAAGACGATCGGGGCGGCGATGCCAAAGCCGCCGGGATTCGTGCAGCCGCCGCCGCAGTGGGGTGTGCACGGCCAGGTTGAGGCGATGTTCGATGGCACCGGCGTGACGATCGAGTCCGAGCTGCGCAACGCCACCTTCGAGCACGACTCCGCGGCCGCCTACACCGACATGATGGGCGAGATCTACGGGCCGATGGTGGTCGCCCGGGGCAAGCTCGAAGCCGAGGGTCGCTGGGTCGATGTCCGGGCCCAGATCGTCGAGCTCTGCGAGGCGGCTAACAGCAGCGACTCCGCTTTCCACGCCGTGGGCGAGTATCTGCTGGTGCGCGGGACCAAGGCAGGCTGATCGTCTCGGGCGTCGGCCTGGTCGCGCTGTTGTTCGACGGCGGTCGCCTCGACTGGCCGCACCTTCTACGGCATGCCGGCGAGGTCACGGGCAGCCCGACGCCACCCACCGATGAGCACCACGAGGCTCAGTCGCGGCAGCCGAGTCCCCCCACAGATTGAGGCGAGGTCTATATTTGGGGCATGGCCGAACGCTCCACATTCCGCGTCAAGTCTGGGCTCGCCGAGATGCTCAAGGGCGGGGTGATCATGGACGTGGTCAACGCCGAACAGGCAGCCCTCGCGGAGTCCAGCGGCGCCTGCGCGGTGATGGCGCTCGAGCGCGTCCCGGCCGATATCCGGGCGCAGGGTGGCGTCGCGCGAATGTCGGACCCGCGGATGATCGAGGAGATCAAGTCGGCGGTGGAGATCCCGGTCATGGCCAAGGCCCGGATCGGCCATCTCGGCGAGGCCCAGATCCTGCAGGCGCTCGAGGTCGACTACATCGACGAGTCCGAGGTCCTCACTCCCGCAGACGAGGCCCACCACATCGACAAGTGGGCTTACGACGTGCCGTTCGTCTGCGGCGCCACTGACCTTGGCGAGGCCCTGCGCCGGATCGGCGAGGGCGCCGCGATGATCCGCTCCAAGGGTGAGGCCGGGACCGGCAACATCGTCGAGGCGGTCCGTCACCTGCGCACGATCGTCGCCGGCATCCGCCGGCTCTCCCAGCTTCCGGCCGAGGAGCTCGCGGCCGAGGCCAAGGAGCTGCGGGCGCCGCTGGAGGTCGTTCGCGACGTGGCCGAGCGGGGCTGGCTGCCGGTGCCGCTGTTCTGTGCCGGAGGAATCGCGACCCCGGCCGACGCGGCGTTGACTATGCAACTCGGCGCCGAGGGCAACTTCGTCGGCTCCGGAATCTTCAAGTCCTCCGACCCCGAGCGCCGGGCGCTGGCGGTGGTCGAGGCGACGACTCACTTCAAGGACCCGCAGCGGCTGCTCGCCGCGTCGATGGACCTCGGCGAGCCGATGCGCGGCGACGACATCGCCGAGCTCGCGGCCGAGGGAGAGCTCCTGCAGCAGCGCGGCTGGTAGTGGCCGCCTCGCAGAGCCCGGCGCCCGCCCCGCAGAGCCTGCGGATCGGCGTACTCGCCTGCCAGGGCGATTTCGCCGCCCACGCCCGGATGCTCGCCACGCTTGGCGCCGAGCCGGTCGAGATTCGTCTGCCGGCCGACTTCGACCGTCTCGACGGCCTGATCCTGCCAGGTGGCGAGAGCACCACGATCGCCAAGGCGATCGAGCGCGACGGCCTCGCGGAGCCGATCGAGGCGCTGGTCGCGTCCGGCCGGCCGCTGCTCGGCACCTGCGCCGGCATGATCCTTTGCGACCGCGATCACCTGGGGCTGCTCGACGCGCGCGCCCGACGCAACGCCTTCGGCCGCCAGCTCCAGTCCTTCGAGGTCGATCTGCATGTGGCCGGGATCGGCCTCGAGCCGTTGCGGGCAGTCTTCATCCGGGCGCCGTGGATCGAGGAGTGGGGAGCTGGAGTCGAGGTCCTCTCAGAGCACGACGGTCACCCGGTCGCGGTCCGCGATGGACCGGTGCTGGCCTGTTCCTTCCATCCGGAGCTGACCGACGATTCGCGCCTGCATGCGGTGCTGATGGCGATCGCGACGGGCGCGCGAGAGCTCCGGGCCGGCGGCGATGGCCGGACTGATCGAAGTCAAGAAGAGAACAAGGAGATGGCGGGATGAGAGACCCTCGAGTTGAGAACCTTGCGCGGATCCTGGTCGAGCACTCGACCAGGGTTTCCAAGGGCGATGTCTGTGCGATCGAGGGCCCGGCGGCAGCCGAGCCACTGGTCCGGGCGGTCTACGAGCGCGTGCTCAAGGCGGGCGGACATCCGATCGTCAGCATGGAGCCCGACGGAGCGATCGCGACGTTCTTCGAGTACGCCTCCGACGAGCAGATCGACTGGATCTCACCCACCAGCCGCTTCATCGCCGAGGAGGCCGACGTCCGGATCCGCCTGATGGCCTCCGAGAACACGCGCGAGATGTCCGGCATCGAGCCCGCCAAGCAGACCCAGCGCCAGAAGGCGATGGCGCCGCTGATGGCGACGATGATGGAGCGAGCGGCGAGCGGCGAGCATCGCTGGGCGCTGACGATCTTCCCGACCAACGCCTACGCGTCGGGCGCCGCGATGAGCCTGGGCGACTACGAGGACTTCTACTTTGGCGCCTGCCTCGCCAACGCGGACGACCCTGTCGCGGCTTGGAAGACCGCCTCGGAGGAGACCCATCGACTCGCCGAGTGGATCGAGGGACACGAGGAGGTACGGATCACCGGGCCCGGCACCGACCTCACCCTGGGAATCGCGGGCCGCCACTTCATCGCCGCCGATGGCACCCACAACCTGCCCGACGGCGAGTTCTTCACCGGCCCGATCGAGGACTCCGCCGAGGGTGAGATCACCTACCAGCTCCCAGCCACCTACGCGGGCCGCGAGGTCGCCGGGGTGCGGTTCCGCTTCGAGCGGGGGCGGGTCGTAGATGCCAGCGCCGAGCGCGGCGAGCAGTTCCTCCTCGAGATGCTCGACACCGATGACGGCGCCCGCCGCCTGGGCGAGCTGGGGATCGGGACGAACTTCGGAATCACCCGGGGTACCGGCGAGATCCTCCTCGACGAGAAGATCGGTGGCACGGTCCACCTCGCCGTCGGCCGCAGCTATCCGGACACCGGCGGCCGCAACGAGTCCGCGATCCACTGGGACATGATCTGCGACCTGCGCGAGGGCGGGCGGATCACGGTTGACGGCACGGTGCTGCAAGAGGATGGCCGGTTCGCCGTCTGAGCGGTTTCAGTCGAGTCCTCGATCGAGTTCTCCGTCGAGTTGTCCGGTTGGCGCGCAACTTTCCCTACTCGCCCGGGTTTCGGTCAGCACAACGCTTTAGCCAGACGTCATCGCCAGTGGGGGAGTGCCGGCGGGACGGCGCTCCGGGAGGGATGCGATACGCGACATGGCCGGGTTCCGCTCCACGGGGCGAGGCCCGGCTGTCGTCGTCAGTGGGGCCTTTTTGGGGCTCGGGGGGCCTAAGATGTCCCCATGGCCGGCCATTCCAAGTGGGCGTCGATCAAGCACAAGAAGGCCGCGACCGACGCCAAGCGGGGCAAGCTGTTCACCAAGCTGGCGCGAGCGATCACGTTGGCCGCACGCGATGGAGGCGGCGATCTCGAGGGCAATCCCACCCTCGCGACGGCCGTCGAGAAGGCGCGCGGCTACTCGATGCCCAAGGACAACATCCAGCGGGCGATCGACCGAGGTACGGGCGAGGGCGAGGGAGCGGCCGCGATCGAGAGAATCCTCTACGAGGGCTACGGGCCCGGCGGTGCGGCAATCCTGGTCGAGACCCTCTCCGACAACCGCAACCGCACCGGTGCCGAGATCCGCCACGCCTTCGACCGCAACGGCGGCAGCCTCGGCGAGCCCAACTCGGTCGCCTGGATGTTCGACAAGCGCGGGGTGCTGATCGTCGACACCGACAGGCACTCCGAGGACGACCTGATCGTCGCAATCGACGCAGGCGCCGAGGACGTGATCGCGGACGGTGGTGAGCTCCGGGTGACCACCGCTCCCGGGGATCTGAGCAAGGTCCGAGAGGCGCTCGAGGCCGCCGAGATCGAGATCTCGAGCGCTGAGATCACGATGGAGCCGAGCAACGCGGTCGAGGTCGAAGAATCCGACGCGCGGCGGCTGATCCGGCTGCTGGAGGCGCTCGAGGACCACGATGACGTCGATGCCGTGCACGCCAACTTCGACATCCCCGACGATGTGCTCGAGCGGGCCGCGGTATAGGATCGAGGCGATGAGCGAATCGGGCCCCAACATCTTCGAGCCCGAGTGGCAGCGCGAAATCAATCAGGGGCCGTTCGCGCTGAAGGGCTCGCGGGTCGCTGCGGCCGCCGGGGCGAGCAAGCTCGGGGCCACCGTCTACGAGATCGCCCCCGGGCGCCGCAACGTCCCCTACCACGCGCACCACGGGATCGAGGAGCTGATCATCGTTCTGGCAGGGACCCCGACCCTGCGCACCCCCGAGGGGGAGCGCGAGCTGGCCGAGGGCGAAGTCGTCGCCTGCCTGCCCGGTGACGCCGGCGCCCACCAGCTGCTCAACGCCGGGGATGAGCCGGTCCGGGTGCTGATTGCCAGCTCCAAGGCGGATGCCGACTTCATCGTCTACCCCGACTCCAACAAGCTCTTCGCCCAAAGCGGCGAGTGGGGGACCCCCGACGCCTTCCAGAAGATCCTTTCGATGGAGCCCGAGCTGGGCTACTTCGACGGCGAGCTGGACTAGGGGGGACCCGGCCGGTCGGCGGGGGGAAGCGTAAGGAGTCTGTTACCGTAACGGTGTTGTTACCGACTCCCCGGAGGTATGTTGATGAGCACCGTGCTGGTCCGTTATGAGACCAAGCCTGAGAGGGCCGATGAGAACCAAGCGCTGGTCGAGGCCGTGTTCGCGCAGTTGCAGGCGGAGCAGCCGGATGGCCTGCGCTACATGACCCTGCGCTTCGGCGAGACCCAGTTCGCCCACGTCGCCGAGGTCGAGGGCGAGACGAACCCGCTGCGTGAGTCCTCGGCCTTCGCGGAGTTCCAGCGCGAGATCGCCGACCGCTGCGTCGAGGGCCCGAACCCCGTCGACGTGCAGATCGTCGGCCAGTACCGCTTCGCCGATTAGATAATTAGCGCTCGGAGCGGCGCTGCAGATAGCCGCCGGGGTTGGTGGTGGTGCCGTAGAGCTCGAGATCCCGGCGGCGCTCGAACTCGCTGCCGCTGTCCGATTCCAGCCAGGCGTCGATAGCGCTGAGCACGCCGCCGCTCCGGACCCCGAGTTGGCGGATCCGGGGCGGTCCGTCAGGGTGCAGGCGCTCGACGTCGACGTGACCATCCTCGACGACGAAGAAGCCGCCCCTGGGGACCAGGTGGGCAAGCGCCCGCAGCGCAGCCGTGGTGACCTCCCCTGTGTGGGCGGCATCCTCGACGACCAGACAGCGTGCGAGGGGATCGACCGCGGCCTCGATCCGCTCGATCGTGTGCTGTTCACGCAGGTCGCCCTCGATCAAGGTGATCTGCTCACGCCAGCCCGGGTCGGCGCGGTCGAGCACGGTGACCGCGTGGTCGACGGCCAGATCGACGGCGACCACCCGCGGCGCGCGCGCCAGGCGCCCGTAGCTTGCGAAGGTCCGTAGTTGGTCGCGAAACCAGAGCAGCGAGCCGCCCCATTTGGCGCCGACCTCGACCACCGTGTCGGCCCTGGACTCCCAGAGCAGGTGCTGGTAGGTACGCAGATCCTCCGGCAGCTTCGAGATCGGCACGCCGGCCCAGGAGTCGTCGTGATGCTGCTCGATGCGACGCCTCCAGTACTCGGCGAAGGGCTCATCGAGGCTGCGCCCGGCCGCCGGGGGTGGTCCGACGGGCCGGGCCTTCGACCCGCGCTGGGCACGCCACTGCATCGCCTTGCGCACGGCTCGGGTGCGGATCGAGGGGGCCATCGGCGGCCACGATAGAGGCGCTGGCAGCGAATGCGTCGGCGCCACGGATCGCGAGGCGGGCATCATCCGGAAGGCATCCGGGCCTAGGGCCAGAATCAATGGGTATGAGAATCGTGATGGGGATCGACCCCGGCCTCGCGAATACCGGCTTCGGGGTCGTGCAGGTGGCGGGCCCAAAGACCTCGGCGCTCGATGGTGGAGTCATCGAAGCTCCGCCCGGTCCCGCGCTGGAGCGACGCCTGGAGCGGATCCATGCCGGCGTCGCCGAGCTGCTCGACTGGCATGAGCCAGAGGCGCTGGCGCTCGAGGATCTCTATTTCGGCAAGAACGTACGCTCGGCGATGGGGGTCGGGCAGGCCCGCGGTGTGGTGATGCTCGCCGCCGCCCAACGTGGCATCCCCTGCTTCGACTACACGCCGCAGGCGGTGAAGATGTCGGTCTGTGGCTCCGGCCGAGCCGCCAAGGAGCAGGTAAAGCACATGGTCGGAACCCTGCTCGGACTGCCCTCCGATCCGCCTTCGGAGCACGCCGCCGACGCCTTGGCGGTCGCCATCTGCCACGCCTCGCAGTCGCCGGCGATGATCAAGATCTCCCGCACCGGCGCCGGCGATGGTGCTGCGGCGGTTCTGCAGTGATTGCTTCGGTCCGTGGCACCGTCCTCAGCAGGCGGCCCGACCACGTCGTGATCGAGGCGGCAGGGGTCGGCTACAAGCTTGCCGTCTCCTCGGAGACGCTGCGCGAGATCCCCGCGGTGGGAGCCGAAGCCGGCCTGCATGCGCAGCTGATCTCCCGGGAGGACTCGCTGGCGCTGTACGGCTTCGCCGGCGAGGCTGAGCGCGACCTCTTCCTGATGCTGATCTCGGTCTCCGGGATTGGTCCAAAGGTGGCCCTCGCGGCGCTCTCGGGGGGTGCCGTGGGGGAGCTGATCACTGCGATCGCCGGCGCCGACGCGGGGCGCTTTCAGGCGGTGCCCGGAATCGGTAAACGCACCGCCGATCGGATCATCGTCGAGCTGCGCGAGAAGGTTGCCGGTGAGCTGGCTGAGGGCCTCGAGGCTGCGGCGACGGCGGGCGGCTTGCCGGCCGGTGTGCGCAGCGAGGCGCGGGAGGGGCTGCTCGGCCTGGGCTACGCACCCCTTGAGGTCGAGCGGATGCTTGACGCGGCCGAGGGCGAGAGCGCCAAGGAGCTGATCGCGGCCGCGATCCGATCCGGCGCCCCCGACCGGGCCGCCGCCTAGGCTGCCGCGCGATGAGCATCAAGCGGATTCCATTGGGCGAGGCGGCCCGCGAGGCCGATGGGGAGCCGCGGATCGCCGACGCCCGCGCCGAGCGCGCCGAGGAGGAGCTCGATCGCAATCTCCGCCCGGCCAGCCTCAGCGAGTTCGTCAGCCAGCGGCCGGTGACGGATCAACTGGCCGTCTTCATCGAAGCCGCCAAGCGTCGCGGTGAGCCGCTGGACCACGTGCTGCTGGCAGGGCCCCCAGGGTTGGGCAAGACCTCACTGGCCCACATCATCGCGGCCGAGCTCGAGGTGCCCATGGTTCAGACCGCGGGCCCGGCGCTGGAGCGCAAGGCCGATGTGGCCAGCTTTCTGACCACGCTGGAGCCGGGGTCGGTCTTCTTCGTCGACGAGATCCATCGCCTCAACAGGGCAATCGAGGAGACGCTGTATCCGGCGATGGAGGACCGCCAGCTGCCCGTCGTCCTCGGTCAGGGCGCTGGGGCCCGGACGGTCACCCTCGACCTGCCGGCCTTCACGCTGATCGGGGCCACGACCCGGGCCGGGCTGCTGACGACTCCGCTGCGGGACCGCTTTGGCGTCAGGCACAGGCTCGAGCACTATGAGCCGGCCGACCTGGCCCTGATCGTCGAGCGTTCGGCGACGATCCTCGGGATCGAGATCGAGCCGGCCGGCACCGAGGCGCTCTCGGCCCGCTCGCGTGGGACGCCGCGGGTCGCCAACCGCCTGCTGAAGCGGGTCCGAGACTTCGCGGAGGTCCGCGGCGGCGGCGTGATCACCGCTGAGCTCGCCGACGACGCCCTGCGGATGCTGGAGGTCGATGAGGCGGGACTCGACCGAGCCGACCGCGCGATCCTCTCCTCGATCGCCGAGAAGTTCGGCGGTGGTCCGGTCGGCCTCTCGACCCTGGCTGCGGCCGTGGACGAAGAGCAAGACACGATCGAGGACGTCTACGAGCCCTACCTGCTCCAGCAGGGACTGCTGAAGCGAACCCCCCGCGGCCGGGTCATCACCGAGCGCGGATTCACACACCTGGGCCTGCCCGTGCCGGACGGCGCGGCCAGTCTCTTCTGAGCGAATCGACCCTCCCGAGCCGCCCGGCCGCCGAGCGCGAGCGGTCGATTCAATAGCCTTTCTGCCGTGCCCTTTTTCATCTGCCCGAACTGTGGGAACCGCGAGGCGAGCAGTGAGCGGAGCGCTGGTCTGAGCCCGCGTCCGAAGGGCTGCTCGAAGTGTGGCTTTGGCTTCGTCTTCGAGTTGCTCGACGATTACTACCCCGCCCCGGATGCCGCCTTCTTTACCTGCGACCAGAAGGGCCGGGTGCTCGATGTCGGCCGCGGCGGCTTCGAGCTCACCGGGCTCACCGACGAGGACGTGATCGGCCGTTCCGTCAAGGACGTGCTCGGACTCGAGTGGATCGACGGGGGCGACGGCGGCGTGATCCCCGACACCGACGACGACGGCGACACGGATCCGATCGAGACCACGCTGGAGTGGGGCGTGCGCTCGCTCGGAAAACGGGTCGAGGTCAACGCCGAGGGCGATCTGCCCGCGAAGGCCGTGGCCGATCTGTTCCCGGCCTACGACGATGACGGTGGCCTACTCCTGGTCTTGACGCCGGAGTAGGCGGAAGCCGCCAGACTCCAACCCCATGGGCTCGCGCCGTATCAACGTCTTGGTGCTCTTGTTCGTGGCTGCGCTGGTCGCGGGCTCGGTCGCGATCATGGTGACCAAGGACTTCAAGCTTGGCCTCGACCTGCGCGGTGGCACCCAGCTGATCTACGAGGCGCAGCCCACCCCCGGCAACCCAAATCCCACCCCCGATGACGTAGATCGCGCGATCGAGATCGTCCGCGACCGGGTTGACAGCCTCGGCGTCTCCGAGCCGGAGATCTCGCGGATCGGTGCCAACTCGATCCAGGTCGGCCTACCCGATGTGCAGGACACCGCACGAGCGGTGGAGCGGGTTGGCGACACCGCACAGCTGTTCCTCTACGACCTCGAGCCCAACGTGATCCCGCTCGATGGCTCCAGCCAGCAGGTAACGGCGGCCACGCTCGAGCAGCAGGCGACCCCGAACCTGTTCGACGCGGTCAAGCTCGCCTCCGAGCAATCGCAGCAGTGCTTCGAGAACAAGTGCACCGCCGCCGGCGACACCTTCTACCTCTTCAACCGAGACAGCAAGGAGCTGGTCGCCGGGCCCGAGCAGGAGCGCTCGGATCTGTTCCTGGAACCCGAGGCCGAGACCCTGCCGAAGGACCTGCATCAGGTGCTCGTGGTGCCCCAGGGCACGATCGTCGTTCGCGACGCACAGACGAGCACGGATGCCGATCCCGACTCGACCCTTCCGAGCGTCGACCGCTACCTCGTGCTCCGGGATCGCCCGGCCCTGAGCGGCAACGACCTCGAGAACCCGGAGCAGAACTTCGACCCGGTCACAAACCAGCCCAACGTCACCTTCGACTTCAGCGACGAGGGCCGGAATATCTTCCAGGAGGTCACCCGGGAGATCGCGAACCGGGGGATCCTCTCGTTCCCCAACCGGCCGGAGTCGTTCGCGATCGTGCTCGACGACGAGATCGTTTCGCGCCCGGTGATCGATCCGGCGGACAACCCGGATGGGATCGACGGCCGCACCGGCGCACAGATTTCCGGCGGCTTCGACATCACCGAGGCTCAGGATCTGGCTGAGTTCCTGCAGATCGGCGCCCTGCCGGTGGAGCTCAAGCTCGTCTCACAGAGCACCGTCTCAGCGACCCTGGGTCTGCAGGCGCTCGATCAGGCGCTGACCGCGGGCATCGTCGGGCTGATCATCGTCCTGATGTTCCTGATCGCCTACTACCGTTTCCTGGGCGTCGTCGCGGCGCTCGGCCTGCTGGTCTACGCGATCTTCTTCTTGGCCCTGATGAAGCTGATCCCGATCACCCTGACGCTGCCCGGGATCGCGGGCCTGATCCTCACGATCGGCGTCGCCGCCGACTCCAACATCGTCATCTTCGAGCGAATAAAGGAGGAGTCGCGCGGCGGGCATTCGATGCTGAGCGCGATCACGACCGGCTACCGCAAGGGAATCGGGACGATCATCGACGCCAACGTGATCACCCTGCTGACCGCGTTCGTGCTGTTCGGGCTCGCCACCGGCGGCGTCAAGGGCTTCGCCTTCACGCTCGGCATCGGGGTGCTGGTCTCGCTGTTCACGGCGGTCGTCTTCACCCGGGCGGTGCTCGGCATCCTCGGACGGTCGCGCTTGCTCACCGACCCCCGCTTCGTCGGTGCCGGCGTGCAGCGGGTGCGCTGGCACTTCGACTTTTCCGGCGCCAGCCGCTGGTTCTTCTCGGCCTCCGGCGCCCTGCTGGCGATCGGTGCGATCTCCTTCGCCACGGCCCAACTCAACTTCGGCATCGATTTTGAGTCGGGCACTAGGATCGAGGCGGCGCTTGCCGAGCCCGCCACGGTCGAGGAGGTGCGGGACTCGCTTGGTGCCGCCGGGGTCGCTGATCCCGACGCGGCGAAGGTCCAGGAGGCGAGCAACTCCGACTTCGGCGCCAACGTCGTGCAGATCCAGGGCAAGATCGAGCCCGATCAGGTCGGCGAAGTTCGCGATCAGCTCGAAGCCGACTTCGGCCTCGAGGTCACCGCCGACGACACCTCCGGTCTTGGCGGCTTCGACAGCGATTCGGTCGGTCCCACGTTCGGTGAGCAGGTGGCCCGCTCAGCCGGCTACGCGATCGTCTTCTCCCTGGTCCTGATCAGTGCCTACATGGCCTTCCGATTCGAGGCCAAGTACTCGATCCCAGTACTGATCGCTGTGATCCACGACATCCTGATCACCGCCGGCGTCTACTCGATCTCGGGCCGGGAGGTCTCGAGCGCAACGGTCGCGGCCTTCCTCACGATCCTCGGCTATTCGCTCTACGACACGGTGATCGTCTTCGACCGAATACGCGAGAACGTGCCGCGACTGCCGCGGGCCACGTTCGCGCAGATCGCCAACCGCTCACTCAGCGAGGTGCTGACCCGATCGCTGATCACGGGCCTCTCCACGGTCTTCCTGATCACCGTGATCCTGATCTTCGGTGGCGAGACCCTGGGCGACTTCGCCTTCGCGATGATGATCGGGGTGCTCTCGGGCACCTACTCGTCGATCTTCATCGGTACGCCGGTGCTGATCGCCTGGAAGCAGCGAGAACCCGGCTACCGGGCGCGCGCCGCCCGGATCGAGGAGACGATGGGCTATGTCCCCGCGTTCCCCGAGGACAACGAGGTGGCTCGGGTTGGCGATGACGGCGATGGCGGCGAGATCGGGCCGATCGCCGGTGGCCCGGCTGCCGCGTTGGAGGGAGACGGCCCCGGGCCGGACGGCGAGCCGCAGGGCAACCGCGACGCCGGCGCCGGGCTGCCGGGGGAGACGCCCGCCTCAAGGCCAAAGGCCGACGCCGAGCCCGACCTCACTCCCGAGGAGCAGGCCGAGCGCGAACGCAAGGAGCAGGTGCGAGAGCGTCGCCGCGCCCGCCGGCAGGAACGCAAACGCAAGCATGGGAGGCCCCGCTGATGGCAATCCTCGTCTGGGCAACTCTCGGCATCGCGATCTGGCACTTCAGCGTGTTCGTCCCCGATCGCTTCAAGGGCGGGATCGTCGGAGCCTTCATCGGCGCGCTGATCGGCGCCTTGGTCACCGGCGTGATCTGGCAGATCGCGCAGGGGGACTCGATCGGGACAACCGACATCGTCACGGCGCTGGCCGCGATCCCGGGCACGGTGTTGGGCCTCTGGGTCGTCTACGGCTGGGGTGTGCGCGACGAGCGGCGCGAGCCGCCGGTGGTCTGAGCGGCCCCGCGGGGTCCGAATTCCCCGCATTCGGCGATAAATCCGGACGGGGTTTCCGTCCAGGACCGCTGCGAGCCTTTCTGCGTGGACGACCGCCGCAACGATCCCGCGCCCTCAGGGGCCCTCTACGACGCCGATCCCTACGACTACGGGGAGGCCCGAGCGCTGATGGACGGCCTCGACCTGGCCGAGCCCGTTGCGATCACCCTGGTTCGCCGCGGTCATCGCACGGTCGAGGAGGCGCGCAGCTTCATCGAGGCGGAGCAGCTGCACCCGGCCACGGCTTTCGAGGGGATTGATGCCGCCGTTGAGCTGATCGGCGCCGCGCTGGAGGCCGGCGACCGGATCACCGTCCACGGCGATTACGACGTCGACGGGATGGCGGCCACAGCGATCCTGGTTGGCGCGCTACGCAGGCTCGGTGGCGACTGCGACTGGCTGATCCCGGATCGCCTTGACGACGGCTACGGGCTCTCGATGTCGACCGTGGAGCAGCTCGTCGCGCGCGGCACCGGCCTGTTGATCACCGCCGACTGTGGAATCGCCAGCCCGCTGGAGATCGCGGCCGCGCAGGCCGCCGGGTGCGAGGTGCTGGTCACCGATCACCACAGTCCGGGCGAGGAGCTGCCGGACTGCGCGATCGTGCACCCGGCGGTCTGCAACTACCCCTTCGAGGGGCTCTGCGGGGCAGCGGTTGCGGCGAAGCTGGTCGAGCTGTTGGAGCGCGAGCGCGGGGGGGCGGAGGGGGATAGAGCTTCCGGCCCGCGCGATCTCGACCTGGTGGCGCTCGCCAGCGTCGCTGATCTGGTTCCCCTGGTCGATGAGAATCGGACCCTGACACGCGCTGGAATCAAGCAGCTGCGGCGCGCTCGTCGGCCCGGCGTGCGTGCCCTCTTGGCGGTGGCGGGGGTCGAGGCCGAATACCTCGACGAGGGCGACATCGCCTTCCGCCTGGCGCCCCGACTGAACGCCGCCGGGCGTCTGTATCGCGCCGACGCGGGGGTTGAGCTGCTGCTCACCGACGACGACACTCGGGCGACCGAGATCGCGGCTGAGCTCGACGCGGCGAATCGCGAGCGCCGCGATGTCGAGCGCGAGGTGGCTGCCGCCGCCGCGAAGGCGCTGAAGGAGCTGCCCGAGGAGCTGCGCGAGGCGCCGGGGATCGTGCTGGCCGGCGAGGGTTGGCATCCGGGCGTGGTTGGGATTGCTGCCTCCCGCATCGTCGAGCGGCACGGACGACCCGCGATCCTGCTCTCGATCTCCGAGGACGGCCGGGCCCGGGGCTCGGGCCGAAGTATCCCCGGCTTTGACCTGCTCAGCGCCCTCGGCGAGTGCGCCGAGCACCTGGACCGCTTCGGCGGCCATCGAGCGGCGGCTGGAGTGGAGCTTGCGGCCGATCGGGTCGATGCCTTTCGCAAGGCGTTCGCCGTCGCGGCCGAGGCGCAGCTACCGGATGGGTTGCAGCCCGCGGCCGAGCGGATCGACGCGGTGGTTGGGGCAGAGGCGCTGGACACGAGGGTCGCCGAGCAGCTCGGCAGCCTCGGTCCGTTCGGGCAGGGCAATCCGGCGGTCCGGCTGCTCGTACCCTGGGCCCAGGTCGGCGATCTGCGACCGATGGGCGATCAGGGTCGGCACGCCCGCTTCAGCCTGAGCAGCGGTGCCGCGAAGGCAAGCGGCGTCGTCTTCAACGGCGCCGACGCCTTGGCTCGTACCGCACAGGCTCCGGCTGATCTGACCGTTCGGCTCGAGCTCAACCACTGGGCCGGAGCCACCGAGCCGCGGGCCGTGCTCGATGTGGCGCGGGGGGAGCATCCAGCCGGCTCCGGCGAGTGCGCCTGCTCGGGCCTCGCGGACGAGGACTGGTGGGCACAGTTCGAAGCTGAGCTGCTCAGCGATCCCAGCCCCAAGGGCGAGGCCGATTCCCCGCGCGAGGGGGCGGTTCCTCGAGAGTCGATCGACCACGAAGGGCGCTCCGCGGTGGCGCTGATTGGTGAGCTTCTCTCCAGCGGAAGCCGGGTGCTGGCCGTCTGCGCTGATGCCCGGGCGCGTCGCGAGCTCGCCTCCCTGGCCGCCAGCCCGGCTCGTTTCGGGGGCAGTCACGTGGTGCTCTGTGGCTCCTGCCCCGAGCCGGCCTTCGAGCGAGCCACCGACCCCAAGGGCGGCACCGGCCTGGTGCTGGTCGACTGGGACGCGCTCGCTCGTCGACCCGAGCTTGGCGGCGGCTTCAGGCATGTCGTCGTTGTCGATCCGCCGCCGAGCGCCTCGTTGGCGGGCCGCCTGCGCGCCACCGGCCCCGGCTTCGTCCACCGTGCCTGGGCGGCGGCGGGGGAGCTGCCCGCGCTCAGCTGGGCCGAGCGTTGGCAGCCCCGGGCGGCACTGGCCGAGATCTATCGCGGGCTCGTCAACGGTCCGCTCCAGGGCGCGGAGCTGGGGCAGGTGCTGGCTGCGGAGAGTGAGGGCGCCAAGCGCCGGGCGCCGCAGATCGCCGCCCGCTGCGTGCGCGTCCTGGGCGAGCTCGGGATCGCCCAGCTGACTGGCGAGCCGAGCGCCCGTACGCTCGGGGTCTTATCCTCGGAGAGGACCGAGTTGGAACGGTCGGAGGCCTGGCGCGCCTTCACCGCACGATACGAAGTGGGCCTCGAATTCCTCAAAAGCCAGACAGCAAGCTAGCCACGGACGAGCGCGACGAGCGGGTCGCATCGTTCGCGAACGGCCACACGCAGGTCGGGCTCGGGCCCCGCGCGCCGGCCGTCGCGCCCGACGACGAGATCACCAAGGGTCTCAGCGATGACGAGCGGGCCTTGCTCGGGGATCTGTTCGCGGTGGCCGGCGAGCACGCGACCGATGCGACCGAGCCGATCGACCGGCAGAAGGTCGAGCGGGCCTTTGTCTTTGCCTGCGAGCGCCACGCGGACCAGAAGCGTCGCTCGGGCGAGGACTTCGTCAGCCATCCGGTCGAGGTCGCAAAGATCTGCGCCGGCCTGCAGCTCGACTCCGAGACCCTGTGCGCTGCACTGCTGCACGACACGGTCGAGGACACCAGCGCCTCGATCGAGGAGGTCGAGCGGGAGTTCGGCGAGCCGGTGGCCCACCTCGTTGGCGGCGTTACGAAGCTGACCGGGATCACCTTTGAGAGCCGCGACGAGAGCCAGGCCGAGAACTACCGGAAGATGATGGTGGCGATGGCCACCGACGTGCGGGTGATCCTGATCAAGCTCGCCGACCGTCTCCACAACATGCGCACGCTGGGGGCGCTGAAGAAGGGCAAGCAGCTGGTCAAGGCTCGCGAGACCCTGGAGATCTACGCCCCGCTGGCGCATCGGCTCGGAATCCACGCGATCAAATGGGAGCTCGAGGATCTCTCCTTCCAGATCCTGCACCCGCGCAAGTACGAGGAGATCAAGAAGCTGGTCAACCAGCAGCTGACCGAGCGCGAGCAGTACGTCACGGACGCCGGCGGGATCCTCGCCTCAGAGTTGAGCAAGGTGGGGATCGAGGATGCCGAGATCTCGGGCCGGGCCAAGCACTTCTACTCGATCTACTCGAAGATGACCAAGAGAGGTCGGGAGTTCAACGAGATCTACGACCTGACCGCGATGCGGGTGATCGTCGGATCGGTCAAGGACTGCTACGGAGCGATTGGCGTTACCCACGCGATCTGGAAGCCCCTGCCGGGCCGCTTCAAGGATCTGATCGCGACGCCGAAGTTGAACCTCTATCAGGCCCTGCATACCACGGTGATCGGGCCGCAGGGCCAGCCCCTGGAGATCCAGATCAGGACCGCGGAGATGCACAAGTTGGCCGAGTACGGCGTCGCCGCCCATGTCGCCTACAAGGAGGGCGCCACCGGTAAGGGCGGCAAGCCCAAGGACGTCGAGAAGTCGAAGATGACCTGGCTGCGCCATCTGCTCGACGAGGACGGTGAGGCTGATCCGAGCGAGTTCATCGAGGCGCTCAAGGTCGATCTGTTCGAGGACGAGGTCTTCGTGTTCACGCCGAAGGGCGAGATCAAGAACCTCTCCGCCGGCTCGACCCCGCTTGACTTCGCATACTCGGTGCACACCGACGTCGGCCACCGCTGCGTGGGGGCCAAGGCCAACGGCAAGATCGTGCCCCTGCACTACACGCTGAAGAGCGGCGACATCGTCGAGGTGCTCACCTCGAAGCGCGATCGGGGCCCCTCACGAGATTGGCTCGCCCTCGTCAAGACCTCGCGGGCGCGCAACAAGATCCGCGCCTCGCTGAAGCGCGAGAAGCGCGAGGACGCCGAGAGGAACGGCCGCGAGCAGCTGGCCGAAGCGCTGCGGCGCCGCGGCCTGCCGCCGCAGCGGATTACCGGCTCACCGCTGCTGGTCGACGTGATCCGCGAGATGGGGTTCCGCAAGGCCGGCGACTTCTATATCGCCCTGGGCCAGGGCAAGATCTCGAACGGCACGGTTACCAACAAGCTGATGCAGCGGCTCAAGGCAGGCGATGCGGTCGCGGGTGACGAGTCCGAGGCGCGCCTGCAGGGCGTGCTCGAAGGCCGCGACGCCCGGGAGCGGCGGACCCAGCAGGCCAGCGGCTACGGGATCACGGTCAAGGGGGTCGACGATGTCATGGTCCGACTCGCGAAGTGCTGCCGGCCCGTCCCCGGCGATGAGATCGTCGGCTACGTCTCGCTCGGCCGCGGGATCACGATCCATCGTGAGGACTGCAAGAACGTCGCCGCCCTGCAGAGGTCGCCGGACCGCTTCACCGAGGTCGGTTGGGACGGCGACAACCGCACCTCCTATCGGGTCGAGGTAGAGATCGACGCGTGGGACAGGGTTCGCCTCCTGGAGGATCTCTCGAGGAGTTTCAGTGAGGCGGGACTGAACATCCTCGAGGCACGCTGCACGACCAAGCACCCGATGGTTCAAAACCGCTTTGTGGTCGAGGTCGGCGATACGGTGCAGCTCAAGGCGGCGATCAGTCGCCTGCGCCAAGTCGACGGCGTCTTCGACGCCTACCGCGTCACGCCCGGCTAGCCGGGCGAGCGTCGAGAAACGGGTGCTATAGCCACCCTAAGTCGACACTCGCACGGCCCGAGCCCGAGGCCGAGCCAAACCGCCGGGAGGCCTCCCGGCTCAGCTAGCTCTTGACGCGGAAGCGGTAGGAGCGGATCTCACCCTTGCCGTCGCGGTTCTTCGAGCGGACCCGGAAGCGATGCTTGCCGGCCTTGAGCTTGTAGCTCTCCGGGGAGGTGCAGGTGCGCCACTTGCCGCTGTCGCTCCGGCATTCGAGCCGGGCTCGGGGATTGCTGGTGCTGAAGCCGAAGTGACCCTGGCGCGCTTGCCCTTGCGCAGCTTGACCCGCTTGGCCGGCTTGCGCCCCAGCCTCGTCGCCGGGGCTGTGTCGGTTGCCAGGGCATCACTCACGAACCGGATCACCGCCTCGGTCTCTACGGTGGCGTCCGCGGGGTTGCCGAGCGCGCTCTTGATCCCGGCGTGGTTGAGGTCGACGGTGACCACCTCGGCCGGGTCCTGCCCGAGCGCCACCGCCAGCTGCTGGTTTACCGCGATTCGCCCGCCGTTCGAGGCCTGGGTGAGGAGCAGATGCGGCGCGTCGCGGCGGTCAGCTTGGCTGGTGGGTGAAGCCTCGGTCCAGGTGCCGTCGATCGCGTTCTCGACCGGCGTCGCGTAGGCGTTCCAAAGCTGCTCGATGCCGCTGGCGCTGAGGGTCGAGGTTGCCGGGTCGGCGCGATCGACCAGGTCGTAGCTGGCTGAATCGAGCGCGACCACGCCGCGGAGCGAGAGCGGCGAGGTGCCATATGCCCTCAGGAAGGAGCCGTCGGTCGCGACCAGAGAGGCGAGATGGGCGCCGGCGGAGTGGCCCACGAGGATCAGCTTCGAGGCGTCGCCGCCGCGGGCACCGATGTTCTGGCCCAACCAGCCGAATGCCTCACCGACGTCATCAGGGTGGGCGGGGTAGCGGATACGGTTGGGGTTGGAGGAGCTCGGTGGGTTCGGCGAGAGCCGGTAGTTGACGCTCACGAACACGTAGCCCTGGCCGGTGAACAGTCGCGCCATGTTGAGCACGCCATTGCCCTTGTCGCCGGTTAGCAGGGAGCCGCCGTGCACATAGACGACGACCGGGGCGGAGCCCGCTGTGGGAGCCGGGCTCGGCGTGTAGATGTCGAGCTGGTTCAGGCTCGCCTCCGCTGGCGGCGAGCCCTGGGCGTAGCCGACGGCGGCCTCCAGCGTGAAGGGCTCGGTCGCCAGCGCAGTGCCGCCCGCCAGCGCGAGCAGCGTGGCGCCGGTCAGGGTCAGCTGGGAGAGCAGGAGCTTGCCGATCGCCACTGATAACACGATCGGACGACTCCCGTTGCGGTCAGCCGGGCTCGAGCTCGGCCCGGATGCGCCGACCCGCCTCGCTCAACTGCTCGTCCGTTTCGTAGCTGCGGCGGGGCCAGAAGAAGCCACGTAGCCCGTCGCCCTTCACGCGCGGTACGACGTGGACGTGGAGATGCGGAACGCTCTGGCTCACCTTGTTGTTCATCGCCATGAAGCTGCCCTCGGCGCCCATCCCGTCGCGGACCGCGACCGAGAGTCTACGGGCGAGCAGGAACAGCTCCCCGACCTGATCCTCGGGCAGGTCGGCGAGCGTCTCATGGTGCTCGCGGGGAATCAGCAGCGTGTGCCCATGAAAGAGCGGTCGGGCATCGAGGAAGGCGAGCGCGTCGGGTCCGTCGTAGATCACTTCGGCCGGCTGCTCGCCGGCCGCGATCTCACAGAACACGTACCCCACCGAGGCCGCCACGCGCCCGGCCCTCGCGCTAGGCGACGATCGTCAGCGCGCCCGCGTCGACCCGCAGGTCGAGCTCGCCGTGCTCGCCGATGTAGTCGCCGTCGACCTCGACCGGAAAGCGACGCAGGGCGCCATCCCGGTCAACCGAGCCCGACTCGATTCGCGCCTCGTAGACGCCCGAGAAGTGTGCGATCTGCCGATGGTCGGTGACGTTCCAGCGGGAGAGCAGGGCGCGGGCCGCGATCGTCGGCAGGTCCCGTTGGGTGGCACGTCCGAGGACAGCGAGCGAGAGCGAGCCGGAGTCCGCTGCGATCTCCTCGCAGATCCGGATCTGGGTGTTGCGGAAATAGGTGTAGGGGTCGGAGTTCTGACAGATCGCGGTGATCCCCTCGGTGCTGCCGGCGTCGGTGTGGACCCGCATCTTGATCGGGTTGCGCAGGTAGCGGGTGTAGAACGCCCGGACCGCGGAGTACGCGTAGTAGTAGTGCCCTATCCGCGCCGCCTTGAGGCGAGGCCTGGAGTCGACCCGCTGCGCCGCGGTCGCGTCGAGCCCGGCCCCGCAGGCGAACACGAAGCGGCGGCCGTTGGCGATTCCGAGGTCGATCTTGCGGGGCTCGAAGCGGCCCGCGAGCTCGAGCAGATGCTCCGTCGCGTCGACGACGTCGTTCGGCATTCCCAGCGACCGGCAGACGACGTTGGTCGAGCCCCCCGGCAGCACCGTGACCGGGATGTCGGTCCCGGCGAGACCGTTGGCGACCTCGTTCAGGGTGCCGTCCCCGCCGAACGCCACGACCACGTCATAGCCGCCGTCGATCGCCTCGCGGCCGATCTCGGTCGCATGATTTTGGGCTTCGGTGGTGACGGCCTCTACGTCGTAGCGGCCCGCAAGTGCATAGACGACCAGGTTCTTGAGCCGATCGGAGACCGTCGTCGCATACGGATTTACGATGATCAGCATCCGCTTCTTTGTCGGACGCGCGCCCGTGGTCCCCGCATCGTCGGCGGCAAGTGGGCGGCCGGCAGCGGGGATGGCGCCAGCTTCGGGAGGCGAGGACATGGTCGGATGCTAGCCCGCGATCAGCCGGTCGGCTCGCCGGTGGCGCCGTCTGGGTCGACCGCCGCGAAGCGGACCACGTCGCCCTCCAGCAGCTGCTCGGCCCGGCCCCGTGCGACCAGCAGATCCATATGCCCGAGCACCTCGCTCAGCGTCAGGTAGGCCTGGGTAACGGCGACGTTGCCCCAGGTTGACTGGGCGATCTCGTAGGCCGTGCGCGGCCGCTCGCTGATCAGCCGCAGGAACTTATCGGCTCGTCGATCGTGCATCGCGAACCGCGAGTCGATCAACTGTGCGTGCTCGGTGACCGGCTCACCGTGGCCGGCGAGGACGATCTCAGCCGGCAGCTCGCGGGTCTGGCGAAGGCTCTCGAGGTAGGCGACCAGCGCCCGCGGTCGCTCCGTCGAGCCATCGAGCGGCCGCGAGAGCAGGGGATTCGAGGAGATGTGGCCGATCAGGTGGTCACCGCCGATCAGGATCCGGCGCTCCTCGTGCCAAAACAGGGTGTCGGTCGGGCTATGCCCGGGACGCAGCATCACCTCGAGTTGGCGGTCACGAAGGTAGATCGTCTCACCGTCGTGGAGCTCGCGAGTGACTGTTGCTCGGCCGCCCCAGGCGCGAAAGCTCTTCGATACAGATCGCAGGGCGGTGACCATGTCATCGGGGATTCCGTGCTCGTGCATGATCTGAGCCGCGAACGCATCGTCCAGCTCGGCCTGTTCTGAATAGTCCGCCAGGTAGGGAGCGAGGATGTCGATCCCCGCAACCTCGGCCCCTGAGCGTTCAGCGATGATCTCGACCAGCCCCATGTGGTCGATGTGCTGGTGGGTGACGATGATCAGATCCAGCTCCTCGATCGAGTGACCGAGGGCGTCGAGCTGACGCTCGAGCTCGTCGAGCGCCTTGCCCGAGTTGGGGCCCGAGTCGATCAACGTCAGCGGGTCATCCTCGAGCAGGTAGGTGTTGACGCCCCCGACCACGAACGGCGTTGGGATTCGAAGCAGGCGGATACCGGCGTCGCTGATCCGGCGCCAGATCTGAGCCGAATCCAGTGGCTCGGATCCATCCAGCTCGGCTGGGACGCCGTGGCCTGTGGTCCGTGGCTCTCGCTCCGGCCCCGGCATGGCGCCGTCCTAGGCCCTGATCATCGCGAGGATTCGATCTCGCTTTTGGGCCATGTCCTCAGGGGAAACCAGCGATTCGAGGTTGAGTCGGAGCAGGGGTTCGGTGTTGGAGGGCCGGACGTTGAAGTGCCAATCCTCGTAGTCGATCGAGATCCCGTCGAGGTGTGAGATCTCGGCATCCGCGTGGGACGCCTCGATCTCGGCCATCTTCCCCGCCTGATCGGCTACCTCAGAGTTGATCTCGCCGCTGATGAAGTACTCCGCGCGGAGGTCTCCGACCAGCTCGGAGAGAGGTCGCCCCTCCTTGCTGAGCAACTCCAGCACGAGCAGGGCCGGCAGCGTCCCGGTGTCGGCGTTGTAGAAGTCGCGGAAGTAATAGTGGCCGCTCACCTCGCCGGCGAATTCGGCCGAGCGCTCGCGCATGGCCCGCTTCATGAACGCGTGTCCGACCCGGTTGGCGTGCGATGTGCCGCCGAGCGCGCCCACGGTGTCGGCTACGGCCCGCGAGGCGCGCACGTCGTAGAGGATCTCCGCCCCCGGCTGCTTGGCCAGGACCAGCTTCGCCAGCAGCGCGGTGAGGAAGTCACCGTCGACGAACTCGCCCTCGCCGTCGATGAAGAAGCAGCGATCCGCATCGCCATCCCAGGCGATCCCGAGGTCGGCCCCCTCGTCCTGAACCCGCGAGATGATCAGCGCGCGGTTCTCCGGCAACAGCGGATTCGGCTCGTGGTCGGGGAAGTTCCCGTCCGGCTTCCAGTACATCTTGATCAGCTCGATCGGCAGACGGTCGAGCAGCGGACCGACCACGTCGCCGGCCATCCCGTTACCCCCGTCGACAACGACCTTCATCGGCTTGATCTCAGCGACGTTGATAAAGCTCAGGGCCCGCTCCCAGAACTCGTCATAGATATCGAGCTCGGAGGCGCTGCCCCCGCCCGGCGCCTCGCCCAGGCCGCTGAGAATCAGATCCCGGATCTTGGTGATGCCGGTCTCGCCGGAGAGCGCCAGGGCGCCCTCGCGGACCAGCTTGACGCCGGTGTAGGCCTTGGGGTTGTGGGAGGCCGTGACCATCGCGCCACCGTCGAGCTGCTTGGCGCCGACGGTGAAATAGAGCATCTCGGTGCCGACCATGCCGATGTCGACGACGGTCGCGCCCTCCGCCAGCAGCCCCTCGCGTACGGCTCCGGCCATCTCCGGGGCCTGCAGCCGCATGTCGCGGCCGAGCCCGATGCTCAGCTCCTGAGGGGTCTTGGCGCGCAGCTCGGCGAGCACCCGAGCGAATGCTCGCCCGATCAGGTAGTTGGTCGAGGCGTCCATCTGCTGGCCGTAGATGCCACGGATGTCATACGCCTTGAAGATGTCCTCGCCGACCGATCCCGGCCCGCCCTTTCGGTCTTCGCTCACGTTCAGAAACCTCCTAGTAGTGCGTCGTAGCTCTCTTCAAGCGACTGCGGCATAACCCTTGTGTCGGCCAGCACCGGCATGTAGTTGCTGTCACCGGCCCAGCGCGGGACGACGTGCAGGTGGATGTGGCCCTCGACGCCGGCCCCCGCGACCCGTCCCTGGTTCAGGCCGACGTTGAAGCCTTCGGGCTCGTAGGCGTCCTCGAGTACGGTCATCGCGCGCTGGGCCAGCGCAGTCATCTCGGCCGTCACCTCCGGCTCGATCTCCTGGAAGCGGCCGAGATGCTCGAAAGGGGCGACCAGCAGGTGACCGTTGGTGTAGGGAAACAGGTTGAGGATCACGAAACAGCGCTCCCCGCGGTGCACGATCAGGGCCTCGCGATCTGCCTGCTCGGCGGGCTTGCTGCAGAAGATGCAGTCGTCGCTCTTGTTCGCGCCCTTGACGTAGCGCAGGCGCCAGGGCGCCCAGATCCGGTGACTTGCCATCGCTCTGATCCTAGTCCCTGACGACTGACCGTCAGCCGTCAGGGTCAGCGCCACCTGTAGCTTGCCGGGCGATGGGGAACGCCCTCACCTTCCCGACCGGCAAGCATGCCCGGTTCGCCGTCGTCGGCGTCTGGCTGGTCGCGATCTTCGCGATCCTCGGGACCAACCTGCCGGGCAAGTTCACCGACGCCGAGAACAACGAGTCCTCCTCCTATCTGCCCGGGGACGCCGAGTCGACCCTCGCCCTGGAGCGGACCGAGGCGCTGACGGACGGCGAGCAGGCCGGGATCGTGATCGTCTACGAGCGCGAGGGCGGGTTGACGGCCGCCGATCGTGAGCGGATCGAGACCGACGTCGCGACCCTGAACGCCGAGGTCGAGGGGGTCAGCGTCCCGTTCGTGATCGGCGAGGAGTCCGCCGACGGCAGCGGCGCGCTCGTCTTCTCCAGCATCACCGCGACCGGTGAAGCGGAGGACATTCAGGACCCGATCAGCCAGACCCGGGATCTGGTCAGCACCGACAACTACGACGAGCAGGGTGAGCTGCAGGTCGCGGTGACTGGTCCGGCCGGGTACTCGGCCGACGCGATCGCGGTCTTCGAGTCGATCAACGGGACCCTGTTCGCGGCGGCCTTCGGCCTTGTCTTCATCCTCCTGATCCTGATCTACCGCTCGCCGGTGCTGCTCTGGATCCCGCTGCTCGCGGTCGGCTTCGCGGAGATCGCAACGCGGGCGATCGGCTTCGGCTTGACCGAGGCCGGCGTCACCGTCAACGGCCAGTCCTCCGCGATCCTCTCGATCCTCGTGCTCGGGGCGGGCACCGACTACGCCCTGCTCCTGATTGCCAGATATCGCGAGGAGCTGCGCCGGCAGCCGAACCGGGCCGAGTCGATGAAGGTCGCTCTGCGCACCGCAGGTCCGGCGATCCTCGCCTCCGGCGGGACCGTGATCGCGGCCCTGCTCTGCCTCAGCCTTGCGGACCTCAACTCCACGGCGAGCCTTGGGCCGATCGGGGCGATCGGGATCGCGACCGCGATGCTGTCGATGCTCACCTTCCTGCCGGCGCTGCTCGTAATCGCCCCCCGCGGCGCCTTCTGGCCGCGGGTGCCCAGGGTGGGCGACGAGGGCGTCGACGCAACCCATGGCGCCTGGCGCAAGCTCGGTGATCGGATCGCGCTGCGACCCCGCCGGGTCTGGGCCGGATCGCTGGCCCTGCTGCTCGTGCTTGCCGCCGGGGTGCTCAGCTTCGACGACGGCCTCACCTCCTCGAACGGCTTCCGCGAGGACGTCGAGGCCGTCGCGGGCCAGGAGCTGATCGCGCAGGCATTCCCCGGAGGCGCCAACGCACCAACCGAGATCGTGGTCGGCGCCCTCGCCTTGGCTGAGCCGGTTGCCCGGGCGGTAGCCGAGGTGGACGGCGTCGCCGCGGTCGAGCCCGCGGCTGAGGGCTCCGGTGGGGTTCTGCTCAACGCGACGCTCGAGCCCGACGCCTACTCGACCGAGGCCTTCGCCCTGATTCCCGAGATCCGCGACGCCGCGGGGGAAGCCGGCGGCGACGAGGTGCTCGTCGGAGGCGCGACGGCGGTCGAGGAGGACATCCGGACCGCGTCGGCCCGCGACCAGCGGCTGATCGTGCCGCTCGTGCTGCTCGTCGTCTCCCTGATCCTCGTCGTCCTGCTGCGGGCGCTGGCGGCGCCGCTGCTGTTGATCGCGACGGTCGTGGTCAGCTTCTTTGCGGCCTTGGGCGTGGGGGTCGTGGTCAGCGATGTGATCTTCGACTTCCCGGGCGCGGACCCCGGGCTGCCGCTGTTCGCCTTCGTCTTCCTGGTCGCTCTGGGGATCGACTACAACATCTTCCTGATGGCCCGGGTCCGGGAGGAGACGGTCAAGCACGGCACCAGGGAAGGGATGCTGCGCGGGCTCGCGGTGACGGGCGGCGTGATCACCTCGGCCGGGATCGTCCTGGCCGGGACGTTCTCGGTGCTGGCGGTGCTGCCGCTCGTCTTCCTCACCCAACTCGGCTTCATCGTCGCCTTCGGGGTCCTGCTCGACACGTTCCTGGTGCGCTCGGTCCTGGTCCCGGCTCTAACGCTCGACATCGGCCCGCGGATCTGGTGGCCCTCGCGACTGGCAAGGCGCGAGGAGCCGAAGTCTCCGGCCCCGCCCGAGGCCTAGGTTCCGCCCGCGGGCTCGGGCCCGGCCTCAGGCCGCGAGCGGCTCGCCAGCCACCAGAGCGTGCCGAAGATCCCCAGGCCGATGATCGTCAAAGCCAGCTTGTAGTTGACCTCGACGGAGCCGAACACGTCCTCGGTGCTCGGTCGCGTGTCCGGGATCAGGCCGACGGCGCCGAACAGCAGATCCACGATCAAGGCGGCGATGATCATCGTCGTCACCATCAGCGCCACCAGGCGGATCGCGAACGTGGTCCCGTAGTACTTGCGGTAGATCACGATGATCGGCAGCACGATCAGGTCAGCGAAGATGAACGCCATCGCCCCGGCAAACGAGATGCCGCCGGACCAGAGCACCGCGGCCAGGGGCACGTTGCGACCGAGCAGACGAAGCTGAGCACGGCGATGATCGGGCCGACGATCACGTTCTGGATCGTGCGTAGCGCGGCGGGGGCGTCGGTGATGAACAGGGCGTTGAAGAAGTCGGTGCCGAGCAGCCCGATGAAGCCCGCCAGCAGGAAGCCGATCAGGATCTCCTTGTAGAGCATCCTCCAGTCCGCCACGAAGTTGCCGGCGACCTCCGTCCAGGCGTCTAGCGACGTGAAGCGCTCGCGCCACGTGCGCTGCTCGAACTCGCCTCCCATCTCGCCCCCCTCTTCGACCGAGGCGATCGCGTTCCCGCGGCCCTCCTCCTCGAGATCACCGGGGCTGAAGAAGCGCAGCATCAGCGCCATCAGGCCGATCATCACGATGCCGCCGACGTATTCGCCGACGGCGAACTGCCAGCCGCTCAGCACGCTCAGCACCAGACCCAGCTCCCAGGCCAGGTTGGTCGAGGCGAACATGAAGCTGAACGATGAGACGACCGAGGCGCCCTTGGCGAGCAGCGAGCGCCCGATCGAGACCGCGGCGTAGGAGCAGGAGGAGGAGGCGGCGCCGAGCCCGGTGGCCTTGGCGATCGGGCCGAACCCGCGGCCGGCCAGGCCGCGACGGATCGACTCTTGGGGCACCCAGGCCTGGACGATCGCGGAGATCAGAAAGCCGAGGACCAGCGCCCAGAAGACCTAATAGGCCATCAGCGCTGCGTTGCCGAAGCCCTCCAGGATCTTGTCGATCACCGCCAAGCTTCAGGCAGCCTATCGCCGCCGCCGCCGCTACTCGGTTCAGCTGCGGCTAGCCTTTTCCCCAATGAGCGAAGCAGCGAGAGCGGTATTGCTGGCCGGCCTGATCGGGATCGGGATCCTGCTCGGGCCGATCGCTCTGGCCGCGGCAGGCGCAATCGACGTAGGTGCGATGTTCGCGATTCAGGCAGGCCTGCTGCTCGCGATCTATCTTCTTGCCGTGGCGCTCCGCAACCGGCGCGACGACGACTAGATCGATTAGCCGGCCAGGCGTTGCTCCGCCCAGCGCCGCCAGCCGTCCGACAGGGCCTCCGCCTCGAGCATCTGCTCGGCCAGCTCGCGCCGGCCCAGGTAGGCCCTGTTCATCAGCTCCATGCTGACCTCGTGATCGGGGCGAGAGACGACCTCGATCTGATCGCCGCTGCCAGTCTCGCCCTCTTCGATGATCCGCAGGTAGGCGCCGGGTCGATTCGCCTTGGCGAAACGCCTGACCATCTTTGGGTCACCCATCTTGTGGGCGAGCTTGCTGCATGGCAGGCGTGGCTCGGAGACCTCGAGCAAGGCGCTGCCCAGTCGCCAGCGGTCGCCGCACAGAGAGCCGCTCAGATCGACTCCCTCGGTCGTCAGGTTCTCGCCGAAGGCCCCTGGCTCGAGCTCTCTATTGAGCTCCGCGGACCACCAGGCATAGTCCTCGGTGGCATAGGCGTAGGCGGCCTTGTCGTAGCCGCCGTGAGCCTCGTAGTCGCCCTGGCGATCCGCTCCGACTTGGTTGTCGGCGAGCTTGACTCGGCCGTCGATCGGGTACTTGTAGATCCCGGTCTTCACGGTCTGTCCGCTGAGTTCGATCAAGCGCATCTTGGCGACGTTGACGCTGACCACCCAGCCCGGCTGGATGCTCTCATCCATGCTCCGATCCTAGCTCGGACCGGGGGCGGCGGGGAGAGGGAGGCGTCTCGCGGGCGGGTCCGTGCTCGGTTCCGATCGTCGGCAGCCACTGCAGTTGCCGCGGTAGGTACCAGTTCCAATCGCCGATCAGCTTCATCGCCGCCGGGAGCAGTACGCTGCGCACGATCGTCACGTCGATCAGGATCGCGACCGCAAGCCCGACGCCGAACTGCTTGAACTCGAGCGCCGAGAGCGTCGCGAAGATCGAGAACACCGCGATCATCACTGCCGCGGCGGCGGTCACGACCCCGGCCGTCGACTTGATCCCCCGCGCCACCGCGTCTTCCGTGCTCATTCCGCGCTCATAGGCTTCGCGCACCCGGGAGAGGATGAACACGTGGTAGTCCATCGAGAGCCCGAACAGGATCACGAACAGGAACATCGGCAGCCATGAGGCGACCGCGCCGTGGGACTCGAACCCGATCAGCGACTCCAGGTTGCCGTTCTGGAAGATCCAGACGACGACGCCATAGGAGGCGGCGACCGAGAGCAGGTTGAGCACGATCGCCTTGAGCGGGATCACGATCGACCGGAACGTGACCAGCAGCAGCAGGAACGCCATCGCGAGCACGAAGGCGATCACCAGCGGCATCCGCTCGGCCATCAGCCGGTTGAAGTCAGCGGAGCCGGCGGTGAAGCCGGTCACGTTGGCCTCGGCCCCGGGGACCGCGCCCACGGTCGCGGGAATGATCTCGTCCCGGAGCCGATCAAGCGCGGCCTGAGAGCGATCGTCGCTGCCGTCGCCGGCGAGCGGCACATCGACCTGCACGACGCTCCCGTCGGGGCTCGACTCGACCTCGACGGGCTTCAGGAACAGGTTGCTCTCGGCGGTCCGCTCGCGCAGCTCACCGATCGCGCTGGAGAGCTCCCCGGGGCGGGAGGCGCCGGTCTCGATCGCGATCTCGGCCGGGAACTCGCTGCCGGGGAACGCCTCCTCGATCTCGTTGTAGGTTTGTACGACCGGCAGGTCCTGTGGCAGCGAGTCGATCCCCGGAACGGCCGTCTTCAGGCCCAGCGCCGGGATCGCCATCAGGACCAGCAGCAGCGCCGCGAGACCACCCCAGAGCTTGGGGTGAGCCATCACGCGGTCGACGATCGCGCCCCAAAAGCGCGACTCGCCGGCGCGATCCTCCGGCCGGCGCAGGAACGGGATCCGGCCCTTATTGATCCGGTCCCCGAGCTTCGAGAGGACCGCCGGGAGGACGGTGAGCGAGCCCAGGACCGCGATCGCGACGACCAGGATCGTGCCCGCGGCGAACGAGGTGAAGGTGGAATCCCCGGCCAGGAACATTCCCGCCATCGCGATCGCCACCGTGATCCCTGAGATCAGGACCGCTCGTCCCGAGGTTGCGGCCGCCGCCTCCAGGGCGGCCTCGGGGCCCTTGCCCGCGGCGCGCTCCTCGCGCTCGCGTCGTAGATAGAACAGGGAGTAGTCAACGCCGACGGCGAGCCCGATCAAGAGGATCACCGAGGCGGCGGATTCATCGACGGGAAAGACCTGGCTGAGCGGCGCGAGCAGGCCGATCGCCGCCATCACCGCGGTTGCCGCCAAGAGAACCGGCACCAGCGCCGCGACCAGGGCGCCGAAGGCCACGATCAGGATGATCAGCGTGACCGGGATCGAGCTGACCTCGGCCCGGCGGAAGTCCTCGGCGAAAGACTCGTCCAGGGCGCGCTCGGCGCTCGACTCGCCGAACTGCGCGATCGAGTAGCCGGGGCTGCGATCGTCGAGCTCGGCCACCGTCGCCAGCGGCGCCTCGACGATCTCGGTGTACTCGGGCTCAACGGCTCCGCCGCCGTCGAGCTGGAAGGAGATCAGGGCCGAGTGGCCGTCCTCGGCGACTCCGGCGCCGCCGTCGCGGTAGGGGCCGCGGACCGCAGCCACGCCCTCGGTTGCCGCAAGCTCGGCGGAGACGTTCGCGATCTTCGCCTCGAAGCGCGGGTCGTCGGTCGAGATCCGGTGGTTGCTGACCAGGACGGTCTCGGTGCTGTCCTCGGGGAAGGCCCCGCTGATCGCCTGATCGGCAGCCCGCGACTCACCGACTCCGGCTTCCTCATCGGTCAGCGTGCGCGTCTCGACGACGCTCGCGAGCGCCGTCGCGGCGACCACGAACGCGAGCCAGCCCGCGATCGCCTTGAACCGGTGCTGGGCGCTCCAGCGGCCTGCACGTGCGGCAAGCCCGTTCCGTCCGTTCGTCATCTTCCAGCCTCCTAGGTGCCTGTGGGGACCCGCTCGGGGGGAGCGGGGTGGTGAGCTGCACCATGAAGCCGGCCCGGGCCCGTTTTCAATTCGGGATTCCCCCTAGATCGACTAGGGGTATCCCGAGGCGCCAAGCCTGAGGTCTAAGGGGTTACCCCTTGAACCTGACCCAGAACCCCCCGCACCCGCCTGTCGGCACCGGAGCACCACCGGCAGCGTCCTCGCCCAGTCGCGCTCCGGCACTCGCCGTCTCGGGCGGCTCGAACAGCCCGCCGCTCGCTGCCCCTTTCAGGCGGAAGCGGAACGGCCACCTCGGGCCGTGGTTGGGCGGCGGCGATCGATTGCCCGCTCGCCTCCGGCGACGGGGAGCGCCGCCTACTTCTTCAGCTTGACGACGACCTTCTCGCTGGTCGAGTTGCCGGCCAGATCGGTTAGGGTGACCTTGATCTTCGCCTTCGGGGAAGGATCTATCGATCCGGATCGACATTCGAATCGAGCCGTCAGCGCATGGTGGCGCGGCAACCTACTGGAATAGCGGCACCGCGGATGACTAGGATCGTTCGATCGTGACCCCACAAAGCTCCGATGACCCGTTGACGATCACCGTCGCCGGCTACGAGTTCGACCGCGTCAAGGCTCTCAGCAGCGGGCGCGTGCCGATCGAAGGCTGCGAGGTGCGATTTGAGCGGGCGTCGATCGGCGACATGAACACGCATGTTTTCGACGGCCCGCGTACGAGAGACGTCACCGAGGTTGGTCTCTCGCCCTACCTGCTGGCTTATGCGAACGACGACTTCCGCGCCTATACGCTCATCCCGGTCTTCCCGCTGCGACTGTTTCGGCACAAAAGTATCTTCATCCGCAAGGACCGGGGCATATCCCGGCCGGAGGATCTCCGCGGCAAGAAGATCGGGACCCCCGGCTACTCGACGACCTCCCTCACATGGATCCGAGGGATCTTGCAGCACGAGTACGGCGTGAAGCCCGAGGAGATCCGGTGGGTGATCGCCGACAAAGACTCATCCGCCGACCTCGCCGGGGCGCGGTCCGCACAGGAACAGATGATTTCTGAGAACGTCGAGATCACCTATGGGACCGGGGGTAAGGATGAGTCGGAGCTCATCGTTGACGGCGAGGTCGACGCGCTCTTTCACGCGGCCGAGCCGAGGGCGTTCACCGAAGGGCATCCCCAGATCCGCCGATTGTTCGCCGACAGCCGCGCCGCCGAACGCACCTACTTTGCGAAGACCGGGATGTTTCCCATCATGCATGCGGTTGCCGTCCGTACGGACGTGGTTGAGGCCAACCGGTGGCTCCCTGAAGCTGTCTTCCGTGGCTATTCAGGGGCGAAGCAACAGGATTACCGCGACCTGAGGACGAAGGCGTGGGCGATGAGCTCACTGCCCTGGCTCGCTCAGGAGGCTGACGCAACTCGCGAGTTGATGGGCGAGAACTTCTGGCCCTACGGCATCGAGCCCAACCGAACCGCGCTGTCCGCGATCCTTGAGTACTCACACGAACAAGGGTTAGCGAGCCGGCACCTCGCGGTAGAGGAGATGTTCCACTCGTCGACCTGGAAGCTCGCGGACACCGTCAGGCCGGGAGATCGCGGGTCCTTGCCGTAAGGATCGCGAGTCATCCCTGGGTCCATCGATGCGCACCGAGGACCTATGCAGAGATCGTGGACGCCGCGGTGGTTTCTCAGGTCTCGCGTTCGTTGACACTCATGCGTCTGCGGCTCCCAAGCCGGCTTTGAACAATCAGAACGCGCACTATGAGCGATAACGATCCGATCACGGAGTGCGACAGATCGACACATATCGAGTGTCAAGACCGGTCGAAAAGTCACCCCTCTGCGCCGGTCGACGACCCGTTGCTTCTTTCCCGTTCGATTCAGCCGGCCTCGACTCGACGGCGGCCGACGATCTGAGTCTCCTGGCCCAGGCGACGCAGGGCAGCCGGCGGGCTGGCCCCTAGCTTCCGCTTGGAGCGATCAGCGAGGAAGCGACGTTAAGTAGTCCGCGGTGAGGTTTCTGCGCTTCTCCTTTGCGCGTAGGGGGATATGTCCTTAGCGGCAGCTAGCGGCCGCGGCAATGGTGACGCTGGCGGGATCGAAGGTGCACGAAACGGGGCACCCGGGCGCCTGGACCGAGTTCCTCGCCTGGTTCCCCGACGAGACGGCCTGCGCCGGCTACCTCGAGAGGCTGCGCTGGCCGGAGGGGATCGCCTGCGCGGCGTGTGGTGAGAAGCGCGGATGGCAGACCGGCGGGGGACGGTGGTGGATCTGCGCGGGCTGCTCGGTCAAGGCCTCGGTGGCGGCGGGCACGATCTTCGACAAGACGCGCACGCCGCTGCGGAGCTGGTTCGCGGCGGCCTGGTTCGTGACCAGCCAGAAGCACGGCCTGAGCGCCCTGGGGCTGCAGCGAGCGATGGGACTGGGCAGCTACCGGACGGCCTGGATGATGCTGCACCGCTTCCGCGTCGCGATGGTGCGCCCCGGGCGTGAGCGGCTCGCTGGCGCAGTCGAGGTCGACGAGGTCTACGTCGGCGGCCATGAAGACTGGGCCAGGGGCAGGCAGACGGAGACCAAATCGAGGGTCGCG
>CAXMST010000124.1:0-11003 GCA_964196325.1 uncultured Acidimicrobiia bacterium
GGCGTGGTCATCATTAGCGGTCGCCCGATTGGTCTGGACAATGGCGACCTCGTTCGTGGTCGAGCTGGGGAACGGCGACAAGTTCGTCTTCGACATCGGCAGCGGCTCGATGGCGAACATCCAGTCGCTGATGATCCCGTCGGACTTCCTGACCAAGGTCTTCCTGACACATCTGCACACCGACCACTGGGGCGATCTGGGCTCGCTCTGGGCGGGCGGCTGGACCGCGGGCCGCACCTCCCCGCTCGAGGTCTGGGGGCCGAGCGGAGCCCGCGAGGACATGGGCACGAGCTACGCCGTCGAGCATATGCTCAAGGCCTACAACTGGGACTACATGACCCGGGCCGTGACGATCGCCCCGAAGCCGGGAGAGATCACCATTCATGAGTTTGACTACCAGGGCCTGAACGAGGTCGTCTACGAGCAGAACGGGGTCACGGTTCGATCCTGGCCATGCATCCACGCCGGGGACGGGCCGATCAGCTACTCACTCGAGTGGAACGACTTCAAGGTCGTGGTCGGCGGCGATACGGCGCCGAACGTTTGGTATCCGGAATACGCGCAGGGGGCCGACTGGGCAAACCACGAGTGCTTCATGACCTCGGAGCAGATGATGGACAAGTACAACCAACCGCCACAGCTGGCGCTGCGGATCAACCTGCTCTTCCACACCTCCGCCCAGTCGTTCGGCAAGGTCATGAGCATGGTCAAGCCGCGGCACGCGGTCGCCTATCACTTCTTCAACGACGCGGACACCCGCTACGACATCTACGACGGGATCCGCGAGTCCTACGACGGGCCGCTCTCGATGGCGACCGATCTGATGACCTGGAACATCACCCGCGACGCCGTAACCGAGCGGATGGCCGTCTCACCTGACGCTGACTGGGAGGTCGAGGGCCCGGGCGAGGCATTGGCGCCTGACCGCTCACGGGAGTCCGAGTACTCGAAGTTCACCCTCGATGGCCGCCTCGACGTCGACGACGTCAACCAGGGCTGGATGGAGCCGTTCATGGACGCCCACGGGCTGACCGAGGACGACCTGAACGTCGGTGAGGGCTAGACGCACAGACCTCCAGACCTCCAGACCTCCGCTCAGGGCGAAGAGCCCCCAATACCAGGCCATCGGCGTGCTAGTTCCACAATCGGTGCGTGCCAGCGAGAAGCCCGAAAAGGGCTTGGCGGAAGTCGGCGCGCCAGCAAGGATGGACCGAGAACGGCATCGGCGAAGCCCACCAACACAAGGCCCAACAAAACGAACCGGCCCCAGAGCGCATAGCGGCTGACCAGCCGGTACGTCCGAGGCCAGACCACGGAGATCGGCCCGTGAGGGAGGTCTGGGCGATGGTCGGCGGCCCGCGGGCCGGTGCTATGGCATGGGCCCTCGGGCCACAGAAAGGGGCAGGAGGCCAACCGCCCGACGGTCTCGGCGCACGATCTCTAGCCAGTGCATAGACTGGCGGTAGGATCCGAGTGCGTATCCCCCGACCGAGCAGGGCCCTCCGGGGCCCACCGAAAGGCACCCAAAATGGCTGACAAACCTGTATTCGTCTACGCCGCCCTCTACGACACGGTCGCTGACGCCGTCTACGACTACGACGCCGTCTTCGACCTGCACGCGGCCGGGGCGATCGGCACCTTCGACGCCGCTGTGATCGAGAACGACGGCGACAAGGTCCGCGTCCACAAGACCGAGAAGCCGACCCAGCACGGGGCCTGGACCGGGATCGGGGTCGGCGCTTTGGTCGGCATCCTGTTCCCGCCCTCCATCATCGCCGGCGCGGTCGTCGGCGGCACCGCTGGCGGCGTCATCGGCCACCTGCGCAAGGGCATGTCTCGGGGCGAGCTCAAGGACTTCGGTGAGTCGCTCAGGGTGGGCCAGGCCGCGATCGTCGTGATCGGCGAGTCGAAGCTCGAGGAGCAGCTCGAGAAGGCGGCTGAGCGCGCCACCAAGATCCTCCAGGAGCAGATCGACGCCGACGCCGACGAGCTCAAGAAGGAACTCGACGAGGCGGCGGAGCAGGGCGAGGCGACCTAGTCCGAGCCAGCCCCGGCTCGGCGGGCGGAGGCCGGGCCGCCGCCGGCTCTACCGGGAGCCTCGCAGGGGTTCCCGACAAGTGACTCGGCTAGTCGTTGGAGCGACTTCTGGGCCAGCCCGACGCCGTCGGCATCGAGCCCGGTGGCCGTGGCAATCGCCGGCCGGAACAGCGCCCACCCGCCGGCGAGGACCATGATCTGCGTCGCGAGAGCCTGCGCCTCCTCCTCGGGCCGACCCGCCGCCCGCAGCCGTTCGCTCAGCGCCTTGCCGAACCACAGATCCTCGAAGACGCTGTCGTCCCTACCCTCGAGAATGACCCAGGCAATCATGCGCGTGAACGCTGGTCGGTCGCTGACGAAGTCGATGAAGCCCGATAACTCAATCGCGGCCCCACTGGCGATTCGATCGATCAACTCTGCTTCGATTCGCTCCATGGTCGCCGCGATCAGCGCCAGCTTCGAACCGAAGTAGTGCTGGATCTGGCCGTGGTTGACGCCGGCCTGGCCAGCGATCTCTCGAACCGACACCTGCCCGGGTGAGCGCTCCGCGCAGAGCCGCTCGGTCGCGGTGATCAGCGCATCGCGCACAGCCTCCCGGCCCCGGGGCGGGCTCCAATCCTGCTGTTCTTGACCCGAGTCGGTCTCCATCACACGGTGGGCGGGGTCGTCGTGCAGGTATTCTAGTCAGTGTCTATAGTTGAACGCAAGCTCAGAGCCGTCGCGCTTGACGTCGACCAGGAGAGCGATCGAGAGGAGCGGTAAGGATGATCAACGGCCAGCGAGTGATCGAAGGACCGACTGAGACCCCGCGTGGGCTGCCGCTGCCGGTGACCGGCCGGGCCCTGACGAGCGATTCGGTGGTCGTCAAGGACGAGGCGGCCGAGTTGCGCCGGTACCCCGAGATCTTCCGGCCCGGTCAAGAGGAGCTGGGGGCGGACGAGATCCGGCTCACCTGCTGCGGCTCCGGGAACCCGATCGTCCGCCGCGCGCAGGCCGCCACCTCGTGGCCTGATCGAGCTTGGCAACGGCGACAAGTTCGTCTTCGACGTCGGCGGCGGCGCCGTCCAGAACCTCTGGAGCCTCGGGATCTCCCCGGCCGAGCTCGACAAGGTCTTCCTCACCCACCTGCACCTCGACCATGTCGGCGACCTACACGTGATCTACGACGCGATGGGCTGGGCGCGGAACACCCCGCTGCACGTCTGGGGCCCGTCGGGATACACCCCCGAGATGGGCACGGCCGCGTTCTGCGAGCACATGTACAAGGCCGCCCTCTGGCACAACGAGAGCAAGAGCGGGCACGTGCCGAGCTCTTGATGCACGAGGCGTGCCTCGACGCGGGGACCTTCTCGCGCAAGGCCGGGATCCCGGTCGAGACGACCGAGTCGATCGTTGCCCTGCACACCACCGGTGAGCGCTTCGGGGAGCTCTGCCAGATCGCCGAGCCGACGCTCGCCGTCGCCTACCACTACTTCCTCGACGATGACACGGTCGATCCGTTCTTCGAGCTGCTGCGGAACACCTACGACGGCCCGGTCGTGCTCGCCTAGGACCTGACGGTGATCAACGTCACCCCGGAGCAGATCGTCAACCGCCTCGCCGAGACGGACCTACTGCACTGGCCCTCGCCGCCCCCGGCCGACAAGCGGGGCGGGGAGATCGCCGGGCTCAGCGAGGCGGAGATCCCCGCCTGGGTGCGGGAGACGGTGCTCACAAGTGCCGGCCGCTGACACCGACCAGGATGAGCACGAGGCCGACGGGCGGGCGCATGTGAACGAATCGGATCGCAGCTGATGGAGGCCGCTAGAGCGCCGGCGGAGCGACCGAGCGGGCTCGGTCGGATCTTCCCGATCGTCAACTGGCTGCCGGGCTACGAGGCCCGATGGATTCGGTTCGACATCATCGCCGGGCTGACGATCTGGGCGATCCTCGTCCCCGAGGGGATGGCCTACGCCTCGCTCGCCGGGGTGCCGGAGGAGGCGGGGCTGTACGCGGCGATCCTGCCGCTGATCCTCTACGCGATCTTCGGCAGCTCGCGCCAGCTGAGCGTCGGTCCGAGCTCGACCGTCGCGATCCTCTCCGCAACGACGGTCGCCGGCGTCGCCGGCGGCGCCAAGGAGGAGGAGTTTCTCGTCCTCAGCGCCTTCCTCGCGCTGATGGTCGGCGGCATCCTCGTCCTCGCCGGGCTCGCGAAGCTCGGCTTCATGGCGGACTTCCTCTCGCGACCGGTGCTCGACGGCTTCATCATCGGTGCCGCGCTGGTGATCGCGATGGGCCAGCTCCCGAAGATCTTCGGGATCGAGATCGAGGGCGGCAACTTCTTCGAGGACGCCGTCGAGATCATCAAGCACCTCGGCGATACCAACACCACGGCCCTGGTCCTCGGCGGTGGCCTGCTGGCGCTGGACCTGGCGCTGCACCGGTTCGCACCCAAGGTCCCCGGGGCCCTGGTCCTGCTCGTGCTCGGGATCGGGCTCGTCTCGATCTTCGACCTGAACAAGGCCGAGGACGTCGCGATCGTCGGTGACATCCCGTCCGGCCTGCCGTCGCTGGGCTGGCCCGCCGGCGTCTCGTGGGAGCAGTTCGCCGTCCTGGTCCCCGGCGCACTCGGCCTGGCGCTGGTCGCCTTTGCGGACTCGATCAGCGCCGCCCGTTCCTTCGCCGCCAAGCACGGCTATGAGATCGATGGAAACCAGGAGCTGATCGCGGTCGGGGCCTCGAACATCGGCGCCGGGTTCAGCGGCGCGTTCTCGGTCGACGGCAGCCTCTCGCGGACGGCGGCCGCCGACGGCGCCGGCGCCAAAACCCAGATTTCGAGCCTTGCCGCCGCCCTGCTGATCATCGTCACGCTCCTCGTCCTCACCCCGCTGTTCAAGAACCTGCCCGAGGCAGCACTCGGGGCGATCGTTATCGGCGCCGTCTGGCACCTGATCGACTTCCGCCGGTTCACCAAGCTCTGGGCGCTCGATCGAACCAGCTTCTGGGCGGCGTTGATCGCGATGATGGGCGTCCTCGTCCTCGGGGTGCTCGAGGGGGTGCTGATCGCCGTCGGCTTCTCGCTGGTGGCGCTGATCTACAGGGCGACGCGACCGCGGGTCTCCGTCCTCGGCAAGGCCGAGGAGCGCTACTACGACCTCGAGCGACGCCCCGAGGCCGAGACCGAGCCGGGCGTGATCGTGATCCGCTTCGACTACGAGCTCTACTTCGCCAATGCCACCTTCTTCCGCGACGAGGTCCGCCGCCTGGTCCGAGAGGCCGACCCCGAGCCGTACGCCGTGGTGCTCGACTGCGAGGGGATCGCGGACGTCGACCTGACCGCGGCGGAGATCCTCGACGAGCTGAGAACTGAGCTCGAGGAGCAGGGGGTCACCGTGCTGATGGCGCGCGTCAAGGGGCCGGTGCGCGACATGATCCGGCGGATGCGCCGCGAGGAGGACGTCGAGGACGCCGAGCGCTACGAGAGCGTCGAGGACGCGGTCGATGCGGCGAAGCGGCTGCGCCGCAGCCCGAATCGGGAGTAGCGCAACCGATGACCACGGCGATCGTCGTCCTGGCGCTGGTCTTCCTCTACAGCCTCGCCTCGCGGCGCCTAGAGGGCTGGAACGTCTCGGCGCCGATGGTCTTCGTCGCCGCCGGGGTCCTGCTCGGCGAGGACGTGATCGGGCTGGTCGACCTGAACTTCGACCAGGAGCTGACGCTGCTGATCGCCGAGATCGCACTGGTGATCCTCCTCTTCATCGACGCCCAGCGGATCGACGTCAGTCAGATCGGGAGCCTGCCGGGGCGGCTGCTCGGCATCGGGCTGCCGCTGACGATCGTCGCCGGAGCTGCGGCAGCGCTGCTGCTGCTCACCGACCTCGAGTTCTGGGAGGCGGCGCTGATCGCGGTGATCCTCGCCCCGACCGACGCTTCGCTTGGCTCGGCCGTGGTCAGCAATCCGCGAGTCCCGGTGCGGATCCGCCAGGCGCTCAACGTCGAGAGCGGGCTCAACGATGGGATCGCGGTGCCGCTCCTGTTCCTGTTCCTCGCCCTGGCGGGCACGGAGGAGGGGGGGTCCGCGGGCTTTTGGGCCGAGTTCGCGCTCAAGCAGATCGGCCTCGGCATCTTGGTCGGGCTCGTGGTCGGGGTCGCCGGCGGCTGGCTGGCGCGCGAGGCGGTGCGACGTGATTGGGCGGTGGCCAAGTTCCGCCAGCTCGCGGTCCCCGCGCTGGCGCTGCTCGCCTGGGCCGCCGCAGGCGAGCTCGACGGCAGCGGATTCATCGCCGCGTTCGTAGCGGGCATTGCGGTGGGTCAGATCTACGCTGATCCGATCGAGCGCGACCTCGACTTCGCGATCGACATTGGCGAGGCGCTGAGCCTCGCCGTGTTCTTCATCTTCGGCGCCGTCCTGGTCCTCGACGCCTTCGGGGACCTGACGTGGCAGATCGCCTTATACGCGGTGCTCAGCCTGACCCTGATCCGGATGCTGCCCGTGGCGATCTCGATGATCGGCAGGGACCTCGACCGGGCCTCAATCGCGTTCGTTGGCTGGTTTGGGCCGCGCGGGCTCGCCTCGATCATCCTCGTGCTGGTGATCATCGAGGAAGAGGCCGATCTGGCCGGGCTCGATCTGCTCGTCACCGCGATGGCGGTGACCGTGACGCTGAGCGTCCTCGCCCACGGGATCACCGCCGGCCCGCTATCCGAGCGCTACGGCAAGCACGCGGAGGGCCTCGACGAGGACGAAGCCGCGCTCAAGGAGACGCATGAGGACGCGGTGCGCGAGCCCGGCCGGCGCACCGTCTCGGGTGCTTCGGGCGCGGGCGAGGCCGAAGCCGACCAGAGCTGAGGCGGCCGGCTGCTGCGGCGCTCAGGCCGCGCGGTCGCGGAAGTAGGCGGCGCCGTCGATCGCGCAGTCGAAGCCCGACCAGGACTCTCCGTCGGCGAGGCTGCGCTCGATCCGGTCGAAGCTGCCGAGCTTGCCCCCGAGGTTGTCCATCATGTGGACCAGGGTCGCCTCGCGCGTAGCCGGCACGACCGGTGAGCCGTGCTCGAGGTTTCCGTGGTGGCTGAGGATGACTGCCTCGGCGCCTCGACGCTCACGGCCAAGCAGAAGCCAGGCGCACAGCACGACCACCCAGGCCGGGAAGACGAGCGCGATCAGCGCGGAGAACGAGACCGTCAAAAGGAGCACGGCGGCGAGCAGGTACCCGATCACCGTCAGCCAGCCGGGAAGCAGCCATCGGCCGAGTCGGGACGTCACCGCGATGAACATCCCCGCCATGCGGATCGTGAACACGAACATGACCGAGTACCCGAGCTGCGGGAGTTGGCGAAGCAGCGCGGGGTCGGTCTCCGATGAGTCGAAGAACTCAATGCTCGTGGCAGCTGCGCTGGCCGGCGCTGCGGCGACGAATGCCCCGGCGACGAACAGGATCCCCGCCGCCAGCTGGACCCTGGAGAAGGTCTCGCTGCGTTGCTCGTTGGGATCGACCAGAGGGGTGCGGAGTGCGGCAATGAACCACAGAAACGCGGTCGCCGAGAACGGCACGATGTAGGCGCCGACGGACCCGGCACGGTGTTGAGGGCTGTGAAGCCGACAACGAAGAGACGACGAACGCCAGCCCGGCCAAGCCTGCAACCCGAGCCGGGCCACGGAGGCCGGTCCCCGAGGGAGTCTCAGCTCTCGCGCCGACGGTCACTTCGACCAGGTCCATTCTGGATCCACACCGTGCGCTGCGGGAACGCCATCTCGATCTCGGCGGCGTCGAGCGCTTCCTTGATCGCGATCGCTGCAGCGCTCCGTGCCCTCCACATCTCCGGCGTCTCGGCCTCGTGCCAGAAGCGGACCGCAAAGTTGATCGTCGACTCGCCGAACTCCTCCACGAAGGCCGTCGGCTCCGGCGCACCCTCGACCTCCTCGACCTCCCCAAGCGCGTCGACCAGCATCCGCTGGGCGCGCTTGAGATCGGTGTCGTAGGCGACGCCCACCGTGAGCGTGGTGCGGCCCGTGGGGGTGACCGTACGGTTGTCGATCCCTCGCAGCATCACACTGGAGTTCGGGATCAAGACGTGCTTTCCGTCGCGGGTCCGTACGGTGGTGGCGCGCAGGGTCACCGCCTCCACGGTGCCCTCCCACTCCCCGGTTGCGATCTCGTCCCCGAGCTTGAACGGCCGTCGGGTCTGGATCTGGATTCCCGACCAGAGATTGCGCAGGTCGTCCTGGAGGGCGAAGGCGATCGCAACCCCGAACGCCGCAAACGCCGTGAGCAGTGGTCCGAGCCGTACCCCGAGGATGACCAGGAAGCTGACCACGCCGCCGAGGACGATCGCGTAGGAAACCCAGCGCCCAACCGCCCGCGCGATCCGCTTCTCCGCGCCCTGCCCCTCGACCGCCCTCGCGACGAGCCGCCTTACGATCTGTGCGGCGATCACCGAGCCGACCAGGACCGTTGCCGCTATGAGCCAGTCGGCGGTCGTGAGACTGTCGGAGACCACCTGGTCGGTCTGGGCGATGGTCAGCGGCAAGGCCGGCCCATGCTAATGGGTCGAGGTCTCCGAGACTGGTACTCAGCCGTCGGGAAGCGGGGCGATGAAGCCGCCCTTCGCCTCGTCGAAATCACGCCGATCCTCAAACGGCGGCTCGCTCTCGAGTCCAGCGCGGCTCGCGCTAGCTGCGGCCTACGCATCCTTACGTGGATCCGCGTCCACCCATCTCCCGTGCCGCTGCGCCGGCGCTAGTCGAACTGCTTGCGCAGGTCGGTTACGGCGTTGTCGAGCTCGTTGCTGAGCTGGTCCCAGGACTCCTCGGCGGCCTCCTGGGTCTCACCGAGCTGCTCGCGTGCCCGCGTGATGCCCTCGTTCAATCCAACCAGCGCCGGGTCGATCTCGTCGGCCGAGACCTTGCCCTCGACCTCGAGCCCGAGCTTGCGCAGCTGCATCCGCGTCTCCCCGAGATCGATCGTCAACTGGGCGACCTGCTCGACGAGCCGTCGCACGTGGCTTTCGAGATCCTTGTGCTGCTTCTCGTGGTCCTTCAGTCCGAATAGATCGATTTTGATTTACGCCTTTCTGATTCGTGGGGCCCCCAGAAGTGGGTTGAGGCTAGCTCAGGCCGAGGTCAGGGTCTGGGGACCCTAGCCGAACGGACCGCGGTTTGATTGACCCTCGCTCCTCGAGGACATCGAGGAAGCCGGGAACCGGATGCCCCGCCTGATTGGCTGTAGTCTCGCGCGGCGATGTGCATCCCGACGCCCCGCCCGCTGCCGGCTGCCTGCATGCGGACACGGGATAGCCGGGGGAGGTAGCTGCTGGGCCAGGCGATTCGCGACATGCTGCCCCACGCGATCGGCATTGCGATCAGCCCCGTCCCGATCGGGCAGCGTCCCTGGGCCTCGGCGCGACGCTTGTAGTCGCGGATGAGGGCGGCCAGCTCCCGCTTCGACTCGATTCCCGAATCGACCAGGTAGCGCCGGCCGCCCGCGGCCGGCGCGTCGAAGATCTGCACCACCCCGCGGATTCGGCGACCGATCAGGACCCGCTCGGCCCCAGCTACCGCATAGCGGCCGAACTCGACCGCAAAGTGCCGTTTGCTTCACCTAGCCTCCGTTATCGTGCATCGACCCCCACGCGGGGGGGGCGAGGTGAGCGTCATCGGGCGAGCCGCCGCACTCTGATTGGCACATCGAGATGGTGGACCGACCTCCCAACTGGCCCGTCAATCGGCATAGAGACGGGCCAGGATGTCGCCAACACCGCTTGGGCGCACCATCCTCCCAAGGCCGGTGGCACCCTCAAGCTCAACCTCCGAGCTCAAGAGTCGCTTCGCCGCTCAGCTGTCCTACAACCCGACCGCGAGGAGGGTATGGCTACCGACAAGGCCTTTGAGCTCAACCTCGCGGGGGTCGGTGAAAACGAGATCGTCGGCCTCGGCGGCTGCCTCGCTCACCTTGGCGGTGACCAGGATCTCGCCACCGGAGGCCTGGTCCGCAACCCGCGCTGCGAGCGCGACGTTGCGACCGAAGAGGTCCCCGCCCTTCTCGAGCGCCGGGCCCGTGTGGACGCCGATCCGGACCATGATCGGCCCGCCCCGGAGGCGACGCGGCCCGGAGGCAAGCGCGCGCTGAATCTCAATTGCCGCGCGGACCGCGTCCTCGGCGCTAGCGAAGGCGATCATGAATCCGTCGCCCTGCGACTTGACGACCTGTCCGCCGTGCTTGCCAGCACAGTTGCGAACGATCTGATCATGGGCGCCGACGGTCTTGAGCCAGGACTTGTCGCCGAGCTGTTCGTTGAGCGCGGTTGAGTCCTCGATATCCGAGAACAAGATCGTCACCGTGCCGTCGCGGGCCGCGAGCTGGCGCAACTCAGGCTCCGCATCCTCAGCCCAGCCCGCGAGCTCCTCGAACGAACTCCGCAGCACTTCGCCAAGACCTTCGTCCCGGACTCGCGTCGCAGCCTGAAGCACCGCCTTCAACGGCGCTAGCGCTAGGCCCTCGCCCGGCCGCCTCGCGCGCTCCTCCGCCAGCTCTGTCTCCAGGCGCTCAGCGCGGTGCCGCTCCCTTCTCCAGAGGAAGCTGACGGTGATCAGAGCCACAATTGCGGCGGTCAGGGGGATGAGAAGCATCTCAAGCACGGCGGGGCGGGCTGGTCGCGGGGCAAGCCTATGCCGAATCTACGACCTCCGGGTGAATGCGCCGCTAGCTGTCCTACCCACAGACGTTGTGAACACGGCTGATCGGCGGCCGGTCGCCCAAGGAACTGTGGGGCCTTCGCCGGTTGTAGTAGCGAACAAAGGATGCTAGGGCCTTTGCCCGCTCCGGTGAGGAGGGCCAGAAGTGGGCGTAAGCCCACTCCCGCTTCAGCGTCTGGATGAAGCGCTCGACCTTGCCGTTCCAGCGTGGCGTGTAGGGCGGGGTGAGGATCTGGCGGGCGGCGTGGCGATCCAAGGTCTCCTTGAACGCCCGCGAGCGCCGGTAGGCCAGGGC
>CAXMST010000125.1:0-10379 GCA_964196325.1 uncultured Acidimicrobiia bacterium
CGCGGAGACTACCCGGCCCGTGCCGCTCCCAGCCGGGCGATGGCCTGGTACCGCGGTGGTACCGACTGCTGCGCCCTATGCGTCCAGAGAGTCCACGACCGGGGACGGGATGGACGCATCGGACGCCCCGGGACACATCGACACCCCGGCCTCGGCGACTGGCGCCCTCGCTCCGGCCCGACAGCCGGCGATCTCACTCGAACGAGCGGTGGCCGCCGAACAGGCTCATCGCCTCTGGCTTGCGGGGCAGGATCCGGTCGTAGGGGATCTTGCCGGTCGCGTCAGCGTGCACGCAGAGCCGCGAGCCTACGGGGCGCTCCCGCTCCCAGACCGGCCTGACGTTCTCGAACCCGCAGAGCCGCAGCAGTTCGTAGACGGCGGGCTTGTTCGGCACCCACCAGTTGGAGAGGTTGGCGTCGTCGTGGTCGCCGGCCTTCAGCATCAGCACCGGCTCCTCGACGCCCATCTCCCGCGTCGCGGTCTCCAGCACCAGCAGGTTCACGGCCACCTTGCGCAGCCGGAGCAGCAGCGAGACGACGTTCTCGACGTGGTAGAGCACCCCCGAGCAGAGCACGACGTCATAGGTGTTCAGCTCCAGCCACTTTTCGGAGAGCACATCCATCTGCACGAACTCGAATCCGAACTTGTCGACGTTGCGGCGCAGCTCGTCGGAGGTGCAGATGTCGAGCCCGACGACGTGCTCGGCACCTCGGCGCATCGCCTCCGCGCAGTTCACGCCCTCCCAGCAGCCGACATCGAGGAACGACAGCCCGGTCATGTCCTCGGGCAGCGCGTAGCGCTCCCACTTGTTGCGGTCCCTTGGAGGTTCGTTCCGCAGCATGTAGTCACGCACCCACTTCGGCACGCGCACAAGCGGTCGCCCGTTCGGTCGGCTCGGCAGTATCGCCATAGGCCCGCAGCGTAGACAACTCGGTACATCGCCGAGCAGCTCGGGAATACCGATCCGCGTTGGCCCCTGTGGCTTCTCGATCCGTGAAAGTGCCTCAGCGACCGTGTTGAGCCGCAAGCTGAAGACGGTCAAGAGCTTCGAGTTTCGTGGTCTCGCCGCCCGCCGCAAGGGGACCGGGCTAAGCTGGAGAACAGCCACGACAACGACCGCTGATCGAGCGGCCGAGGCCCCGAAGGAGCCCACATGGCGCCAGCCGCGACCCCCAACTCACCGGAGATCCGCGAGATCCGCCAGGAAGGCCCGCACCATTTCGTCTTCTCCCCCTACATCGAGCCACAGGCCACCGTAGTCCCTGGCGAGACGGTTGCGATCTATACCGAGGACGCGTTCGGCGGGCGGATCAGCGAGCCGGAGCACCTCCCCAGCAAGGTGCTTGGAACTCAGCTCAACCCTCAGACCGGGCCGATCTTCGTGGAGGGGGCCGAGCCGGGCGACACCCTGGCGGTGAAGATCGAGGAGCTGGAGCCGACCCGCGACTGGGCGGTCAGCGCCTTCGTGCCCTTCTTCGGTGGGCTCACCGGCACCGACGCGACCCGACTGCTGCACGAGCCGCTGCCCGAGCGGATCTACTTCTACCAGCTGGCGGACGGCGTCTTCAACTACGAGGACCGCTTCCGGATCCCGTGGCGGCCGTTCCTCGGCACGATGGGCACCGCACCGGAGATCGAGGCCCTCTCGGCCCTGACCCCGCACCGCCATGGGGGCAACATGGACGTGCGCGACACCTGCCCCGGAAACACGCTCTACCTGCCGGTCAACGTCGAGGGCGCCCTGTTCTACACGGGTGACATGCACGGGGCCCAAGGTGACGGCGAGGTTTGCGGCGTCGCGCTCGAGATCAGCGGGCGCGCGGTGCTGAGCTTCGACCTGATCAAGGGGAAGGCGATCGAGTGGCCGCGGATCGAGTCACCCGACAAGCTCATGGCTGTCGGTAGCGCCCGTCCGATGGAGGACGCGGCGCGGATCGCCTACGTCGAACTGGTGCGCTGGCTGGCGGACGACTACGACTTCGACCCGCTCGACGCCTACCAGTTGCTGACCCAGGCGGGATCGCTGTACGTCGGCAACATGGTTGATCCGAACTACTCGCTGGTAGCGGGTCTGCAAAAGAGTCACCTGCCGTAGCGGCCACACTTACCGACCTGCGGTGTTAGGCTCCCGCCACAGAAGCCAATGCAACCCGTGGGAGCAACAGCACCAGCGAACCAGGAGGCCGTACGGGCCTGGGATACCGTGCTGTACGAGCGCTGGAAGAAGAACCGCATGATCTTCGTGGGCGCGCTGGGCGAGATCACCGAGCAGGTCTTCGATCGCTTTCCCCCACCTGAGGGGGGGCGCTGCATCGATATCGGCTGCGGGTTCGGCGATACGACTCAACGACTCGCTGAGCTCGTTGGACCGGACGGATTCGCGCTCGGCACCGACTCTTCGCCCCGCTTCGTCGAGGACGCGCGCCGCGAGGCGGCCGAGGCGGGTGTCGAAAACGTCGACTTCGAGCTCGCCGATGCGCAGACCGCGGAGTGGGAGCCGACCTGCGACTACGCCTTCTCGCGCATGGGGACGCAGTTCTTTGCCGCGCCCGTCCCTGCCATGCGCACGATCCGCGGGGCCCTGAAGCCCGGCGGCAAGCTTCGCAAGGTCTGCTGGCGTCGCAAGACCGAGAGCCCATTCTGGGTCGAGACCGAAGAGGTGGTCCAGCGGTTCCTCTCGCGCCCCGAAGAGTACGAAGCAGACACCTGCGGGCCCGGACCGTTCTCCCTGGGCAATCCCGAGACCTGCCGCGGCATTCTCGAGGCCGCCGGCTTCGAGGAGGTCGAGTTGCTCCAGCGCGACTTCGACTACTACATGGGCAAGGACCTGGATGAGGCGATCGAAGCCCTGCTCGCGATCGGACCCGGCGCCGAGCTGATCCGCCTCAACGGAGAGCACGGCGAGAGCCGTCGGCCGGAGATAGCTGAGGCCCTCGGCAACCACTACGCCGCCTGGCAGCAGCCTGACGGCTCGGTAGTCGGCCGCGGGTCGGTCTGGATCGTCGCCGCCACCAACCCTGGGTAGCCACCCGGAGTCCGCTGGCCCCGGCAGGCGCCCCACCGCTAGACGCGGCGGCTGTGGGAAGCTGCGTCGTCGATGGTGGACCCAGACGAGCTCGGCGCTATCTGCAGCCACGACGCGGTCCGGGTGGAGCCGGCGGGCGAGGGCCCTCTGTCGGGGACGGAATTCGCCGCGAAGGATGTCTTCGACGTGGCCGGGCACGTCTGCTGCGCCGGGAATCCAGACTGGCTCGCCTCGCACGAGCCGGCAACCGCGACCGCCGTTGCGGTCGAGCGTCTGCTCGGGGCCGGCGCGACCCTGGTTGGGAAGGCGCGCTGTGACGAGCTCACCTACAGCATCAGTGGCCGCAACGCGCACTACGGCACCCCAACCAACCCGCGCGCGCCCGACCGGCTGCCAGGCGGCTCGTCGAGCGGGTCGGCGGCGGCGGTGGCGGGCGGCCTGGTCGAGATCGCCCTTGGGACCGATACCACCGGTTCGATCCGGACGCCGGCAGCGCTCTGTGGCCTCTGGGGGCTGCGGCCGACTCATGGGAGCACGCCCGCGGCGGGCGTGCTACCGCTGGCGCCCTCGTTCGACACCGTGGGCGCCCTGGCGGCCGACCCGCATCTCCTGGGGGCAACCTACGAGGTCCTGCTCGACCCGGGAGGGTTCACACCGGCCTGGAAGGGAGTCGCTCTCCCCGAGGATGCGTGGGCGCTCGCCGACCCCGCAGTCCGCGAGGTGCTCGAGCAGCGCGCGGCTCCCCTGCGAGAGGAGCTCGCGCCCGAGCAGGCCGCGATCAGCGAGCGAGGGCTCGCGGGCTGGGCCGAGGCCGTCCGGACCGTGCAGGCCCACGAGATCTGGGGCGTGTTCGGTGACTGGGTGGAGCGAGTCGAGCCGGAGTTCGGGCCAGGGGTGGAGCAGCGAATGCAGGCCGCCCGGAAGATCACCGGCGAGCAGGCCTCGCAAGCGCGGCGATCGTGCGACGCGTTCGGGCGCAGGGTCCGCGAGCTCGTCCGGGACGACAGGTTGATCGTGCTTCCGAGCTGTCCGACCGTTCCGCCTCGCAAGGACACCCCTGAGGGTGAGCTGACCGACTGGCGTTCCCGCGTCATGCAGCTCACCGCCCCGGCCAACGTCTCAGGCCTGCCCCAACTCGCCGTGCCCGGCGGCGAGGTGGGCGGGTTGCCCGTCGGGATTTCGCTGATCGGACCACCCAACTCCGAGCTGGCGTTGATCGATCTTGCAATCGCGATCTCACCGGCCGGGCAGGATGATCACGTTTGCGAGGGGTAGTCTCGGCCGCGGGATCGGGGCGACAACCAAAGGGAAGGAGCGAGGTTGGCGAGCGCGATCGTGCACCGGTTTATTGGCGGTACGAAGGAGCAATACGACGCCGTAGCCGGGGGGGGGCAGTCGGTGAGACCCCGACGTCGGTCGAGCGTCTGCGCGGCGGTGCGTTGGGGCGCCGTGCAAGCCGCGTTGCAGCCCAGCCGGCTGCGAGTAGCTCGCTAATCCAACACTAATAGCTCGCTAACCTGCCCCCGGCTATGGGGCCTTCAGTTGATCCGCGGCCACGCGCTCGCCCCGAGGGGCTGAAGATCCTTCGGATCGCCTGCTTTGCGGCAATGACGGTCGCCGCGCTCGCAATCTATGCGTCGGCCGCCTCGCAGTCGGCGAGTGCTCAGGGGATCACCGGGCTGAGCTCGAGGGCCGACGACGCCCGCCGGCAGGCTGAGGGTCTGCGCGGCCAGGTCGAGGCGCGAACTGCGGCCCTCGCTGCCAAGCGCGATCAGGCGGGCGCCGCGGCCCAGCGCGAGGCTCAGCTCTCGGCGACGCTCGCTCGCGGGCAGCGGCGGGCAGCGGAGCTCGCAGCCGAGGTGAGCGCAACTCATGACCGGCTGGAGGACAAGCGCTCGAAGCTGCGGCGCTCCGTGGCGTCACTCGCCGATCGCCTGGTCGCGATCTACAAGGCGGGAGGGCCGGATGCCCTCGGGGTGCTGCTGCGGGCGGATGGCTACGACGATCTTGCCCTCCGGGCCGAATACCTCGAGCGGATCCAGAGTGCCGACGAAGCGCTGATCGAGAGAACCCTCGAGCTACGCGCGCAGGTGGCTGAGCAGCTCGAGACGATCGCGACCGCTCGCGAGAGCCAGCAGGCCCACAACGCGGAGCTGGCCACGGCCCGCGACCAGATTGCGTCAGTTCGTGCGCAGGCCGCAGCGCAGGCCGCCGCCCTGGCCGGTGCCCTGCAGTCCCGCGAGGCCGCGCTCGCGGGGCTACGCGAACAGATCGGGCGCTGGGAGCGTCAGCTCCGGGAGACCGAGCAGATCTCCGCCGCCGAAGCCGAGCGGCAGGTCGGTGACACGGTCAAGGGCTGGGCGATCCCTGTCGACATCGTCCTCTGCGAGTCGGGTGGCAACTTCGATGCGCTCAATCCGAGCTCCGGTGCCGGCGGCGCCTACCAGATACTTCCGTCGACCTGGAAGCTCTACGGCGGCAAGGGCCTGCCTCATGAGGCCTCTCCCAAGGAGCAGTCCAGGATCGCCGCCCTGATTTGGGCCGATTCAGGTGCTTCCGCCTGGGAGTGCGCCGGCTGAGAGCAGGCTGAGCCCGAGTTGGAGCGGCGCGCCTCAGCCCGACGGGACCGCGTAGATCGCGATCGCCGCGAAGTGGGCGACTGCCGCGACCACCACGAGCACGTGGAAGACCTCGTGGAAGCCGAACACCGAGGGAATCGGATCCGGGCGCCGGCGTGCGTAGACGACGGCGCCGACCGTGTAGAGGACTCCTCCCGTCGCGACCAGCGCCGCGGCGCCGATCCCCGCCTTGATCCAGATCTCGGGGAAGCCGGCGGCGCCGATCCAGCCGACGGCCACATAGACGGCTGCCGAGAGCCATCGCGGCGCCTCGGCCCAGACGAGTTCGAGGATGATCCCGGCTGCCGCGGCAGACCAGACCCCGACGAGCAGCGCGGTCGCAAAAGGGCCCTCCATGACGAGTAAGGCGAAGGGGGTGACCGTGCCCGCGATCAGGAGGAAGATCATCGAATGATCGAGTCGGCGCATCCAGCTCTGTACCCGGGTCCGGGACCAGTTGACCCGGTGGTAGAGGGCGCTGGTTCCGAGCACGGCAGCCAGCGAGAGGGCGTAGATCGCCCCCGCAAGCCGGGGTTCGCCGGCCGGGGCGAGCAGGACGAGCGCCGAGCCCGCCGCGAGCGCGGCGGCAAAGGCCCACTGGTGCACAACCCCGCGCAGCGTCGGGCTCACGCGTCGCAACGCATCATCGGCCGCCGGGCAGCCCTCGGGATCCCTCGTACGATCAATCATCCGGGACGGAGTGTCGCGCATCGGCCGGCGCGGCTAGTCTCGGTGACGTTCGTGCTCCTGCTCAAGCGTCCGGCGATCTGGTTTTGGTGTGTGGCAGCGGTCCTCGTGCCCCCACTGGGGTTGCTGCTCAGCGTCGCCGGCGTCTACCTCGCCCTCCGGACCGGCGATCGCACGGCGAGCTATGCGTGGGGCGGCGTTCTGCTGATCGACGCGCTCTGGCTCAGCTGGTTGCTGGAGGGTGCGATTTCGCTGTGACCATTGGCCCTCGCGGGGCGGCTGCGCCGGTTGGCTATTCTTCGGCCTGTTGATCGCGGCCCTCGAGGGCCCAAGGGAGGAGAGCGATGGGCAGGGAGCGGAGCAGGGGGCATGGCTTCAGCCGCGTCACGAGCCCGATCATGGTCGCGGCGGTCGCGCTCGGCGTGCTTGCGCTTCTGGGTCCGGTTGAGTCGGCCGGGGCGAAGCAGCAGACTCGCCCGAACATCATCGTGGTTCAGGCCGATGACGCCGTGGTGGGTGACCTGCAGTACATGCCGAAGGTCCGACGGCACCTGCTCCGCCGCGGGACCGACTTCACCAACTTCTTCAACTCCTACCCGCTCTGCTGCCCGGCGCGGACCACGCTGCTGACCGGTCAGTTCTCCCACAACCACCAGGTGCTGAGCAACTTCCAGTCCAACGACGGCGGCTACTACACGTTCAGCTCGCTTCCGGGGGAGCTGAATCAGAGCAACTCGCTCGGCCCCTGGCTCAACGAGGCCGGATACCGGACCGCGCTGGTCGGCAAGTACCTGAATGAGTACGGCGCGCTCGACCGCCGCGAGATTCCTCCGGGTTGGGACCACTGGGCGGCGCTGCTCGACAACTCGACCTACGACTACTTCAACTACGCGATGAACATCGACGGCAAGGTCCGCTACTGGGGCGATCGCGAATACGCCGAACAGCAACTCAACCTCGCCCGGCGGGCGATCGAGGAGCCGCCAGAGAGCTTCCTGGATTTGCTGGCGTTGTTCCGCGAGGTGTTTGTGCCCTACGACAGCTTCGGCAGCCAGCGGCCCAGCGATTACACGATGGACACCAACGGCGGTTACGCGGCGCGCTTCGTACGCCGCTCCGCTCCCTCCAAGCGGCCGTTCTTCCTCTACTACGCGCCGCCGGGGCCTCATGCCGAGGACACCAACCACGCCCAAGGATTGCGCCCGGGGGCCCCGGAACCCGATCCACGCCCGCCCGCCCGCTACCGGGACACATTCGACGACGTGCCGCTACCGCGCCCGCCCTCGTTCAACGAGGCCGACGTCTCCGACAAGGCCGCGAATATTCGCAACCAGCCCAAGCTCACTGAGGAGCAGATCGAGGAGATCGCCGACAACTATCGGGGCCGGCTCGGGGCCGTGCGCTCGGTCGATGATCAGATCGGCCGAATCCTGCGCGAGCTGCGCCGCGCCGGTGAGCTACGCAACACCTACATGATCTTCAACTCCGACAACGGCTATATCCAGGGGGAGCACCGGCTGCGCAGCTCCAAGTATCTGCCCTTCGAAAGCGCGATCCGCGTACCCACGGTGATTCGTGGGCCGGGCGTGGAGAGCGGCGGGAGCATCGATGGCAGCGCAATCGACGTCGACCTCGCGGCGACGATCCTCGACATGGCGAACGTCGAGGGCGGGCGGGTCATGGACGGGATCTCGCTGCTGCCCGCCGCCCGTGGAGCGGAGCGCTTGCAGCAGCGGGACGTACCGCTCGAGGCCCTGCGGCCGCTGTTCAGGTTCACCACGCCGATCACCGCCTTCGACGTTCCCTACTACGGGGTCAGGACGACCCGGCACAAGTACGTTCGCTGGTCGTTTGGGGAGAGCGAGCTCTACGACCTGAAGAACGATCCCGACGAGCTCGTCAACCTCGGCTCCGACCCGGCCCACGCCGAGCTCGCAGCACGACTCGAGGCCAAGGCGGCGCGGCTGCAGGAGTGCAGCGGCCCAAGCTGCCGCTGAGGGGTCGGGAGTCGCGGCCCGCGGCGCGCGGGATATGCGCAGCGTGCTTGGCGGCGCGAGCCTGTTCATCAACAAGTTTGCCGCCCCGCCCGAGGGCGGTTGGGTCGACTGCGCCCCGGCCGTGGGCGCGCCGGCTACTCCCAGCGAGGTAGTCAGCGCGCCCCCGCATCGCTGGTGGCCCGGCCTCAGCCGCCGAGCAGTAGGAGCAGCAGGAAGCCGCCGAAGAACGAGGCCGTGATCAGCGGCGTGTCCGGGGTCTCGTGGGCCTCGGTCAGGAGCTCCTCGACGACCAGATAGAGCAGGGCCACTGATCCGAAGCCGACCACTGCAGCGAAGGCCGGGCCGGAGAGGCCTCCCAGGGCGCTGACCCCGAGCACAGCTCCGAGTGCGAGCAGCAGGACCAGCGCGGCGGGCGTCAGGGCGGCCTTTAGGCGGGAGACGCCGGCCTCATGCAACTTGCCCGAGACCACCAGCGCCAGCGCCAGGACCTCGAAGGTCAGTCCGAGCGTGAGCAGCACACCCTGGTCGCTGCCGATCGAGAAGGCGATCCCCAACAGGAGGCCGTCGATCAGCAGGTCGACGCCGATCGTCGCGATCAGCCGCCGGCCGCTATCGGTGCCGTTGGCTTCGGGGTTGCGCTCGGAGCGCTCCGCGAGCGCCCGGATGGCCAGCATCAGAGCCACGCCGGCCGCCGCCCCCAAAGCCACCGGGACGGGCTCGGCCCCGTGGATCTCGGGCAGCAACTCGACCGCGACCGCGGCGAAGATCAGGCCGCCCGCGAAGTGCTGGATAGCGCTGCGCAAGCGCTCGCCGACGGGTCGGAACGAGGCGACTACACCGGCGCCGATCGCGATTGCCAGCGGCACTGCAACCGCGATCAGTACCTCGCCCACCGAACCGCTCATGGAGTTGGGTGTAGGGGCCGGGGCGGAGGGAGCCCCCGGGCCGGTGCCCTCAGCCCGAGCGGGTAGCGGTTGCCTGCTCGTGCTCGGAGCCGACGCCGATCAGGATCGCCCCCCCACCGGTGAGGTAGGCCTCCTCGCCGTGCTGGACGATGTCCATCCCCAAGGCCTCTTCGCGCTCGCTGGCCCGCAGCCGAGTCAACGCGCCGAGCCCCCGCAAAATCAGGAAGGTCGCCGCGAATGCGTACGCGGGGGCGACGAGTACGGCCAGCGCCTGCGACGCGAGCTGGCTCGCGTCACCGTAGATCAACCCGTTGGCAACGTCGTTCCATGCGAGCTGGGCGAACAGGCCGACGAAGAGGATCCCGGTGATCCGTACGAGGCCGGCGTAAAAGAGCCCGAGCGCCGGCGTCATCAGGATCACCAAAGCCGTCGCCGCCAGCATCCAGGCGGTGTCTGCGGGGTTTACGCCCTCCATCGACTCAGCGGCCAACCGGAGTCACGGCTGCGTTGTCGGTCTCGCCGGTGCGGATCCGGACCACCCGTTCGAGCGCGAGCACGAAGTTTTTCCCGTCGCCGACCTCGCCCGTCCGCCCGCCGCTGCTCAGCGCTTCGACCGTCGGCTCGAGGAACTCCTCGGAGACCGCGATCTCGAACCGGACCTTCTCGGCGAGGCCCATCTGCACCGTTGTGCCACGGTAGGTCTCGACCCGCTCGAGCTCGCCACCGTGGCCTTGAACCCTGCTCATCGAGACGCCGCTGATCATGGATTCCCCACGACCAAGACCGCTGCGTTCTATCACGGGCACCGGGGCTGGATCGGGGTTGCGCCTCCGCTTTCCGCCCAATCTCTGGGATAATTCGGCGATGGCGAGGAGCACGACGAAGGCGGAGGGAAGCGTTGCCGTGCACCGCGGCGCCGAAGAGCCTGCGACCCACGCGGTCACCAACCAGTCGCCGCCGCTGCAGGACTACAACCTGCTGAGCGCCGACCGGGCCCTCTCCGAGGCGGTTGACCGTGAGGGCGCCGCCTGGGCCCGGGCCTCGATCAGCGAGGTCGGCGAGATCGCCGGACGCGCGGAGACGATCGAGTGGGGCATGCAGGCCAACGAGCATCCGCCTCGACTGCGCAGCCACGATCGTTTCGGTA
>CAXMST010000126.1:0-4469 GCA_964196325.1 uncultured Acidimicrobiia bacterium
CTGGTAGCCGTCGCCATCGGTGAGGATCTCCCAAACCCGCTCGGGGTCCGCGGAGATCTCCGCGCCGGCCTCGTAGTGCTTCAAGTCAGCTCCTCGGGTCGTACCCGGGTGCTCGGGCGCTTGCCATCTGTAACCCATAGGTTACCGTAGCTCGAAGGTTACGGGTACCATGCCCCGATGGGCTCTGAACCGCTCAACGAACTCAGCGTGGACCCCTTCGAGGCGCTCGGCGACGGCAATCGCCAGGCGATCGTTCAGCTCCTCGGGGACGGCCCGCGCTCTGTCGGCGAGCTGGCCGAGCAGCTGCCGATCTCCCGCCCGGCCGTCTCGCGACACCTGCGCCTGCTCAGCGACGCGGGACTGGTCTCCGCCCAAGCAGAGGGCACGCGGCGCCTGTACTCGCTCCACGACGAGGGTGTCGAGGTGGTGCGAGCCTACCTGGCCGAGGTCTGGGGCGAGGCGTTCGGGCGGTTTCGCCTGCTGGCCGAGAACACCGACCGATCGGAGCGCGAGTGACCGGCGCCCAGCCCTTGGTCCTGAGCTTCAGCCTGACCTGCGACCCGGGCCACGCGTTCAAGGTCTTCACCGAACGCACCTCGAGCTGGTGGCCCGCCGGACACTCGCGCTCGGGCGCTCCGGAGGCAGTCACGATCGAGCCTCGCGTCGGCGGGCGGATCTACGAGCGCGCCGGTTCCGGGGAGGAGCACAACTGGGGCGAGGTTCTGGATTGGGACCCGCCGGCTCGGCTCGGCTACCTATGGCACATCTACGGGCCCCGGGAGCAGGCGACCAAGGTCGAGATCTCCTTTGCGCCCGATGACGACGGCACCTGCGTGACCGTCAATCACAGCGGCTTTGAGCGCCTCGGCGCGGAGGGTGAGGAGCTGCGGCGAAGGAACCAGCAGGGATGGCGGGGGCTGATGGAGCCCTACATCTCCGCCTGCTCAGCCTGAGCTCGGGGCCGCATAAGATTCCGCAATGCGGATCGCGATCGCGACCTTCGAGGGCATGCCGCCCGAGTTCCCGGATGACCGGGAGCTGATCGCCGCACTCGAGGATCTCGGCGCGGAGGTGGCCTACGCCCCCTGGAGCGAGGGATCGATCGAGTGGGCCGGCTTCGATCTCGTCTACGCGAAGTCGCCCTGGGACTACACCTCTCGGTATCAGGACTTTCTCGCCTGGACCGATCGTGTCGGTGAGCGGCTCGAGAACGCGCCGGAGCTGATCCGCTGGAACAGCGACAAACGCTACCTGGCCGACCTCGGGGAGGCCGGGCTGCCGGTTGTCGCGACCACCTACGTCGGCCGGGGTCAGGCGCCGCCGCCGATCGAGGCCGAGGTCGTGATCAAGCCGGCGATCTCGGCCGGGGCCCGCAACACCGGGCGCTTCGGACCGGGCTCGGCCGCGGCCGGCGCGGCTCTGATCAAGCGCATAACGGAGGCGGGCGGCACGGCGATGGTGCAACCGTTCGTCTCCTCGGTCGAGACGGCCGGCGAGACCGCGGTGGTCACATTCGCCGGCGAGGTCAGCCACACTTTGCGCAAGCGGCCCGTGCTCCGCGCCGACGAGGTGGCGCCGGTCCGCGAGGGCGACCGCCTGGGGGTGGCGGAGGCTATGTACCACCCCGATCTGGTCGAGGAGGGAACGGCCGACCCCGCCGAGCTCGCCCTCACGGAGCGCATGGTTGCCTATATCGCCGATCGCTTCGGCAGGGCGCCGTTGATCGCCCGCGTCGACATGCTGGCCGGTGACGACGGCGAACCGGTGTTGCTGGAGCTCGAGGCGATCGAGCCCAACCTCTACTTCGTCCGGGCGCCCGGCGCCGCCGCGCGGCTCGCCCGGGCGATCATCGCCCGCGCGACGGCACGCTTGGCCTAGGGCGCTCAGCGCAGGGCGCCCGCGACGGGCCGGACATTGAGCAGCCCGGCGATCGCCACAAACGCCGCCAGGCCCAGGAACACGGCCGTACCATCGCCGGCGTCGAGCAGCGAGCCGATCCAAGGCACCAGCGGCACCGGCACGATCACCGCGATCGTGGTCATCATCGAGACGGGCTCAGTCGGCTCACTTGGGAACAGTGCCTCAGCACGAACGATGCTCGGACCGTAGGGAAGCGCGAAGCCGACCCCTGCGGCAACCACGGCGATCGCAGCCAGCACCAGCGAGTCGTCGAGCGCCAGAATCGCCAAACCGACAGCGGCGATCCAGGCTGCCCCGCCGGCCAGCAGCAGTGGGCTGAAGCCACGTTCGGACAGCGTCCCGCCAACGAAGCGTGCGGCGGCCGAGACGCCGAACATCACGAATGCGAGGATGCCAGCGGTTGTCACGCTGAGACCGTTGTCGACGCTCAGGTAGTGGACCAGCCAAGAGCCGAGGATCAGCGGCACCGAGAAGATCGAAAGGAACAGCGCGCTCAGTCGCCAAACGCGAGGGCTACGCATCGCAAGGCGCAGGAAGCCCCCCTTGGCGCTGCGGGTGTAGCTCGGCGCTTGGCGCCCGATCAACAACGGGAGGCCGAGCAACGGAATCGCCGCCGAGATCAGGAATACCACCCGCCAACTCACTCCCGCATCGCCGAGCAGCGAGCTCAGGGCCAGGCCGCCGGCTATCCCCAGCTGAACCGCGGCTCCGAACAGCGCAACCCGCTTGACACCGCCGGTGGCACGCGCGTAGACCGGGCCCGGCACGACCGCGAGCCCGAGTCCGAGGCCGGCGAGCGCGCGGCCAGCCGCGAGCAAGGCAACGCCCGAGCTGACGGCGAACAGCAGATTGCCGACGGCACAGAGGACCAGCGCCAGGACCATGGTCCGGACGATCCCGATGCGCTCGGAGACGACCGGCGCGATCAACGCCCCGACCGCCGATACGCCCAGCAGCACCGTTCCCGACAGGAGCCCGATGGTGCTCAGCGAAATATCGAACGCATCGCCCAGCTCGCCTACGACGCCACCCATGTTGCCGACGTTCCAGGTCGTCCCGATCGCCAGCATCGCAACGGCGAGCGCCGCCCCGCGGTGAGCGGGCGGCGCTGTGGCCTCCCCGGACTCCTGGTCTCGGCCCTCGGTCATCGAGGGATCATCCCAGGTTCAAGCCGAGGTCAGATCGACAAGCTCTGGTCGAGGATGGCCAGCACCACCTGGCCGCTCGGAGCTCAGCGCTGGCGGGAGCCCTGACCGCGGTGCTTGCTGCGGTGCTTTCCGCCCGAGCGACCGTTGCTCGAGCCGCCACCCTGGCGATGCTGGCGGCCCCGGTTTCCACCCTGAGCCGAGTGGCGCTTGGCCTTGCCGGACTGGCTTCGCGGACGGCCGCCGTTGCCGTTGCGATTGCCGTCGCCGTCGCCGGCTCCTGAGCCGACCCCCGCGTGGAAGGCATCGAGCTGGCCGATCGCCTTGGCGATGCTGCGCATCTCGCCGCGCTGGTCGGCGAGCACGAAGCTGACCGCCTCACCGGTCGCGCCGGCACGACCGGTGCGACCGACCCGGTGGGTGTAGGTATCGGCGTCTTCAGGCATATCGAAGTTGATCACGTGCGTGATCTCAGCGACATCGATGCCGCGTGCCGCGACGTCGGTGGCAACCAACGCCTGCAGCTCGCCTCGTTCGAACCGCGCCAGCGCCTTCTGGCGCTGTGACTGCGATTTGTTCCCGTGCATGGCGAGCGTCTTGACACCCTCGCGCTTCATTTTCTGCACGAGACGATCGGCGCCACGCTTGGTCCGAACGAATACCAGGGTGCGACCGCTGTCGTCGCCCTTGAGCTCCCCGAGCAGGCTGTCGAGCTTGCCGCCCGGCGAGCTGATCGAGGTGAAGCGATGGCTGATCTCAGCCAGGAACTTCGTGTCCGGGGCGTGAACGTGCGTCCGCGGCTGGTAGGTGTACTCGGCGGCGAGCTTGCCGGCCGCTCCCTCGAGCGTCGCCGAGAAGAACAGTGTCTGGCGCTTGCGCGGCAGCATCGAGACGATCCGATCGACGGGCGGCTTGAAGCCCATGTCGAGCATCCTGTCGGCCTCATCTAGCACGAGCACCCGGATCTTGCCGAGGTCGATTGCGCGGCGCTGGATCAGATCCTCGAGCCGGCCGGGGGTGGCGACGACGATGTGCGCCTTGCGCACCGCCTTGATCTGTGGGTTGATCCCGACCCCGCCGTAGACGGCGGCGATCTTCAGCGCTCGGGCGTGGCAGATCGATTGCAGCTCGTCAACGATCTGGGAGGCGAGCTCCCGGGTCGGCGCAAGCACGAGCGCGGCGGGCTTAGGCCCGTTGGAGTCGAGCCGCTCGACGATCGGGACGCCGAAGGCAAAGGTCTTGCCCGAGCCGGTTGGCGACTGGACGAGCACGTCGGTGCCCTCCAGAACATCCTCGATTACGAGCTTTTGGACGGGAAACGGACTGGTGATGCCGCGGCTGCGCAGAGCGTCTGCGACCGGGGCTGATACGCCGAGTTCGGCGAATGAAGTGGACATGTGAAGT
>CAXMST010000127.1:0-3078 GCA_964196325.1 uncultured Acidimicrobiia bacterium
TCACTTCGACCGGTGGGGCGATGTACGGGGAGGGCCGCGACCGGTCCCTGCCCTTCGACGAATCAACCCCGGCCCTGCCGGAGTCGGCCTACGGCGCGAGCAAGCTGGCGGGCGAGACCTACATGCGTCTGTACCGCGTGCTGCACGGCTTGCCGACTCTGGTGCTGCGCTTGGCCAACGTCTACGGACCCCGCCAAGACCCACACGGGGAGGCCGGCGTCGTGGCGATCTTCTGCGGGCGCCTGCGCGAGGGCAGGCCCCTGACCGCCTTTGGGGACGGGCTGCAGACCCGCGACTACGTGTACGTGAGCGACGTCGTCGAGGCGCTGCTCGGGGCCGGGGAGGCCCTAGCGAGCGGCGGCGCCGACCTGGACGGTCCGTTCAATATCGGGACCGGGCTGCAGACCTCGGTGCTCGAACTGGCAGCGGTCGTGGGAGCCGCCGCCGGGGTCGAGCCCGTGATCGAGCACGAGTCGGCGCGACTGGGGGAGCTGAGCAAGACCGCACTGGATCCGGCCCTGGCGGCGACGAAGCTCGGTTGGAACGCCAGCACCGAGCTCGAGCAAGGGATCCGCGCAACCTACGAGGCGCTGGCGCTCGACGGTTGAGCGGGCGCCGGCTCAGCTCCTCGCCAGCTCGACCGCCGCCAGGTCAGCGAAGAACGCGCAGCGCTCGTCGGCGCTGTAGAGCGAATGGCAGGCGGCCAGCACCGGTGCCCTCCAGGACCGCGTAGTCCGCTTTCATCGACGGTGCCTCGATGCGGCCGATTCCCTCGCCCTCGACGAGCTCTGATGCGAGTCGATCGGCCAGTTGCTTGACCCGCTGCTCGACTGCTGCGGCGCTGGTCGGCTCGGGCCGTCGACAGCTTCAGCGGCGAGGAAGCTCTCGCGCAGATCCTCGAACTGGGACTCCGCCTGGCGCTGCTGAATGCTGCTGTAGACGGCGCTGACCGGCTCCTTTCAAGCCAGGGTCAGACCGGCGTCGATCAGCATCACGATGCCAGCCGTGACGAGCACGACGGCGAGGATGCGGGTCACTCGTTGCGCCTCTCAATCACGGCGGATCGGACCGCTCGGCCCGGCGCGTTGGCAGGGACTCGACCGCGGCGGGGGCCAAGCGGCCTTGTGCGTGGCAGACTGCCGCTCTTGGCCGAGCAACGTCCCAGCCCCCCGACCACCTCCTACGAGGCCGACCCCGAGGCCGTGGGCCGCGTCCTGCTGCTCTACTCGGGTGGACTCGACACCAGTGTGATGGTGCACTGGATCCAGCAGCAGTACGGGGCGGAGGTGGCGACCCTGACCATCGACCTGGGTCAGCCCGCCGAGGACTACGACGTGGTCACCGGCAAGGCACGCGACCTGGGGGCGGTGCAGGCGGTGCTGGTCGACGCGCGGGAGGAGTTCGCCAACGATTACGTGTTGCCGGCGATCCGGGCCAACGCGCTGTACGGCGGCGGTTATCCCCTGTCGACGGCACTCGGTCGGCCGCTGATCGCGAGGCTGGCGGTCGAGGCGGCCCGCAAGCTCGGCTGCGGCACGATCGCTCACGGCTGCACCGGAAAGGGCAACGACCAGGTGCGGATCGAGGCGACGGTGGCCACGCTCGCGCCTGAGATCAAGCTGCTGGCCCCGGTTCGCGACTGGCAGATGGGCAGGGAGGAGGAGATCGCCTACGCCCGCGAGCATGGGATCCCCGTCTCCGGCGGCACCGCGGCGCCGCCATACTCGATCGACGACAACCTGTGGGGGAGATCCTCGGAGGGCCGCAGCGTCGAGGATCTGTCGCAGCCGGCTCCCGATGACCTGTTCCAGCTCGTGACCCCACCCGAGCGGGCCCCCGACGAGGCCGAGCTAGCACGGATCGGCTTCGATCGCGGGACGCCGGTCTCGGTCAACGGGGAGGAGCTGGCGCCGGTCGATCTGATCGACGCCGTCGCCAAGCTTGGCTGCCGCCACGGGGTCGGGATCGTCGACCACATCGAGGATCGGATCGTTGGGCTCAAGGTCCGCGACATCTACGAGGTCCCCGCAGCGACGATCCTGCTCACGGCGCACCGCGATCTCGAGAAGCTCGTCTCGACCATTCATCAGAACGAGTTCAAGCACACGCTCGATCGCAAGTGGGCCTACCTCTGCTACGCCGGACTCTGGCAGGAGCCGCTGCGCGAGGACCTCGATGCCTACATGCTCGCGGCCAATCGCTACGTGACCGGGGAGATCACGCTGAAGCTGTACAAGGGCTCGGCGGTCGTCGTGGGACGGAGCAGCCCCTACGCCCTCTACGACCAACAGCTCGCCGGCTTCGACCAGTCCGGGGGCGAGTTCAGCCAAGCGGCGAGCCCGGGCTTCATCGAGCTGTTCACGCTGCAGACCCGGCTGGCGCACCGCTCCCGCCACGAGCTCGGGGGCGGGCCGTCGGGCCCCGCCGAGGCGGACTCGATCAGCTAGGTTGCTGCCATGAAGATGTTCTACGAACTCGTTGGGCGGATCACGGTCGCCCGGTTCCTCGCTCGCCGCCGGCCGCAGCTACGGGCCGCGGCGGTCGCGGTCATCGCCGCCGCCGCCCTCGCCGCCTACCTCGCGGCCGGCAAGGACGTCGACGAGGGCTGAGCGGCTCCCGCCGAACGCCGTCAGCCGCGGGCCGGGGGCCGTCGGGCGCTCAGTCCAGAATCTTATGAGGGGCAGGCTCTGGGCCACCCCCGGGCGCGGCTCGGATTCGCGCCGCGATCGGATCGCGCCCCGCGCCGGGGACTCGTGCCAGGGGCGAGCTGGGCCCTCGATCTCAGGTCCGGCCCTGGGACTCGGCGACCAAACGGCGCGCTGACCGGGCGATCGCGGTCTGGGACCTGTTAAAGCGTGCAGCCATGGAGACCCAGGACCCCGAAGGAGAGGCCGAACGCCGCATGAGGCGTGCCCGCGAGGCGATCGCGGAGTTCGTCGCGGAGCTCGAGCTTCGGGTCACTCCCGCCTCGGCGGGGCAAGCACCCGGATCAGCTCGATCAGCGGCCTCAGGCGATCTGCGAAGCGAGCGCGAACGGGAGGTCGGGCTCGCGGCCGCCCGGATCGAGGAGCGCATCGC